>JAKBBV010000035.1 GCA_021808285.1 Pseudomonadota bacterium | reverse complement strand
CCGGATGTTCGTCGAGGGTGTGCTGTGGATCGTCAGGACGGGCTCGCCCTGGCGTGACCTGCATGAGGTGTTCGGGGACTGGAACACGGTCTTCCGGCGCTTCAGCCGATGGAGCGCCAAAGGGGTCTGGCGGCGCATCTTCGAGGCGATGTCGGACGATCCGGACTTCGAGTACCTGATCGTCGACTCCACCATCGTCAGAGCCCACCAGCATGCCGCTGGCGCGGTGAAAAAGGGGGGTCTGAAGATCAGGCCCTTGGCCGCTCCCGCGGCGGCCTGAGCACAAAGATCCACATGGCCGTCAGAGGCTTGGGCTGTCCCGTCCGGTTCAGCCTGACCGCCGGCCATCGCGGCGACGCCCCGCAGGCCGAGCCCCTGATCGAAGGCCTTGCCGCCGAGGTGGTGATGGCCGACACCGCTTACGACTCCGACCGCCTGCGCCAGAAGATCGCCGACAAGGGCGCTGTCGCCGTGATCCCGAACAACCCCTCGCGAGCCATCAAGCATCCCCTCGACGCCCATCTCTATGCCCAGCGCCACCTGGTCGAGTGCTGCTTCTCAAGGCTTAAGCAGTTCCGCCGCGTGGCAACACGCTTCGAAAAGACCGCAAGGAACTATCTCGCTATCGTAACCCTCGCCGCCATCATCCTATGGCTGCGTTAAGTGTCCACAGCTCCTAGGGCTCAAGGCAGGCGGATATCCTGGCTGCAACGGCGGCGAGATCGGCGGCGTCGGCCATGGCGCCGGCGTGTCTGCCGAGAGGCTGATTGACCCAGCGCGGGATGATGTGGACGTGCAGATGATAAACGGTCTGACCTGACGCCTCGCCATTGAACTGGCTGATCATGATCCCATCGGGATCGAGCGCGAGGCGGGTCGCCCGCGCCACCTTGCGCACCGTGGCCATCACACTCGCCAGTGTCGCCGGCGATGCCTCGAGGAGGTTTCGAGCCTGGCCGTGCTTCGGAATCACCAAGGAATGTCCTCGCGCTTGAGGGAAGGCGTCCATGAAGGCGAGCGTTTCACTGTCTTCATAGATCTGAGCCTTCGGTAGTTCGCCGCGCAGGATTCGCGCGAACACATTCGCCGGATCGTAGGCTCCGTCGAGGCTCATCCTTTGTCCCCCATCCAGCCGTCGCCCGGTTGGCGACGCTGCAGCCGATAGTCGAGGTGCTGGCGGACCGTGGGCCATTCGCCGGCGATGATGGAATAGACGCAGGTGTCCCGCAACAGCCCGTCGCGTCCGCGCGTGTGGTTCCGGAGGATGCCGTCGAGTTTGGCCCCGAGGCGCTCGATCGCCTGCCGGCTCTGATGATTAAAAAAATGCGTGCGAAACTCCACGGCAATGCAGTCCAGGGTCTCAAAGGCGTGGGCCAGAAGAAGGCGTTTGCAGGCCGTGTTGACGCCGCTTCGCTGCACCGATGCGGCATACCACGTGCCTCCGATCTCGACCCGGCGGGCCTCAGGGTCAATGTTCCAGTAGCTGGTCATGCCGACAGGAACGCCGTCCGGAGTGATCACGGCGAAAGGCAGGCATTGACCCTTGTCGCGTCGAGCCAGGCGCAGCGCGATCCCCTCCTCCATGGCGTCAGGCGCCGGCACATTGGTGTACCAGTGCCGCCAGAGCTGGCCGTCGGCCGCCGCTGCGGCGAGGCCCTTGGCATGCTCGGACCGCAGGGGAGTCAGGATCACCCCGTCGCTGACCAGCTCGACCTCATCCGGCCAGGGTGTTGGGCTCATTCCGACTGCGCCTTGAACGGGGAATAGGTCTCCTCCAACCAATCCATCTCTTCTTGCACCCCGCGCCGTTCGGCCTCCAGATAATGCGCGACGGGCGCCCGCAGCGCCGGGTCGGCGATGTAATGCGCTGAATAGACCGCCGTGGGCAGGTAGCCGCGGGCGATCTTGTGTTGCCCCTGCGCACCCGCCTCCACCCGCGCGAGCCCTGCGCCGATGGCGAATTCAATCGCCTGATAGTAGCAGAGCTCGAAATGGAGAAAGGGGACATTCTCTACGCATCCCCAGTTGCGCCCATAGAGGCAGTCGTCGCCGATGAGGTTCAGCGCGCCGGCTATCCAGCGTCCGTCCCGCCCGGCGAGAACGAGAAGGACCTTGTCCGCCATCCGCTCTCCCAACAGGGAAAAGAACCGGCGGTTGAGATAAGGGCTTCCCCATTTCCTCATGCCGGTATCCATGTAGAACGCGAAAAAGGCGTCCCAGTGGTCCTCGCAGATCTCCCGGCCGCGCAACCTCACGATTTCCAAGTCTTTCTGGGCGTCCCGCCGCTCGCGCCGGATTGTCTTGCGCCGCCCCGAGGAAAGGGCAGCCAAGAAATCATCGAAATCGCGGTAGCCCGGATTGAGCCAGTGATACTGCTGGTTCTGACGTCCAAGGAGCCCGCGCGCGCGAAGCGCCTCCCACTCCTCGGAGCTGGGAAAATTGACCCCCCATCCTGAGGCTCCTAGCCGGTCACAAACCGTGATGGCGGCGTCGATCAGGCGTTCACGGCCCTGTCCTGGGTCGATGTCGGGGCGCAGAAGAAGGCGTGGCCCCGTGACGGGGGAGAACGGCGAGGCGCTGACCAGCTTTGGGTAATATCGCCCGCCGGCCCTCTCATAGGCGTCGGCCCAGGCGTGATCGAAGACATATTCGCCCTGGCTATGAGACTTGAGGTACAAGGGTAGCACCGCGCCGATGCGCCCGCTCTCATCGCGGATCGCAAGGTGGCGAGGCGCCCATCCGGTCCGGGCCTCAACGCACCCCGCGTCCTCGAGACAATTCAGGAAGTCGAAGCCGATGAAGGGATTGGACCGATAAAGCGGATTCTCGGCGCAGGCGCCCCAGTCGCGCGTTCCGATCTCGGCGATGCGCCCGTGCAGGCTGACCTCGGCCCTTAGGGCCGTCACGCGCGATAGCCCTCGAAGATCAAATTGTCACAGTGGGGTTGAAGCCGCACCCACTCATTCGGATCTCGTAAGGTCCAGGCGATGACCGGCATACCGGACGCCCGCAGTGCCGTCGCCCGGGGATGGGGGAGCATCTCAGCGCTGAGCGCAAGAAAGTGCGGCTTCGCAATGCTGACGTGCTCCAGTTGGGCGTATCGCTTGCGGATATCAGGCGCCAGAGTGCGGGCGCTGGCGTCGGCGTAACCGTAGCTGTCCAGGCCGCGAAGGACCTTTGGATGCCGCTCCGCGAACCAGGCGTGCGAATAGGGGTTGAAACCGATCACGCTGACGGGCCCGTGATGGTCGATCAGGACCTCATGGACGCGCCGCTCAAGGGGACCGACCTCTCCATAGGGAATCTTGATCTCAATGTGGACCAGGGCGCGACGCCCCACCAAGGTGAGCACGTCGGCCAAGGTCGGGATCGTCTCGTCTGACGCGCCTAGCTTCGTCCTGGCCAAATCCGCAGCGGTGTGATCGCAAACCCGCCCCTCGAGGCCGGTCATCCGCTGAAGCGTAGCGTCATGAAACACCACAGCCTCGCCATCGGCAGTGCGCTGGACGTCCAACTCTATGCCATAGCCGGCCTGACACGCGGCCTGGAAGGCGGCCATGGAGTTCTCCGGAGGACCGTCCACCGACCACAACCCACGATGCGCGATCGCCGGTTGGAAGAGGAGATCCCAGGCTTCACCGAACTCTGATCTCATGCGACTTCGATCACCGCATCCACCTCGACGGCGAAGTTCATTGGCAGCCGATAGACGCCGACGGCGGACCGGGCGTGACGGCCTGCGTCGCCGAATACGGCGACCATCAGATCCGAAGCTCCATTCACCACCTGAGGGATGTCAAAAAAGAGGGGGCCGGCCTGAACGAACCCTCCCAGCTTCACCACCTGACGGACCCGTGACAGATCGCCATCGCAGGCCGCCCGCATCTGCGCCAGGAGATTGACGCCACACAGCCGCGCCGCCGCGTGAGCGCGTTCAGCATCGACATCTTCACCAACGATGCCGCGGATGCCCCCTGAAGAGTCGAGCGACACCTGTCCCGAAATGTAGATCTGCGCGCCGGTGCGCACGTAGGGGGTGTAGTTCGCCACGGGAGCCACCGGCGTGGGCAGGACGATTCCAAGATCGGCGAGACGGGAGGTCGGACTGGACATGCCTGCGTCATAGCCCGACCTATTCTCGGGGCAAAGAGGCGGCGAGCATCAGAAAAGGCCCGCCGCCTGAGGCAGGCAACGGGCCTTGGGTCTTCCGATCATTCAGCGGCAGCAACCGCCAAAGATTTAGCGAACCGATTGAACGCTTTCGACAAGGGCCGTGACGCGCTCATTGATCGGCGACATCGCGTCCTTGACCGATCCCGACACGGCGCCGGCGATCTCGTTGGCCTCGGTCACGAACGACTCGAACGCAGACTTGGCGAAAGCCGTTTGGAGCTCGACGACCTCCTGGACGCTCTTCGCCCCGGCCAGCGCCTTGCTGGCGGCGATCTGATCTTCGACCGACTTCTTGGAGAAGGCGAAGGCGCGGGCGCCTACAGCTTCGGCGCCCTTGGTGGCGGCGGTCATGGACGCGACCATCGCCTCGAGATTCTTCTTGGAGTGCGCATTCAGTTCATAGAGAGCCGAGATTGACTTCTCCATACCTTCCTTGAAGGCGGCGCTGCCGGCCTGGAGGTAGTCTTGGGCGGTTTTGGTGGTTTCGGCGGTGTTGGCCATGGGTTTGACTCCAAAGTGGCGAGAACGGAGGCGGCAATCCTGTCGGCTAAGGAGGTGGCGACTGACAAGCCGCGAACCCTCCAAACCGTGACGCTGCGGTATCTCATGCTGCACTGCACTCGTCAATCGGTTTTTGTGCAGCGCACAATTTGTCACAATGTTGTGACCGCCAGCCCTCCACAGCCTCCCCAAGAGATTGCCTTAAGGCTTGTTTACTTTCATGAAACGCCGCTAGTTCCATAAAGGACACCGAATCCGATCGGCTCGCGCCGCCCTCTGACTAGGCACAGGAAAGTTTCATGATCCAAGGGCTTCGTCGTCTCGCGCTCTCTGCGGGCGTTGCGGGAGCGCTGATCGGACCGATTGCCGCGCCCGCCTTCGCGATGGCGCAAGTTGGCGATATGCGTGTTCCCAACCATGAACCCCGGATGACGGCGATTGTGATGGACGCCAATACCGGCGAAGTGCTGTTCGATGAGCGCGCAGACAGTCCCCGTTACCCCGCGTCGGTGACCAAGGTCATGACGCTCTATCTCGCCTTCGAGGCCCTATCCCAGGGACGTTTGCGCCTGGATGACCAGATCGTCGTCTCTCCGCTTGCCGCCTCGCAACCGCCGACAAAACTCGGCCTCCGCGCCGGCGAGACAATCTCCGTACGTGACGCCATGTTCGCCATGTGCGTGCATTCCGCCAACGACATGGCGGTCGCTTTGTCTGAGAAGGTCGGCGGCACGGAGCAACGATTTGCCGCAATGATGACCCTGAAGGCCCAGCAACTCGGCATGGAGCATACGCGCTATGTCAACGCCAATGGTCTTCCTGACAATCGACAGATCACTACAGCTCACGATATCGCTATTCTGACGCGAGCGATCCTTCACGACTATCCGCAGTATTATTATTTCTTCGGACAGAAGGAATTCTCATACCGCGGCCGCACCATGGTCAATACCAACCACCTGCTGGGCAAGATGCCTGGGGTGGATGGGCTTAAGACCGGATTCACTAACGCCGCCGGATTCAATCTCGACGCTTCGGCCGTTCGAAACGGTCATCGGCTCATCGCCGTCGTCATGGGCGGGCCCTCGAGCGCTGTGAGAAACGCCGATGTCGAGGGACTGCTGCTTACGGGATTCGACATCGAAGATCGGCGTGACCGAGGCGAGCGAATTCCTGTGACCCAGGCTCTGTTCGAACGTCCTGACCCGGGTGCGGCGCGCCTGTACCGCGCATCCCAGACCGCCAAGGACCCGATCGATGTCATCCTGGCCAGAAACACGACCTCGGGCATGCGCGACGAGAGCCGGAGCTGGTGGGTTCAGGTTGGCAAGTTCCGCAGCCGTCAAGCCGCCGAGACTCGCATCGCCTTCGTCTCGCACCGGTTCTCGCACCTCTTCAATGAGGCCGAGGGCGTAGTGGGTGGTCGACGCCGGGTCTATGTGGCGCGCTTCACCGGAATGGACCGCGCCGCCGCCCATGAAGCCTGCAGCACCGTGCGCAGCCACGGTATCTCCTGTATCGAGGGCGTGCGCCGGGTCTGAAGCCCGGCAGTCGGTCGATCCGGCTCGCTCAATCTCCAGGGCGCAGGAGTCGGTCGCGCGCCGCATTGAGTTTGGCCGCGTAGACAGCAGAGCCGCCGCGATCGGGATGGGCTTCCCGGATCAGACGTCGGTGCGCGGCGCGAATCTCATCCGGCGTCGCTCCCTCCACAAGACCAAGGATCGCCAGGGCCTCACGACGATGGGGCGTTCCCGGAAGCGGGTTCGACTCGGCCGGGCCCCGGGTGCGCGAGCCCATATAGGCGGACAACGCCATGAACAGGAGGCTGATGAGCCAGGCCCCCCGAAGGCCGCTCACCACCGCCCCCACAGCCGCAAGGCCCGACAAGAGCCCGGCGCCGAGACGAACGGCGCGGCGAGTCGACGCCGGCCGACGGCCCGCCCAAACCAGGAGCGCGAAACAAACAAGTATCGCCAGACCAAGGCCCACCTCCCGTCCGTTCAGGACTCGAGCGGCGTGCTGACGAGATCCATGTCCTGAAGCAGCGTGCGCAGCTCCTGCCGGGCCGACAGATGAGCAAAGGAGACAGGAACGGGGCGCACCTGGGGCGAGAGATCCGTGACCGTCAGGCCAAACGGAAACAGCTCACGATAGATGACCCGGTCGCGAAGACCTGCAACAGGGCGAAATCCCACGCGTTTAGCCAGGGTGGCGATGCGTTCGTCCACCCTTTTACGGTTGCGCGGCTCAGATGAGGCAAGACGGTTGCGCAGGACGACCCAGTCCACCGACTCCCGGCGCACCACCGCCGCGCGCTTCTTAGCTTCCCACACGGCTTCAGCATAAAGGCTCGGCTTGATCACGGTCAGGCTGGTGGGATCAACCACACCCAGCATGTCGAAATCGACAAAGCTGTCATTCATGGGCGTGACCACAAGGTCGGCGGCTTGGTGGGCCATGCGCGACAGGGGCGTGTCCGCGCCCGGTGTATCGACCACGAGGAAATCCACGGTCGCGCCGAGCGCCAACATCAGATTGGCCTCGTCCTCCACTTCCAGCAGGGTCGGCTGTGGCAGTTCAGCGCCCTGGGCCTGTGTCCAGGCGCGGCGGTTGGCGAAAAAATGTCCGGTGGACTGTTGACGAAGATCCAGGTCCACCACGCCGACCCTGGCGCCTTCATACAGCAGGGCCACAGCCACATGGGTGCAGACGGTGGACTTCCCCGCCCCGCCCTTCTCATTACCGACGACAATCACCTTCGCGCGCACGCTCATCCTGCCCGCCTCCCCGACCCCGAACCCGCAACCAAACGGACCTCGCTCCAACCCCACCCGGCCGGCGCCGAGCCCTAGGGCCGACTCAGGAGCGCACAAATCTGGACTTGTGCTTGCGTCAGGTGTGTCGACCGCGCAAGAGCGGGCCCGAAACGTCGTCGTCGCCCCGAGGTCCCGTGCCTGGTCTTACCGTCGTCCGGTCTATCGCGGACCTGCGCAACAAGCTCGCCGCCCTTCGAAGGGAGGGCGCAAGCCTGGCTCTTGTTCCCACTATGGGCGCCCTGCACGCGGGGCACCTCTCGCTTGTGCGCCTCGGTAAGTCGCAGGCCTCGCATGTCCTCGCCAGCCTGTTCGTGAACCCCACGCAGTTCGGGCCCGGGGAGGACTTCACCGCCTATCCCCGGGACGAAGCTCGTGATGCGGCGCTCCTGGAGGCTGAGGGTTGTGACCTCCTGTTCGCCCCCCCGCCGGAAGAAATCTATCCTGTGGGGTTCTCGACGACCGTGACGGTTGGCGGCGTCAGCGACGACCTCGAAGGGGCTGTCCGCCCGAAGCATTTCGCCGGGGTCGCAACGATCGTGACCAAGCTTCTGATCCAGGCTGCTCCTAACCTCGCCGTCTTCGGAGAAAAGGATTACCAGCAACTTCAACTGGTCCGCCGGCTGGTTCGCGATCTGGATCTGCCCGTGCGGATTGCGCCGGCCCCGATCGTTCGCGAACCCGACGGCCTCGCCCTCTCCTCGCGCAATGTCTACCTGGATGCTGGTCAAAGGGTGATCGCCCCAGGCCTGTATCGGATACTGCAGGACGCAGCGGCGAGGCTGTCGGCCGGGGTTCGGCGGGATCAGGCGGAGAGCGCCGCCATTGAAGAGCTGAAGGCGGCGGGGTTCACCGCGATCGACTATCTGGAAGCGCGCGACCCTGACACCTTGGCGCCACTCGACGCCGGGCCGCTTAGCCAGCCCGCGCGGCTTCTGGCTGTCGCCCGCCTCGGGCGCACCCGCCTCCTGGACAATCTGCCGGTCGCCGCCCCTTGCTGAGGCGCCGCCTCACCAGATCCTCACCCGATCTGGCGGCGCGATAAATAGCGCTTGGCCGGGCTGCACGTCGAACGCCTCGTACCAGAGATCAATGTTCCGTTCCGGAGTGATCGCCCGATAGTGATCAGGTGAGTGGGGATCGGATGCGATCTGCTGGCGGACGGCGTCGGGACGCTCTTTGCTTTCCCATATCTGGGCCCAGCCCAGAAACAGGCGCTGATCGCCGCTATATCCGGCCAGAACCGGAGCCTCCTTGCCGTCGAGACTGGCGTGATAGGCGTCTATGGCCATGTTCAGCCCGCCGAGGTCGGCGATGTTTTCACCCATGGTCAGACGGGGATTGATGTGCAGACCCAAGCCGGTGTCATAGGCGGCGTATTCGGCGCCGTAGGCCTTGGCCTTGGCCTGGAATTTGGCCGCATCTGACGCCGTCCACCAATCGCGCAAGCGTCCCATCGCATCAAAACGGCGCCCCTGATCGTCGAAGCCGTGCGTCATCTCGTGGCCGATCACCGCGCCGATGCCGCCATAGTTAATCGCCGGATCAGCATGGGGATCGAAGAATGGAGGCTGCAGAATGGCGGCCGGGAAAACCACCTCCACCATTCGCGGATTGTTGTAGGCATTCACCGTCTGAGGCGTCATGCCCCATTCGTTCCGGTCTACAGGCCTGCCAAGATGATGAATGTCAAAGGCCCAGTTGGCGGCCCGCGCACGTTTGGCGTCGCCATAGAGATCATCGGCGCGGATCGTCAGATGCGCATAATCCCGCCACTCCTCGGTATAGCCGATCATGATCTTATAGCGCGCCAGTTTCGCCAGAGCGGCGGCCTTGGTGGACGGCTCCATCCAGTCGGAGGCCTGGATTCGTGCTGCGAGGGACCGACGCAGGTCTTCCACCAGCTTTTCCATCTGCGCCTTGGAAGACGGTGGGAAATAACGCGCGACGTAGATCTTGCCGACAGCATCGCCCATGCCCGTACGGAGGCCGCCAACCTCATCCACGGCGCGCTTCCAGCGGTCGGGCTCCTCAGGCGTGCCGGTCAAGGCCTTGTCGCGGAACGCAAAACGAGCGTCCACGAACCGCTTTGGCAGGACAGGAGCAGCCTCATCGGCCACATGGAACGCGGCCCAAGCCCGAAGTGTCGCCAGCGGCGTGACGGCGTAAATGGCGGCGATCCTCTGCACCGCCGACTTCTCCCGAACCACCAGATGCCTCTCGCGGCCTAGGCCCGCAGCGGCAAAGAAATCGCGCCAGTCGAATCCCGGGGCAAGGCCCTCAAGCTCTTCCGGACTCATGGGGTTGTAAGTGGTCTTGGGGTCTCGCCGGTCCGCGCGTGTCCAGCTCGCCTGGGCCACACGAGACTCGAAGTCCACGATATCGGCGGCGCAGGCGGCGGCGTCGGGCCACCCAGCGAGGCTCAACACTCTCGCCACATAGGCCTGATAACCGGCCTTCTTGGCCGCAAAGGCCTCCAGGAGATAGTAATCGCGGTCCGGCATGCCGAGCCCGCCTTGCCCGAGAGTCACAACATACCGGGTTGGATCATTTGAGTCCGGCGCGACGCTGAGGGCGAACAGGGAGTCGCCGAAGCCAGCCGTAGTCTGGCCCAGAAGACGGGCGAGTGCGGCGCGGGAAGGTGCGGTGCGGATCGGCGCCAAATCCCGGTCGAGCGGGACGACACCCAGCGTCTCGACCTTCGCCTCATCCATATAGGCCCTATAAAACGCGCCGAGCTTGGCCTCCTCCGAACCCGGGGCTGCGGTCGTTGACGCCGCGGCCTCCTCCAGGATGGCGCGCACCCGCTTTTGCGACAGGTCGGCCAGAATGCCAAAAGCGCCCCAGCGGGATTTGTCCGGCGGTATGCTCATTGCCGCCAAGGCGTCGCCGGTCGCGTAGGCGGCGAAGTCGTCGCCAGGTTTGACGGCCAGGTCGCGACCGGCCAGGTCAAACCCCCAGATCCCATAGGTCGGGGCCCCAAGACTGCCCGGCGGGTTCGTTTGCGCCCCCATGGCGGCGCTCGCAAACACCCATCCCGCGGCCGCAACGAGCCAAAGCGGCTTTGCCATCCCTTGCTCCCTTTCTGTGGCGGACCGAATCAGAACGCCCTGTTTCCCATCCGCTTCACTCGCCCCACCAGCGGCCCTTCCTGACCTATGCGGGCCCGGCCGGCGAAGCGCAGCGCCACACCGTCACGGAACCGATCAGAGATCGGCGTAGACGTGTCGCTCCGCCTTCCGTCCGGGGTGGGTGACCGCGCCGAGATGGGCCGGGCCGACCGTCTGGACATATTTCCACAGCGCCCCGGACTCATAATCCGTCTGGCGAGGCCGCCACGCCTCGCGCCGCATCGCGAGAACCTCGGCGCTGACCTCGAGCTCGATCCTGCCGGCGTCCGCATCGATGAGGATCATGTCGCCGTCCTCAATGAGCGCGATCGGCCCCCCGTCCTGAGCCTCAGGCCCGACATGACCGACGCACAGGCCCCGCGTTCCTCCAGAAAAACGGCCGTCGGTGATCAGGGCCACCTTGTCCCCCCGTCCCTGACCGGTCAGGGCCGCGGTCGTGGACAGCATTTCGCGCATTCCCGGCCCGCCCTTAGGCCCCTCATAACGTATCACCAAGACATCGCCGTCGCGGTATTCGCCTCGCTCGACGGCCCCAAAACAGGCTTCCTCGCCCTCGAATACCCGGGCGGGGCCATGGTGTCGCCGATGTCCGGTCATCCCCGCCACCTTAACGATGGCCCCCTCCGGAGCGAGACTACCCCAAAGTCCGACAACTCCGCCGGTGGGGGATAACGGCCTTTGATAGGGGCGCATGACGTTCTGATCGTCCCGCCAGATCACATCGGCCAGGTTTTCCTCCAGGGTCTTGCCGGTCACGGTCAGGCAATCGCCATGCAGATAGCCTCCCTCCAGCAAGGTCTTAAGCAGCATGGGCATTCCACCGGCCTCGCCCATGTCCTTGGCCACGAACCGCCCGCCGGGCTTGAGGTCCGCCAGATAGGGCGTTCGACGCATGATCTCGGCCACGTCGCGCAGGGTGAAGTCAACGCCGCATTCGTTGGCCATCGCCGGCAGATGCAAGGCGGCGTTGGTGGATCCTCCGGTCGCGCCCACAACCACCGCGGCGTTCTCGAAGGCTTCGCGGGTACAGATATCCCGTGGGCGGATATTCGTCTCGATGAGGCGCACGACCGCCTCGCCGGAGGCCGTGGCATAGGCGTCGCGGGCCCGATCCGGAGCGGTCAGGGCGGACGAATATGGCAGAGCCAATCCGATCGCCTCCGAGACGCAGGCCATAGTGTTGGCGGTGAACTGCCCACCGCAGGCCCCCTCGCCAGGACAGGCATGGCGCTCCAGTTCGGTCAGTCGCTCCAGGCTCATTCGCCCCGCGGAATGCTGACCCACGCCCTCGAACACATCGACCACCGTCACGTCGCGATCCTCGAACCGGCCTGGGCAGATCGATCCGCCATAGATGAAGACCGAGGGCACATTGAGCCTCAACATGGCCATCATCATGCCCGGCAGGCTCTTGTCGCACCCGGCTACGCCGACGAGGGCGTCATAGCCGTGACCGCGCAAGGTCAGCTCCACCGAGTCAGCGATAACCTCGCGGCTCACCAGACTCGAACGCATACCTTCGTGGCCCATGGCGATCCCGTCAGTTACGGTGATGGTGCAGAAGGCGCGCGGCGTCGCGCCGGCTGTCTTGACGCCGTCGCAGGCCGCCAGGGCCTGACGCATGAGCGCCGTGTTGCACGGCGCCGCCTCATTCCAGCATGAGGCCACACCGACGAACGGTTGAGCGATCTCGCGCGAGCCCAACCCCATGGCGTAATAGTAGGAGCGGTGCGGCGCCCGGCTCGGCCCCTCGGTCACATGGCGGCTGGGCAATTTTGATTTGTCCCAGCGTCCGTCGGCAGTCCTGATCATCGGGAAGGGTCCTTTCACGGCCCTTCCCTAGCGCCTCCGCAGCGGCAACGCCAAGCCGGGGAGAAGCTAGTGAGGAGCCGACCCGCTCGCGGATGAGGAGACGACCGGCGCTGACGCGAGACCGCTCTGGGGCAGGATGTCAGCGACCGAATAGGGTTTGCTCGTCTTCACCCGGTGTGCCGCCTTCAGAAAAATCGCATCCAACCCCTGCTTCACCGCCGCCTGTTTCGCATCCACATTGAGGAGCTGGCGCGCATAGGCCTGGGCGGCCGGGCCGACAAAGGGCTGAACCGTGGAGCCCGTGACCGCGTTCACACTCACCAGGCCTCCGCCGTTCGGAAGGACGAATAGCGCGCCGGCCGGCAACTTCGTCATGGCCTCGACGAGGTCGGGATTCACTGCCGCCCCGTCCACCTGAATGTGCCCCCGCTGGAATGGAACATGGTTGGCCGTGAGGACGGCGCTCAAACCATCGAGACTGGTCTGGCGGCTCATGGCCTGGACGAGAGCCGGATTGGAGGGACGTTCGAATCGCAATTGGTCGAGCCCCAGGATGCGCCTCTGGGCGAAAGATGCGGAATGCGACGCCATAAAGGCGGCCACGTCAGCATCAGAGGGTGTCTTGGCCGAGGCCGCGAACTTGGCTTGCAGGGCGGTGGCGAGCAGAGAATCTTCAAGTCGGCGCCGGGTCTCCTGATAGGCTGCGGTCTTATCCAGCCCCTGGGACCGAGCGGCCTCGGCGAGCAAGGTCCGGGCGATCAAGCCGCGAAGAACCATATCCCTGCCCTGCTGGTCGAGCTTGGCCGGGGCGTTGGGCGATTGGGCGGCGATCTCCGCATCCAGATCCGCCTGAGTGATTTTGCGCCCCTCCACAGTGGCGATGGTTGGGCTCTGGGACGTCGATGCCCCCTCCAGGGAGGCCAGGGCCTGATCGAGGCTCGCAAAGCGACAGGCCCCAAGCGCGATGGCAGGGACGACGCAGAGAAGGAGCAAGCGGAGATGACGCATGGAACGACCCCGGCAGCGGCGAGGCCTGCTTCCTACAGAGCCCGGAGACCTGACGGAAGCGTCATGCACGGAAACCCATGCAATCGGCAGGAACCGGACGTGTCTTGAGATCATTTAGAGAAGGTCTATGACTGACTTTGGGTACTCGTTTATGTTGAGACAGGGGACTGCCAGATGAAATTCACGACTCTCGCGGCCACAATCATCGTCAGCGGCGCCATCGCTGGGGCCGCGGCGGCCCAGGACATGGCGCCTCCGGCGACCATGCAGCCAATCCCGAACCCGCCGGAAAAGACGATGCACCACAAGCCGATGCATCACCATAAGGCGGCCAAGAAGACCGATGCCGCCAGCCCGGCTCCGTCCAAGTCCTGAGACTTGTGAGTTCCTGAGACTTGCCAAGTCCTGAGACTTGATCGTCAGGATGCGGCCCTGCGTCCGTAGGGCTCATTCCAATAGCCGGTCGGAGACCCCGTCTCCGGCCGGTTTTCATTTGTCCGAGGACACTGAGGCCAGGGTCAGACCAAGGCCGAATGTGCGCGGCGGCCCATAGCTCAGCAGGCTTGCGCTCGTCTGATTTTGCTGGATCGGGAGATTCAAGAGGTTATCGGCAAAGACATAGAGGGTCAGACGTCGGCCGGCGCGCCAGTTCAGACGGGCGTCCAGGTCAAATGAGGGGGCAAGATTGAGTTGATTGAGGTCGTCGACGAATTGCTGCCCCTCGTAACGGCCATCGAGCGTAAGACCGAGGCGGGGGCTGAGCGCGGCGTCAATCGACACCGTCGCCGCGGCCGCGGGGGTTTCAGCCGGCCTTAGCCCGTCCAGCTGAGGCGCCTGCCCGGCCCCGCTGACCCGCGCGTGGGTCCAGCTCACCGACGCCCGAGCGTCCAACGTCCTGCCCAGATCCCATCGCGCGTCAGCCTCGATTCCATAGGCAATTACGACCCCGAGGTTCTCTCGCTGCATCAGGGCGCCGCCGGCCGGAATGAATCCGCCCACGGAATCGGTCAGCGGACCCTTTGCCAGGGTCACATTGCTCACCGGATCGACCAGACGGTTGTAAAAGCTCGTTGCGCTCCAGCTCAGAGCGCGCCAGGCCCCGCCCGCACCTGCCTCAGCTCCATCTAGCCGTTCGGGACTGAGACCCGGATTGGCCAAGGTGACGAAATTGCCGACGCGAAAAGGCCGATAGAGCTCATTCAGCGTCGGGGGGCGAAAGCCCGAATAGGCTGCGAGGCGGAGGGACAGGAACTGATTTACAGCGTACTTCAGCCCGAAACGCGCGCTGGGCAGGACACCGCCCCGGTTGGCGTAGGCTTGGCTCAGGCTCGCGGCGCCATCCAAGGGGCCCTGCGACTCATGTCCCGAGGAGTCCCGCCAAGCGTCGGCCCGAAGATTGGCGGTGAACAGCCAGCCGCCGAGCCGATCCGTTCCCTCCAAATAGGTTCCGCCGACCATGGATGCGCCGCCGGCGAGTCGCCAGTCGCGAAAGCCGCCCCCGACCGCGCCGTAATCCTCCCGGTCCTCGCCCTCGTCGCGTCGGATATCGAGTCCGGCCTCCAGGGTCGCCGATGGCCAAACCGCGCGCAGGGCGGCATCGCCGCCAATGCCCAGTGAAGGGGTGGCGTATTCGTTGTCCACCAAGGTCGCCGTCGCCTGGTTTGCCGTGACGGCGGCGGCGGTGTTGGCGAGATTGCTGGCCGAAAGCCAGGCCTGGGCCCGCCAGCCAAGAACGCCGGGCGTCGGCGCCCGGGCTGCAGAGGCGGTGAAACTCACACCCTCGTCGCGAGAACTCACGCCCACTTCACCGGAGCCCTGATCCTGGTGGTAGACGCTGAGACGGGCTGCGGCGTCAGCGGCGCCCAGTTGCGCCGCCAGGCGCAGGCTGGCCGTCCATGCATCAAGGCTGAGATTGGAATCCGCAGGCCCTCTCCCCTGCCGGATCGGATCCCAACCCGAATCATGCTCCTGACTGGCGCTGAGGGTGACCACGAAGCGCCCCAAGCTTTGGCTGACCACGCCCGCCACGCGATCGTGCCCCAGGGATCCTCCTTCCGCGTCGAGAAGCCAGTCACCAGACTGCGCGGGCGCCGTCTCAAGCGCGATCTCACCGGTGAGCGCTCCTGCGCCATAGGCTCCGGCCCCGGCGCCCCGTACGACGGTGGCGGATCCCAGCGTCTCCGACGGGATAGCGTTGAAGATCACCCAGCCCCCGAATGGGTCATTCACCGGCGCCCCGTCCAAAGTCACCAATGCTCGACTGGCGGCGGAGCCGGCGATGCCTCGCAGGGACACCCCCTGAACCGTGGGATTGGCTCCGAGACTCGACAGACGGCGATAGAGCGAGAATCCAGAGACCTGGCCCAAGGCGTCATCCACCCGCGCGCCCGCCGCCAAGGCCTTGGGATCAAGCGTCTGCACCGAGAAGGCGGCGTCGGCCGGGCTGGGCGGCAGCACGGGAGCCGTCACCACGATCTCGGCCACCGGAGGCTCGGCCGCGATCATAGCCACTCCAGTCTCTCCGGGCCTGCGCGTTGACGCCCGGGCGTCGCCCCCCCACATCTTGAGCGCGGGCCGCGCGAGACGAGCGAGACGAAACAATCATGGTCGACACCCGACGCATCGCCACGATGGCGGTTCTTGGAGCCGCAGCCCTCGGCCTCGCCGCGCTGGTTCAGAGGCCGGCTTGGGCGGCGTGGGGGGGCGATCGTCCGGTGAAAGCGCCGCCGGCTCAATTTGTCCTGCCTGATCCCGCATCCGGCCGAGAGATCGCCATATTCTCCGGCGGCTGTTTCTGGGGCATGCAGGGTGTCTTCCAGCACGTTCGAGGCGTCAGCCAGGTCATATCGGGCTATGCGGGCGGGCGGGCGGTTACCGCCCACTACGAGACCGTCAGCAGCGGTCTCACTCGCCACGCCGAGACGGTGAAGATCGTCTTCGATCCGCGTCAAGTGCGCTATGTCGACCTCCTGCGCGTCTATTTCTCGGTCGCCACCGACCCCACTCAGCTCAACCGCCAGTTTCCCGACGAGGGGACACAATATCGCGGTGAAATCTTCTATCTCGACGCCGCCCAGGAGGCCGAAGCCCAGCACTATATCGCCCAACTTCAGGCGGCCCATCTGTACACCGACAGGATCGTCACCCGGCTCGACCCCTTCACGGGCTTCTATCCGGCCGAGAGCTATCATCAAGACTTCCTGATCAAGCACCCGGATTCGCCCTATATCTCAACCTACGATCTGCCCAAGATCGCCGCGCTCCGCGTGCTCCTGCCCGATCTTTACCGCGCTGCGCCGGCGGCGGGCTGATCCCGGGTCAGTCGCATCGCATGGATTCTGACGCCAAGCGTCTGCGCGAGATCATCGCCGAGGCCGACGATGTGGTCGTCTTCACGGGCGCGGGCATGTCGACAGAATCGGGCGTGCCGGATTTTCGCAGCCCCGGCGGCGTCTGGAGTCGGATGACGCCGATCCTGTTCCAGGACTTCGTCGCCTCCGAAGAAGTTCGGCGGGAGGCGTGGCGCCGGGTCTTCTCGGGCGCTGCAGGATGGACGGGAGCCAAACCAAATCGCGGCCATAGAGTGATCGCCCGCCTGGTGGCCGAAGGCAAGGTGTCGACGGTCATCACCCAGAACGTCGATAATCTGCACCAGGAGGCGGGAGCGCCGCCGGACCGCGTGCTCGAACTCCATGGCAATGCCGGTTATGCGACCTGCCTCGATTGCGGGCTCAGACATGAACTCGAGCAGATCAAGGCCGCCTGGACGGAAAGCGGGCCGGCGCCGCGCTGCAGCGCCTGCGACGGCCTCGTCAAGACTGCAACTATCTCATTCGGTCAGCCGCTGCCTGCGGGGATCCTTTCCCGAGCCGAGGACGCCGCGCACGGCTGTGACGTCTTTCTCGTTCTGGGCTCATCCCTGCGGGTCTATCCCGCCGCTGGCTTGCCGCTGCTGGCGCGACGCGCTGGCGCGAGGCTTGTGATCGTCAATCGCGAGCCCACTGATCAGGACAGTTACGCTGACCTCGTCCTTCACGCCGAGATCGGCGAGCCGCTGTCCGCTCTTTAGATCGCCATCCTGTCGGCGCGCAGGAGACTTTGCAGCAGGACGTCAGCGCCTCGCGCGCAGTCCTCCCAGGTGGTCAATTCGCGTGGCGAGTGGCTCACCCCACCGACGCTCGGGACAAAGATCATGGCCATGGGACAGATGGCGCTCATCGACGCCGCGTCATGGCCCGCGCCGCTTGGCAGGTGCAGGGTCGACAGCCCCAGGGCCGCTGCCGAGGCTTCAAACACCTTCTGAAGGCGGGGATCGGTCAGGGCTGGCGGATCGCGATCAGTGGCTGAGATCGCGATCTCGGTTCCCGTCGAAGCCGCGATAGCCTCAGCCCTCTTGCGGATCCGCGTTGCGATTTCCGCGATCTTGGCGGCGTCGAGATCGCGCAGCTCCAGGCTCATGCGAACGCGTCCGGGGACGATGTTGCGCACATTGGGCGAGGCCTCAATTTGGCCCACCGTACCCACCTGCTGACCAGGCAGACGCGTCACCTCCTCTTGGACCGCTTCAATCAGCCGGGCAGCGGCGAGAAGCGCGTTCCGGCGATCCGCCATGGGCGTCGTTCCGGCATGGTTGGCGACCCCCACGATATCGATATCGTATTCATCAATGGCGACGATCCCGTCGACGACGCCGATGTCGACCGCGGCCTTCTCCAAAAGATCACTCTGCTCGATGTGCAATTCGAGATAAGCCGCGAGAGACCCCTTGGCGAGGCGGGCATCCGCGATGTGGTCAGGGTCACCGCCGATCCGCTTCAGCCCCTCGCGCCGGCGGATGCCGTTCATCACCACATCGAGGGTCGCCTGCGGGGGAAGGATTCCAGCGGCGAGACCGCTGCCGATCGTTCCGCCCTCCTCGTTCGACCACAACACCACCTCCAGTGGATGGCGCAGGGTGACATTCTCGGCGTTGAGCGTGCGCAGGATCTCGATCGCAGCCATGGAGCCAAGCGCTCCATCGAAATTACCTCCATGCGGAACGGAATCGATATGCGAGCCGACCGCCAGAGGCTTCAAGTCCGGGACCCGTCCTTCCCTCCTCGCCCAGATATTGCCGGCGGCGTCGATGCGCGGCGTCGCGCCGGCGGCGCGGATCAGTCCGATGGCATAGGCGCGCCCCGCCAGATCGGCCTCGGAATAGGCATAACGGCTGACCCCGGCGCTGAAGTCCCCACCCTCCGGGCGGCCAAAGGCGCTCAGCCCGATCAGCGTCGCCTTCAGACGGGCGGCATTGATCCGCATGTCGCCAGGGCCCGATTGCGCGCGCGCCACCCCCGCCGCAGCCAGACTTGCGCCAAAGGCCGACAAGGTCGCACGACGATTCCAGTCCCCCATGCGCCCTTCTCCGTGCTGATCAACGCCCCCTTGACGCGGATTCAGAGCCCCGGACAGGGGCCTGGGTATTGAGCCAGAAGTGCGGTTCTGTTGGCTCTAAGATCCGCGCCGGACCGCGTCACGGGATAAGGCTTGTCGCCTTCCATCCCTCTCCACAGGGCGAGGTTGTATCGCGCCGTATCGAGGTGATCCTCATGACTGAAATCCTGCCCCGCCATGGCCGCCGCCCAGTAGGCGCCAGAACGCTGCGGTATTGTGCAGGCCTCGGCATGGGTTTCCGGGGGCAAGGGCAGGCTCGTGGTGCGCAAGATCGGGCTTGGATGGGCCGTGAAGCTCCAGTCTGGACGCTGGATATCAAAGACGTCCGTCATGGGCCGGGCGAGCGCATCGTTGAGGCCCATCGGGGGGATTCCCAGAATCGCCTCCATGGTCGCCAGGAGATTGGGCGTCGCGTAGCGCTGCGAAATGACGGCATGCGTCTTGACATAGGGGCCGACCACGTAAGCCGGGGCCCGGTGCGCGTCGACGTGGTCCGGTCCGTCCTGGGCGTCGTCCTCCACCACAACGATCAGCGTATCTTTGGCGAAACGGCTCTGAGCCACGGCTTGGACGAGGAGGCCGACGGCGTAGTCATTATCGGCCAGCTCGGTTTCCACCGTGGAGACGCCGTCCAGCCCCTTGCCGAAATCCCCTGTATGGTCGTGCATCAGGCGCACCATCATCAGAGCCGGCGCCTTGCCGCTGGCGACGAAACCATCGAACTCCCGCTTCCATTCGCGATAACGCCAATAGTCGGGGAACATGTTGTCGAAGCCGCGGAAATAGGGGTCGGTGATGGGCATGAGCGAGGCTTTGGCCGGCGTAAATACCTTTACCCCCGCCGCGTAGGGGTCGCGGATCAGAGGTGTGCGCTTATCGCCAGCCGCCGCTTGATAGAGCGCCAGATCGCCGTAGAAGCCCCAGTTCCGAACCCAGAGCCCCGCCCTCAGGGCCTGATCCCACAGATAGCCGCGTTCCGGCGCTCCAGGCGCGTCCGGGGCGGCCACGTCTCGCGCACCGGCGAGCGCATTGGGGTCCCTCGGCCCCAGCGGGTTGGCGAGCAGCCTCTGCGCCGAGCTGGCGAAACCCACATTGACGTTTCTATTGTCGCCCTCCTGGTCGTACTGAAGGCCGCGCACCGCATAATTCACCGGTGACTCGCGCTCAGTCCAGTCATTGGTTCGACCGGCCAGCGACCAGTTCCAGCCCGTATTGCTGCTCTCACCGCTATCGAAGAAGGCGTCGAGGTCGACGAAATCCAACGCCATGGCGTGGAGATTGGGCGTCAGGGCCTTGCCGAACACGGCGAGGGAGGGATCGCCATTCCCCTCGGGCAGGTCGCCCAGGACCTGGTCATAGGTTCGGTTCTCCTTCACCACGTAAATCAGGTGATGGATATGGGCGTGGAGAAAGCTCATCACCTGCCGGTCCGTCGCCGTCAGGTCTTCGGTCATATGATCATTTAGCGCGACCTGCCTCGTCGCCGCCGCGAGCCCAGAGGCGTCCGGCGGTGGCAGGCTCAGGAGGCCGGCCTTCTCAAGCTGCCAGACATACTGATTGGCGGCTCGGCAGGCGAGTTCCGCGTCGCCGGCAGAGGACAGGTTGTTGCGACAGCCCTTGGCGTTGGGCCCGGGCACGCTCTTGGCGTTGATGATATAGAGCGCGCCGCCATCGGGCCTCTCGGCCACGCCTGTTGGGTACCAGCCGGTCGGGATCAGACCGACGACCGACGAGTGCGAGGGCCCCGCGCGCGATACCGGGCCCGGATCGTCTCCATCCCCATCGACGTCTCCATCGCGGCTTGAGTTGGCGGACGCACGCGCAAGGCCATCTAGGGCCACCACCGCCACCGCATTCTCTCCGCCATTGGCCACGAACAGGCTGCGTCCATCGGAACTGAGCGCCAGGAAGTTGGACCCGGCGCCGCCAAGGCCCGGCCGCGCCAAGGCCGGAGGGGCTGCGGTGGGAATGGATTCGAGGATCCTGTTCGTCGCTGTGTCGATCACCAGGGCGGCGTCGGTATTATCCAGAGCCGCGTAAAGTCGGGCGCCCGGCCCCTTCAGGAGGAAGACCGGTTGTCCGAGGGTGGCGATGCGCGAACCGACTGTGACGCCGCCAGCCCCAAGCTGTAGCGCAATGATCTGCCGATCCCGCTCGGAGGCGACATAGGCGTGAGCTTCATCGGTCCAGACCACAGCGCGAGGGAAGCTCCCGCCAGGCTCGCCAAGCTTTGTCGGGTCAATGACGCCTGGGCGAAGGTCCTGCTCCGTGATCCCTCCCGTCGTCAGGTCGATCAGGCTCACCGAGTCATTCTGTAGGTTCGCGACCAGCAACCGCTTTCCGTCCGGGCTGACGGCGAGCCCCCCGGCCTCAGGACGCACCAGCAGGCCGATTCCCGACTTATGGCCGAGCTTGAACGTCCGCGCCGCCTTGAAGGCCCCGGGAGCGCCGGTGAATTCGACAACGTCGTCATCGACCCCGCCCGACACGTAGAACGCCGAGCCCGAAGGCGCCCAGGCCAGGCCGATGAAGCCATCCGGCACGGTCAGGGCTTGAAGCTGCCGCGGTTTCGCGCCCGAAACATCGTAGACGAAAACATATTCCCGCGAGTCCGCCAGCATGATCTGGCCGTTCGGACCGAACATGCGGTTGAAGCCGCTGGTCAGGATCAAAAGAGTCTTGCCGTCCGGCGACAAGGCCAGGGAGGAGGCCTGCCCCGCCGTATAGTTGGGCAAATCCGTCAAATGCGGATTCAGCTCCTCGAACACGGCGCCGCGGGTCGCCAGCGGCGTTATCGCCTCCCCCGTGGGGGCAATCTGGGGCGCCGCCACGGCCGGCCCAATCAGAGCCAGCGTCAGCGCAAATCCTGCACGCCATGTCCGAAACGTCTCAGATCTCACCCTGCCCCCCTGAAGTTGCCACCCGGTCTCAACCCCACCTTGTCAAATCCGTGTTGCGAAACGAAGACGAAATGCGAGGGTGGCGTTCGATCGCTCAAGGACCGGACCGGAAATGACGCCTTTGCGACGGACTCTGGCGCTCGCGTTCTGTGCCCTCCTGTTGACCTGGCCGGCGACGGTGTGGGCGGCGTGTCAGATTCAGCAGCTCGCCCAGCTCCAGCTCACCGGTCGACCGCTTCGACCTGCTGTGAACGCGGCGATCAACGGGCATCCTGTCACCCTCGCCCTCGACACCGGCTCATTCATGTCGCTGCTCTTCGAATCGGGAGCGGCCCATGCCGGACTCCGGCCCGGCGCCGATGTCGGCTATGCTTATGGCTTTGGCGGGCGCAGCAATCTGTCGGTCGTCACAGCGGACTCTCTCAACATCGGGGGGCTGATCGGACGGCGCGTAGAGTTCCTGGTTCCGCAACAGGCGTCAGGCTTCGAGATCGACGGCGTTCTGGGCGCCAGCGTCCTTCTGCACTCCGATCTGGAGTTCGATATTCCAGATCAAACCGTGCGCTTCATGCGTCCCCGCGACTGCGTCGGCGACGCCGTGGTCTATTGGCGCCAGCCCTATGCCGTCCTGCCGCTGCTGGGGCCGGCCGACCAGCGACTGAACGTCATGGTGCAGGTCAACGGCCATCCCGTGCGCGCGGTGATCGACTCCGGCAGCCCGCGTTCCTCCCTGGACCTGGATGTGGCGCGAAGCGTCGGCGTGACTCTGTCCGACAATCCATCCGGGCCAGAGCAGAGGATGGGCGGGATCGGTCAGGGCGCATTTCGATCGACCCCAGGCCGGATGGCCGCCTTCGCCTTCGGCGACGAGGTCATTCATAACACCATGATCCTGGTCGCTCCCCTTGACCTCTTCCAGAAGGGCCAGGCGACCGGCTCCAACGTGCCCTCACCCGCCATCGGCGACAGCGACGAAATGTTCCTGGGAGCCGACTTCCTGCGCGCGCACCGGGTCTATGTCTCAGAGAGCCAGAGACGCATCTACATCTCCTACGAGGGGGGACAGGTGTTTGACATTTCCGACCTCACCTCACCGCGCGAGCCCGGATCCGCCCGTCCGCGACCGGTCCCGCCGCCGCTCCCCCCTCGAACGCCCTCCACCCCCACGCCACCGCCGCCCCTCTCTTTTGGGCGCTCAGACACCCCGCCTTGGGTCTCTCCCCCGAACCCGGAGGCCCAATCGACGCCGCATTGACCTTCGCGCCTGGGAAGGCTTACGGGTATCTCTCGAGGGATGCCGTGTTCGGAGCTCGGTCCCGCATGTCGATCCGCCTTCAGAAGCTGTCGGCCGCCGCGCTTTTTCTAGGCGCAGTCCTTAGCCTTCCCGCCGTGACCGCAGACGCTGCGACCCCGGCTAGAGCGGATTTCGCACAGGCTGAATCGCGGGCGCAGTCGCCATCCGCTCTAGATTCAAACGTTTATGCGCCGTCTGACCGCCCAGACAGTTCCCATCTGGTCGGACGGCGCTCTAGGTGCGTGTTGCAGCAGATCGGCGAATTCAAGCTCGACGCCACGTCGCCTTGGCCTGTGGTCACCGCAAAGGTCAACGGAAAGCCGGTCCGCCTCGCCGTCGATACCGGCTCCTACCTCACCCTGCTCTTCCCCAAGGCCGCCGCGCGACTGGGCCTGCAAGTCCGCGAGCTTTCTGGCATGCCTTTCTGGGGCTCTCAGAACACCAATTTCGCCCCGACTGCGAATGTCGCGCGCCTCGAAGTCGGCGGCTTGGTGGGCCGGAATATCGACCTGTTTGTCCCGCCGGACCAAAGCGCCGCAGGCAAACATGCGGCGCCGGAGGCCTTCCCGGCCCCGGCCGTAGCGGACCTGGACGGCGTTCTGGGCGCCGGCTTTCTCTTACAGTCCGACGTGGAGTTCGATCTCCCGCAGGGGGTGATACGCTTCTTCAGGCCGCAGAACTGCTCCGGCGACGCCGTCATCTACTGGAACCAACCCTACGCCGTACTGCCCCTCAAGGCGTCCCAAAGCCCGCTGAATGTGAGCGCTGACGATACCTATCCGTTGAGCGCCGACCCCGAATCTCTGCTCGTGGACCAGAGCGCCAACGCCTTGCTCACCGAGGTCAGGATCAACGGAGCGCCGATTGGGGCGGAGTTGGATACAGGCGCGGCCCGCACCTTCCTCTTTGACGCCCAGGCGGCCGTCGCCCACCTCTCACCCGATGGCGGCCCCGACATCGTGCGGGACGGGCCCGGGGTATGGCTGGGACATGCGCTTTACGGCGCCCATCTGGCCCGCTTCCACGCCTTTGCTCTCGATCAGGAAGTCATTCACGGCGGCGAGCTTCTCGTGACCGATCCTCCACGCAGTGAGACCGTCACGGCCACGGGATCGAGGCTCGGCTCTCCTATCGACGACCCCGGCCTCTTGCACCTGGGCGCCGATTTCTTCCGGGCGCACCGGGTCTACGTCTCGAAAGCGCAACATAGGGTCTACATCACCTATGAGGGCGGGCCGGCGTTCGAGCCTTCCTCCCGGACCGGGCCGGCCAAGACGGGACCCTGACCCCCGAGACTCCCCTGCGATACTCGTCAGGTCTCGACGAAGGCGCGTTCGAGAACGAAGTCGCCCGGCGATGCGATCGATCCTTCTTCATAACCCCTCTCCAGGAGGAGCGCCTTGAGGTCGGCGAGCACCGAAGGACCGCCGCACAGCATCAGGCGATCGTGTGCAGGATCGAGAGGCGGCAGCCGCAGGTCGTGGAAAATCCTGCCAGAGGCGATGAGGTCTGTGATCCGGCCCTGGGTGTGGAAGGCCTCCCGAGTCACCGTGGGATAGTAGACGAGCTTGGGAGCGATCATCTCACCCAGATCCGCATCAAGGGGGAGCTCATGGCTGAGGAATTCGCGATAGTTGAGATCGGCGACTTCTCTCACGGTATGGGTCACCACCACCTTGTCGAAGCGTTCATAGACCTCGGGATCGCGAACCAAGCTCAGAAATGGCGCCAGCCCCGTGCCCGTGGCCAAGAGGTAGAGGGTTCGCCCAGGTCGGAGGCCGTCCAGCACCAGGGTCCCCGTGGGCTTGCGCCCGACCAGAACCTCATCCCCCTCCTGGACCTTCATGAGGCGTGAGGTCAGCGGCCCATCCTGGACCTTGATCGAATAGAACTCGAGGTGATCGGCATAAAAGGCGCTGGCGATCGAGTAGGCGCGCAGCAGCGGCCGGCCGTCCACCTCCAGGCCCAGCATCACGAACTGGCCGCTGGCGAACCGCAGGCCAGGATCGCGCGTCGTGCGCAGGGTAAAAAGGGTGTCCGTCCAATGATGGACATGGGTAACGCGCTCGAGCGTGAAAGCGCCCCGCCCCTTGGCCGGCGCGGCGACCATCTCGGCCTGTGGCATGCTCATGGGAAGGATCTCAGCCTTTCTCACAGATCGTACGGGAACTGGCGTCGGCAGGCGCCGGAGCCCGGCTTCAGATATCGCCGCCCAGAAAGGGCGCGGCGCCGGGAGCCCGGGCCGTATGTATTCCGCATTCGCTCTTTTGCGAACCCGCCCAGCGACCAGACCGCCTGCCCGCTCCCTCTTTCACAGGAGAGGTGCACGGCCAGCAGCCAACCGAGGGGAATCCGTGGGCGACCAGCGGATGCGGCGGTAGATCGTGCCTTTTGGCGTAATCTTCAAGCTGTTCCTGACCCCATGCCGCCAGGGGATTGAGCTTGACTTTGCCTTGCGCGAACTCAACCGCCTTCAAACCCAAGCGCTCGCCCCCATGGAAGCGTTTGCGCCCCGTCACCCAGGCGTCGAAACCCGCCAGCGCCCGGTCCAGGGGCAGCACCTTCCGCACCCCGCAGCAGGCCTCGGTGTCGAGTTTCCATAATTCGGCGCCAGGATCGATGAGAGCCAAGTCCTCAAACCGAGGGCGCAGATCGCGCACTCCTGTGAGCCCCAAACGCGAAGCGAGGTCCCTGCGGTAGTCGAGGGTCTGGCCAAAGAGCATGCCGGTATCAAGGAAAAGCACCGGGATGTCTGGGCGGACCGTCGCGGCCAGGTGCAGCAGGACCGCCGACTCAGCGCCGAATGACGACACCAGGGCCAGTCGCGCCCCAAAGCTTTCCAGACCCGCCGTCAGGATCTCCTGCGGAGACGCCCGTCGAAGTCGCCGATTGAGGTCCTCGGCCACACGCCCCGCATCGGACATCCCGGTTGTGACCGGATCATAGGGCACGCGCGCCTCCCCGCCGTTGGGCGAATGCCGGTGTGCGTCCGTCTGCGGCGGCTTGATAGACATAGCGATATCGCCGCGCCGCCGCGGTCCAGTCTTCCGGTGAGGTCCCATCGCTCGGAACGAAAGCATCAAAGCCACAGCGCATCATGGGCAGGGCCTGCTCCAGGAGCACCTCACCCAAAGCTCGCAGCTCCCCGCCGAAGCGCAGCCTCTCGCGAATCAGGCGCGCCTGGCTGAACGCCCGACCATCTCGGAACTTGGGAAACTCCAGCGCAATAAGGTCCAGACGAGGCGCAAAGGCCTCGAGGCTCAGAACATCTTCGCTATTGACGAGGCGCACGCCGAGGCTTCCCTGCCGCTCGACAAGGACGTCGCCTTCGACCCGCAGACGCGCCAAACTGACGATCAGTCCCCCCGATCCGGTTGTTGTCCCGTCCTCCTCCAGTTCAACAAATCGATCGGCCGCCGCGCGCGCGACGCCGCCCTCAAGCCTGATGAGCATCGGCATAGACCGCGGCCCGGAATGGCTCCAATCCAGTTCGTCTTAGGGTATCGATGAAGATCTCGCCCTCTTGCCGCTCCGCCAGATAGGCTTCAACGAGGTCGTCCACCGCCTGGGCCACCCGGGCGAATGGGAGGGCCGGCCCGATCATCTGGCCAATTGCCGCCTCGCCTTCGCCTGGCGCCCCCCCGGAGCCACCGAGGGTGATCTGGTAGTATTCCTCGCCCTTCTTATCGACCCCTAGGATGCCGATGTGTCCCACATGATGGTGGCCGCAAGCATTGATGCAGCCGCTGATCTTCACCTTCAAATCTCCAATCCGTTCGGCTCTTTCCGGTTCCTCGAAACGACGAGCAATCTCCTGGGCGATAGGAATGGCCCTGGCATTGGCCAAAGCGCAGTAGTCAAGCCCGGGACAGGCGATGATGTCGCTCACCAAACCGATATTGGGGGTCGCAAGTCCCACGGCCTCGAGCGCCGTGAAGACTTCGGGGACGTCATCGAGCTTCACGTGCGGAAGGATGAGATTCTGGTCATAGGCGACGCGAATCTCGTTGCGAGAATAGCGTTCGGCCAAGTCGGCCACGGCCTCCATCTGCTCCGCCGAACAGTCGCCAGGCGTCTGGCCTATTGTCTTTAGAGACACATGGACGATCGTGTAGCCTGGAGTTCGGTGAGACTTGAGGTTGCGACGCGCGAAGCGCGCCAGCGCGCGGCTGTCCGCCTTGGCGGCCTCGAACCGGCTCGAAGTCGCCGGCAAGGTCTCAAGGCCCGCGTCCAGGAACCCGCTGCGAATTCGCGCCAGTTCCTCAAGCGGGAGGTCGGCAGCGGCCTTGTCCGACGCCTCCCATTCGGCCTCCACCTCGCGTGCGAAGGTTTCGACGCCCAGTTGCGAGACCAGGATCTTGATGCGCGCCTTATGCAGATTGTCCCGGCGGCCGTGCAGATTATAGACTCGCAGAATCGCCTGCAGATAGCTCATCAGGTGGCGCACGGGCAGTCGCTCACGCAGGATCGCGCCCAGATGCGGACTCCGCCCGAGCCCCCCGCCAACGCCCACCTCGAAACTGAGCTCGCCCGCCGCATCGCGATGGAGTCTGAGGCCAATGTCGTAGATGCGTGTCGCCGCCCGATCCGCAGGTGAAGCGGTGACGGCGATCTTGAACTTGCGCGGCAGGTAGGAAAACTCGGGATGGAAGGTCGACCATTGCCGGATGGCCTCAGCCCAGACTCGGGAATCGTCGACCTCGTCCAGGGTCGCCCCAGCATAGGGGTCGGCTGTGATATTGCGGATCACATTGCCGGAGGTCTGGATGGCGTGGAGCCCGACCTCGGCCAACAGGTCCAGGATATCCGGCGCGTCGACCAGACGAATCCAATGAAGCTGGAGATTGGTCCTTGTGGTGAAATGGCCGTAGCCCCGATCGTAGACCCTGGCGATATGCGCAAGACGCCTCAACTGGCCCGGATTGAGGGCGCCATAGGGGATCGCTATCCGCAGCATATAGGCGTGAAGCTGAAGATAGAGGCCGTTCATCAGCCGCAGCGGCTTGAACTGCTCCTCGCTCAGCTCGCCCGACAGCCGCCGCGTCACCTGGCCGCGGAACTCGGCCGTGCGGTCGGCCAGCATGGCCGCGTCGATCTGATCCTGCCGGTACATGATCCCCTCGCTCTTATTTGCGCCGGATCAGAGCCGTGCGCCCTGAAGACCGCGCCGCGCCCTCAGCCGAGACCAGAACCTCAATCTCCGCGCCGCCGCTCGCCTGCTTCCCGTGGTCGGGCCGATTGGAGGGTCCCAGGGCGCGAATGCGCTCGCGGAAACTGACCGGCGCGTGGCGCCCGGCCATGGGCGCGACCTCGATGAGGTAGGGGTCGATGACCCGCGTCACCTCCGTTCGAGCCAGGGCCTCCGCCGCCAGGGCTTCAGCATCTGCGTCGAACAGCCTGGCCCTCGAAAATGCCGGGACCCAGGCCTCGCCGGACCAAAACACCACCTCGCCATCGATCAGTCGGTTGGCGGTCAGAGCGCGATTCATTGGAGCCCCCTTGCGGAAAGCGCAGTCGCTGGCGGTGCGGCTTTTGTCGGCTCCGCCACACCCTCGCTTCGGGCGAGCGCCATCGCCTCGCCCACCATCAGGAGAGCAGGACCCTCCAGGACCGCGGCGACGGACGCCAATCCGCTAAGCGTGGTGACGAGGCGTCGCTCATCAGCGCGGCTGGCATTCTCGACGATGAGAGCAGGCGTCTTGGGATCCCGTCCTCGCGACAGGAGTTGCGCGGCGATGGTCTGGGCCTGGGCAAGCCCCATATAGATGACGACGGTTTGGTTGGACCGAGCCAGCGCCGGCCAATCGAGATTTGGGATCTCCTCGTTCCGAGCGTGGCCGGTGACGAAGGTGACCGCCTGAGCGACCCCCCGATGGGTCAAGGGTGCGCCCGCCGCCGCCGCCGCCGCCAGGGCGGAGGTCACACCAGGGACGACAATGCAGCTCACGCCCGCGTCCCGGCAGGCTTCGAGTTCCTCGCCCCCTCGGCCGAAGATAAAAGGGTCGCCGCCCTTCAACCGCACCACCTCCAGGCCCTCCTCGGCAAAGGCGACGAGCATGCGGTTGATCTCGTCTTGCCCATAGCTGTGATGCGCGCGCCGCTTGGCGACGCTGATCCGCCGGGCCTTCACCGGAGCCAGCTCAAGAATTTCAGGCGAGACCAAACCATCATGAACGATGACATCGGCGGAACGCAGGGCATTGAGCGCCTTGATCGTCAGAAGCTCGGGGTCGCCTGGCCCCGCACCCACCAGCCAAACCCGACCCGGTCCGCGACGGGAGCCCCCATTCAGAACCACAAGGCTCTTGCGAGAGGCTGGCGACATCGCCATTTCGAAGCTCCGCGGCGCTTATAGCGCCTCTAAAAGGGAATGGCCGCCCGTCAGGGATGCCGGTGCGAAGGAAATGGACCTCTGCGCTCTCTCAGGCAACGCCAAGACTTCTGAGGCACGCTATAGGAAAACTCATGGATACCCGCCGCCGCCTGCCACCACTCAACGCCCTGCGCGCCTTCGAGTCCGCCGCACGCCACCTGAACTTCAGCCGCGCGGCCGAGGAGCTCTCGGTGACGCCGGGCGCCGTCTCGCAACAGATTCAAAACCTTGAGGACCATGTCGGCGCCCCACTGTTCAAGCGCACGCCGCGAGGTCTTCTCCTTACGGATTCCGCGCAACTGGCCCTGCCGGCGCTGCGCGAGGCCTTTGATCGCCTATCCGAGGCCGCAGCCCTCCTGACCGCGGCGGTGGATGGTCGGCGCCTGACGCTCACCGCCCCTCCCTCTTTCGCCGCCAAGTGGCTGGTTCCCCGGCTTGGCCGGTTCGAGGAGACCCATCCGCAGGTGGATGTATGGCTCTCCGCGGATATGGACCTCGTCGACTTCGCCGCCAGCGACGTGGATCTGGCGCTTCGATACGGATCGGGGGCCTATCCTGGCCTGGAGACGATCCGTTTGCTGAGCGAGACCGTCATCCCGGTCATGAGTCCCGCCCTCATGGCGGCCCAACCCATCTCTCGCTCCGAGGATCTGGCGGGACACATCCTTCTCCACGACGCCTCGCCTGACGCCGACGAGAGCTGCCCGGACTGGACCATGTGGCTCGCCGCCCGGGGAGTGAAGGATTTCGACGCGGCGCGCGGCCCCCGTTTCAATCAGTCCAGTCTGGTCATCGAGGCCGCCGTGAGCGGTCGAGGCGTCGCTCTGGCCAAGCGCACCCTGGCTCAGGATGATCTGGACGCGGGTCGCCTCGTGGCGCCCATGCCGATCTCGACTCAGATCGATTTCGCCTATTTTCTCGTCTATCCCAAAGCCAAGGGGCGTCTTCCGCAGGTCAAGGCCTTCCTCGCCTGGATCCGCGCGGAGGCGGACGCGCACGAGACCGCCATGGCGACCCTGGACAACGGGTCGGGTATCTGAGCGACAGAGCGCAAAACCGCGATCAGGCGGTCGCGACCGCGAGGCAGGCCGCCTCCTCATCAACGACGCAATAGAGGTCGTAGAGCGTGCCCAGCAGAGACGCCACTTCCCGACCCTTGAGAGAATAAAAGATCATCTGCGCCGAACGACGGGTCTGAACCACATCGTGACGGCGAAGCACCATAAGGTGCTGGGAGAGCGCCGACTGGCTGATGCCTAGCCGCTGTTCCAGTTCGCCGACGGATTTTTCGCCCTTCACCAGCTGACAGAGGATGAGGAGTCGCCACTTGCTTCCGATCGTCCGCATCAGAGCCGCGGCGCGCTCAGCGTTGTCCTCGACCGCGGCTATATCAACATCATCAGGCAGCACGTCGTCATCCACATCCCGCAAATCCGTCGGCCGCCATCTTCGCCTCGTAGGGTACGGCGACGGCAGCGCCTCGGGTGCGCTTGGCCAGAG
>JAKBBV010000084.1 GCA_021808285.1 Pseudomonadota bacterium | reverse complement strand
ACTCCAGAAGACCTACCCGAAGGCGCAGCTGGACGAGGACCGCATCTTCATCAACGACGGGCCGATCTGGACCTCGGCCGGCATGACGGCGGGTGTCGATCTCGGCCTGGCGCTGATCGAGAACGACCTTGGGCCCGAAGTGGCCAAGACCATCGCGCGCAAGCTCGTCGTCTATCATCGCCGCGGCGGCGGGCAGTCACAGTTCTCAACCCTGCTCGAGCTCGCCCCAAAGTCCGACCGAATCCAGGCCGCGCTCGCCTACGCGCGCGACAACCTGCACAAGCCGCTGACCGTCCCGGACTTGGCCGACGCCGCCAACCTTAGCCCACGCCAGTTTAGCCGGGCCTTCCACGCCGAGACAGGCCAATCGCCGGCCAAGGCGATCGAGAACCTGCGGGTCGAAGGCGCGCGCAATCTCATGGAGCAGAGCCGTCACCCGATTGACGTCGTGGCGCGCCAGACAGGCTTCAGCGACCGAGACCACATGCGGCGCGCGTTCCTACGTGCCTTTGGCCAACCGCCGCAGGTTCTTCGGCGCAACGCGCGGCTTGAATCGATCGATATACACGACGCGGCTGACGAAAAGGCGATCGCACGCTAGGTTGGCTGCGGGTCAGGCTTCCACCTCAGGACCTCTACGAGCGCCCGTAAAGCCGGCGAGACGTGCCGGCTGGGGTAGTAGATGTGAAAGCCGCCAAACGGGACCGACCACTCGTCGAGAACTTGAACAAGCCGCCCGGTTTTCAGGTGCGGCGCGGCATTTTCCTCGAGGATCATCCCCAATCCGGCGCCCGAGAGGATTAAGGTCACTGCAAGGTCCGGATCATCCGCGATGATGAGTTGACCCTCCGCCCGGCTGCGGACTTCTTTGCCATTACTCTCAAGCGTCCAGGGGAAAGTCCCACCTCCCGTGACGTTACGGTAGTTGAGGCAATTGTGGTGCTCCAAGTCGGCGGGGGACTGCGGGCGCGGGTACCGTTCGAAATAGGCCGGAGTCCCGACAACGATCAGGCGCGTGTTCGGGCCTACGCGGACAGCGACCATGTCCTGCTCGACATTCTCCCCCCATCGGATTCCGGCATCGTAGCCATCGCGAACAAGGTCTGCCAGCCGGCTTTCAACGCAGATCTCAACGGTGATCTTCGGGTGCTCGAGGAGAAACTGCGGCAATGCAGGCGCCAGCACGATACGGGCGCCACCTTGGGCCGTCGTAATTCTGATGGAGCCGGACGGCTCGCCGCGCCAATTATCCATGGCCCCAAGGCCAGCTTCGACTTCCTCCAAAGCGGATTCGACGGAACGCAGCAACCTTTCACCGGCTGGCGTGGGGGCGACACTTCGCGTTGTGCGCGCGAGTAAACGCACTCCCAGGCGCGTCTCAAGGCCTCTCATGGTATGGCTCAGGGCGGACGGGGACAGGCCAAGTTCCGCCGCTGCGCGGGTGAAGCTGCGGGTTCGCGCGATGGTCGCGAACGCAACGAGATCATCAAGCTCTCCACGCTTCATTGCTGAACCTCACTCAGTAGCCCTTGCAGGTTTCAGATCATTTTCGGGGAGCTGACGGCCTGATACACCTCCAGCTTGGCGGTCTACTCACGAACTTGGCTCGCTACCGTAGGCCTAACCGGTCGGGATCCCCGATCAAAACGTCGCCGCCATAAACTGTGGGGTTTTTCTACAGTCAAGCGCGCATTCGCCCGTCAGGCGGCCACCGCCGCCGCAGGAGGAAGTTGGAGAGGGATTGGCGCATGGCATGCCCCGAATTCAGTCTTGCCGGCGCTTCTGACACTCGCGGTTGGTCAGGCGCCCCGCTTCGTGGCCGTCGGCGCGGGCGCGCAAAGAGGACCGCCAGCGTTGATCTCGGTTCCATGATCAGCGTCCAGGCGGCTCTACCAGCCACCGGATGGCGAACCCCTTGAGCGACCCCTTCGAGCACAGCCGGCGCAAGTACCCCAAATCCGACGTGCTGATCACCTCGATGGTCCGCCAATGGCAGGATGTCGCGGCGGAGCTGCGCAGGCATCCACCCGTGCAGATTCCACCGATGATTCAGGCGCAGACAGAACTCTGCATCGCCATGTGCGCTACGCCCACTACCATCAGCCGAAAGTTCGGCGGGGAATATCAGAACAGCCGATCAGAACCTGGCATGGCGTGGCTGACGCCAGAGAAGCTCTTTGTCGAGGAATCGCGTAGCGATGGCCCCATCGAATTTCTGCATCTCCAGTTGCCGAGCACGCGCTTCGAGCGACTGGCCGAGGTCTTCGGCGGGGCTCCGATACTGGCGTCGGCCCTAGGTTACATCCCCGGAATTCGCGACCCTCTGATTCACCAGATCGGCGTCCAAATTCTTGGCGAGATCAAGCTGCAGACCGCCGGGGGCCGCGTCTTGATCGAGTCTCTATCGCTGAGCCTCACGGCGCGGTTGGTTCAAGCCTACGCCACCACAGAGGGCAAGGGGCCGAACCTCGTCGTGACGCCGCACGGCCTTGATGACGTCCGGTTGGCTCGGGTGCTCGACTACATGAGCACCAATCTTGAGGAGGATATCGGTATCGAGGATATGGCCTCGATCGCCTGCCTCAGCGCCTTCCATTTCGCGCGCATGTTCCGCGTCAGCATGGGCGTACCGCCGCACCGCTACCTATCGTCTTTGCGGTTCGATCGGGCGCGGACCCTGCTTGCTCAGACCAATACGTCTCTGGCCGAGATCGCCCTTGCCACCTGCTTTTCGTCGCAAGGCAATTTCACCCGCGCATTCCGCGCGGCGACCGGCATCACGCCCGGCCAGTATCGGCGTATGGCCCGTTAGCTGCCGAAAAGGTGGGGTCGTGGGGTGGAGACCGCAGTTTTGGAACAACGGCCCGCAAGATTTGAATATTCACGCAGCCCTGATTACCAATTTCTCCCTTGAGTCTGCTGCGATTTTTTGCCTTTCGCGCTCGAAGCGGCACCGATGCTTCTGTGTCTCAGCGTCGATCCGCAAGTTATGAATACAGACTGAGCAAGCCTTGAGAATACGCCCCCGCTCAGACCGCTAAGGTCTCGGTATGGACGCGGCGGTGGCCTCGGCCCCGTAGTTGGGGCCCGATCCGGACCTCAGCCGCGCCAAACCGATTTGAGGGAGCACGGCCATGCGTGACATCGCGTTTGTTGTCTACCCGGATTACTCGATGATGGCCCTGGCCGTCGTCATGGCGTTCGAAGTCGCTAATTCGGTGGCGGACGAGCCGCCCTACGAATTGCACTTCGTGTCCGAGACCGGCGGAAAAATCCGGACCTCGTGCGGCATGATGCTGGAAAGCGTGCCTTTCACGGAAAGGCCCTTCCACTCGCTCTTCGTCGGCGGTGCGATCACTCCGAAGCCCTCAACGCCTGGTTTACTCGCCTACATGGAGGGCGCCCTGAAGCGCCACCGCCGGATCGCAGCGATCTCGACCGGCGTCTTCGTGCTGGCTGAGGCCGGTCTCTTGGATGGCCGCCAAGCCACTACCCACTGGATGCACGCGCCGACGCTTCAAGCGCAGTACCCGGCGGTGAAGCTGGACCAGGAAAGGATCTACACCACCGACGGGCCGATCTGGACGACCGCCGGCGGCGCGGCCGGGCTCGACCTCAGTCTCGCGATGATCGAAGACGACCTCGGCGCGGAGGTGGCCAGGACGGTCGCCCGCGAGCTGGTGATTTACCATCGCCGTACAGGCGCCCAGCCACAAATATCCACGCTCTTGAAACTGGCGCCGAAGTCCGATCGGATCCAGGCGGCGCTGACTTACGCGAGGGACAACCTGCATAAGCCCCTGACCGTCCCGGAATTAGCCGAGGCGGCGCATCTCAGCCCTCGCCAATTCAGCCGCGCCTTCCAGGCCGAGACCGGTCAGTCGCCCGCCAAGGCCGTCGAGACCCTGCGGGTCGAGGGCGCACGCAATCTCATGGAGCAGAGCCGCCACCCCATCGACGTGGTGGCCCGCCAGACCGGCTTCAGCGACCGGGACCACATGCGCCGGGCGTTCGTGCGTGCGTTCGGCCAGCCGCCGCAGGCGCTGCGGCGGCTGGCTCGCCTTGAGGCGCCCCATTTCGCGGAGGCGTCGGCCGCGATGGTCTGACCATCATCAAGGATGGCGCAAATTGCTGTGTCTTTGACATTTGCGCCATGGGCCGAGAGGCCTACCAATACCAAACGAACGGAGTAGGCGGGGCTAGCCCCAACATCTCCGCCCCGCGCGACTGGGCTTCCGGTCGCAGTTCATTCAACCCCCGGCTGGAGGAAGCCATCATGGCCTACCAAACGATCAACCCCACGACCAATGAACTGGTCAAAACCTATCCCAACCATACCGAAGCCGACATTGAGGCGGCCCTGGCCGCGGCCCACGCGCTCTATAAGTCGAGCTGGGCGCAAGGCCCGGTCAAAGGCCGCGTACAGGTTCTCGAACGCCTGGCGGAACTGATCGACGCCCGAGCCGAGGAGCTGGCCAAAATCTGCGTCCAGGAAATGGGTAAGCTGATTTCCGACGCGCGCGACGAGGTATGGATCATCGCTGAGATCGCCCGCTTGTATGCCCGCGAGGCCGAAGGCTTCCTGGCGCCGATCGAGATCGAGTCCGGGCTTGGCGACGCGTGGATCGAGCATCATCCGCTCGGCGTGATGATGGTCGTGGAACCCTGGAACTTCCCCTACTACCAGCTGATGCGGGTGTTCGCGCCGAATTTCGCGGCTGGCAACCCGGTCGTTTCCAAGCACGCCTCGATCGTTCCTCACTGCGCCAGTGTGTTCGAGGAACTGGTCAATGAAGCCGGTGCGCCGAAGGGCGCCTGGGCGAACCTGTTCATCACCTCTGGTCAGGTATCTGACATCATCGCCGACGACCGCATCGTGGGCGCCGCCATGACCGGGTCTGAAGGCGCCGGCACGGCGATCGCCACCCAGGCCGCAAAGCACCTGAAGAAATCGACCCTGGAGATGGGCGGCAATGACGTGTTCGTTGTCCTCGAGGACGCCGACTTGGATAAGGCGCTCGACGCCGGCGTCTTCTCCCGCCTGCATATCTCCGGCCAGGAATGCATTTGCGCGAAGCGCTTTGTGCTCCACGAAGACATCGCCGAGGAGTTCCTGGCCCGTTTCACTGAAGCCATGGCTTCAGTGAAGATCGGTGACCCGATGGACGAGGACACCAAGCTCGGGCCGCTTTCCTCGGCCGACGCCAGCGCCGGCCTGGCTCAACAGGTCGAGCGCGCGGTCGCGGCCGGCGCCACGCTTCATCTGGGCGGCAAGGCGATGGACCGGCCGGGCAACTTCTTCGAGCCCACCATCTTGACCAACATCAAGCGGGAGAACCCGGCGTACTTCGAAGAGTTCTTCGGCCCGGTCGCTCAGATGTACGTCGTGAAGACCGACGACGAAATCGTCGAGTTGGCCAACGACTCCAAGTTCGGGCTCGCCGGCGCGGTGTTCTCCAAGAACATCGAACGGGCCAAGGCCCTGGCCTCTCGCATCGAGACGGGCGCCATCTGGATCAACACCTTCGCCTCGACCGCGCCGGAGTTGCCCTTCGGCGGCGTCAAGCGCTCCGGTTACGGCCGCGAGCTCTCCCAGCTCGGAATCAAGGAGTTCGTGAACCAGAAGCTTGTCCTGGTCAGCAACGCCGCTTGACGCAGGACCTTGAGGGCCGGGCTCCCCCCTGCCCGGCCCTCGACCCCTTCGAGGCCGCATCGCCGACACCTCATGAAACGCCGAGCGCCAGAGCGCCGGCAACCCCGGGTAGGAAACGCCATGACCTCTCAACTGATCGAAACCCTGAAGGTCGGCGGCTGGATGCGCGAGCAGAACGCTATCGGCGGGGCATGGGTCGGCGCCAACAGCGGCGAAACCCATGATGTTCTAAACCCGGCGACCGGCGAGGTGATCGGCACGATCCCCTGGGCGGGCCGCGCCGAGACGAAGACGGCCATCGACGCCGCGCACGCCGCGTTCAAGACTTGGTCGAGGACGCTCGCGACCGAGCGCGCTGTGGCCCTGCTGCGGATGGCGGCGATCATGCGCGAGAACGTCGACCTGTTGGCCTCGATGCTCACCCTCGAACAGGGCAAGCCCCTGACCGAAGCCAAGGCCGAGGTCTTGCTGAGCGCCGGCTATGTGCAGTGGTTCGGCGAGGAGGCGCGGCGCGTCAACGGCATGATCGTGCCCTCGCCTTGGAAGAACAACCAGATCCTGATCACCAAGGAGCCCGTTGGGGTTGTGGCGGCGATTTCGCCCTGGAACTTCCCGATGTCGATGCTGTCGCGGAAAATCGCGCCGGCGCTCGCTGCTGGGTGCACCGTGGTGGTGAAGCCGGCGGAGCTGACGCCCTATTGCGGCCTGGCCTATGCGGCGATAGCCGAGAAAGCAGGCCTGCCGGCGGGCGTGGTCAACGTCGTCCTCGGCCGAAGCTCAGAAATCGGCGCGGAACTTACCGCCAATCCGCTGGTGCGCAAGCTCACCTTCACCGGCTCCACCCGGGTCGGCAAGCTGCTCTACCAGCAATCGGCCGACACCATGAAGAAGCTGTCGATGGAACTGGGCGGCAACGCGCCCCTGATCGTGTTCGACGACGCCGACCTCGACCTCGCCATCGACGCGGCCATGGCCGGCAAGTTCCGCAACTCAGGCCAGACCTGC
>JAKBBV010000034.1 GCA_021808285.1 Pseudomonadota bacterium | reverse complement strand
CCGTTCGGTGTTTGCCTTTGAGGCGCTGGTGCGAGGACCTGACGGACACGGCGCCTCGAGCATTCTGGCCCAGGTGGACGACACCAACCGGTACAATTTTGATCAGAGTTGCCGAGTTAAGGCGATCGAATTGGCCGCCGCGCTCGGTTTGCCGGCGACAGGCGCATTTCTGTCGATCAATTTCCTGCCCGGGGCCGTCTATGAGCCCCGAAACTGCATCCGGGCGACTCTCGCCGCCGCCAAAAGCACTGGCTTTCCCACAGATCGGCTGATCTTTGAGGTTACCGAAGGCGAGAAGGTGACGGATAAGGCGCACTTGAAATCGATCATTGCCGAGTACCGTCGGCAGGGGTTCAAAACCGCTATCGACGATTTCGGCGCGGGCAACGCCGGTCTCAATCTGCTGTCCGAGTTCCAGCCCGACATCATCAAGATCGATATGGATCTGACCCGAGACATCCACAAAGACTCGATCCGCCGGGCTATCGTTTCCGCCGTGCTGGGCGTCTGCGCCGAGCTCAAGTTGATGGTGATCGCCGAGGGAGTGGAGACGGCGGAGGAAATGCGGTGCCTCCGTGAGCTCGGCATTATCTTCCAGCAAGGCTATCTGTTTGCGCGTCCAGCGTACGAGGCCTTACCGGAGGCAACCTTCCCCGAATGAGCGCCGGGTCCGACGCGCCGCGGCGCGCTCGGCGCCTGACGAGGGTGTGGGTTTCAGGTCAGCGGCAAGTGCGCCCCAAACCGGCGTCCTTCAACCTTCATATGCCGGGGCGCGGTCGCGGCCGGAGAGAAGGGCGGAGACGGATTCGGCCTTGTCCATGACCGACCGGTACCCGGCGTCGACCGCGGGAGCATAGGCCTTCCAGTCCTGCAGGCCGATGGAGTCGAGTTGGGGCAGGAGGACGAGGTCGAGGGCGTCATGGGTCGCGCGCACGGCCGCCTCGGCGCCTACCGTGGCGGCGCGGATTAGCACCGAGACGATGGGTGGGCCATGTTTCCAGGCGCCTGAGGCCAGCCACGCGGCCGGGGAGGGGTGCAGCTCCAGGTCCTGCGGCTTCAGACCCTCGGCGTGGCCGACATCGACGCCGATCGTCGGGCCGTCATGCCACGCCTTGACGAGATCGACCGGCAGATTATCGACCATGGCGCCGTCGACAAGGACGTGACCATCGCGGATCACCGGCGGCAGGACGCCCGGCAAGGAGAGCGAGGCGCGCAGGGCCTCGCGAAGCAGACCGTCGCGATGCACATGGGCGACGCCGTCAGTCAGATCGGTGGACACGCAGGCGAAGGGCCGCCAAAGATCGCCGATCCGCACATCGCCAAAATGCCGCTCCAGACGGGCCTCGACCTCGCGTCCGTGGGTCATGGCCAGCACTGGAAAGGCGATGTCGTTCAGCGGACTGGAGGCGACGAAGGCATCGTGCAGGCGCGCATCCATCTCCTCATCGTCCCACCCCATAGCGACGCCAGCGGCGACAATGGCCCCCATGGAATTGCCGGCTACGAAATCAATCGGCGCCCCGAGTTCACGCAGCGCCCGCACCACCCCCGCATGCGAATAGGCGCGGGCGCCGCCGCCGGAGAGGACGAGTCCGACCGAGCGACCGCAATAGATCCGCGCCAGGCGATCCATGCTGGCAGCGGCGTTCTCGTGGACATGGAAGAGGCGCGAGGCGGGGAGCCGGCCCAGCCAGGTCTCCGCGCCGGAGGGCGCGCGGGAGCCGGGCGGGTGGACGAGGATAACGTCCATGAGCCTGTGAGCGGATAGCGCTGCGGGCACGAGGGCCGGGTCAGCGAGCGAGGCCGCCTTAAGATCGCCAACCAGGATCAGCCGGTCTATCTGGCGATGGCAGAAGGCGGCGAAGTCCCGCTCGCCGAACTCCGCGGCCAGCAGGACGAGATCGTGCTCCTCCTCCAGCCGCGACAGCTCCACTGCGGTCAGATTCTGGGCCTCGGCCCCCAGCACGACGGTCCGGACCCCCAGGCGCAGGGCGCCTTGGGCGATGGCCTCGACAAATCGGCGCATGAACAGGCGCTCGGTCACGGAGACAAAGCCCAGAATCGAGCCGCCGCGCGGCGGCTGCGCATCTTCGCCGGCTACCCGCCGTAGAGCCCCGCGCGCCACCTCGGCCAGAACATGGGCGTCGCGCCGAAGCAGGGATTCGGCCTTACGTATCGGCAGCAAGCGAAGGCGAGAGTCGCGCAGGGCCACCAGATCGCTGCGATGGATACCATCGCGCAGCGCCTCCAGCCCGCCGATCACCGCGCCGGGACGGTGGACGACGGCAAGCCGTCCAGCCCCCGGCCCCGCGCCCGCCGCTCCGGGACTCAGCTCACCGATTCGCCCCGCCTCGAGCTTGTAGAGCGCGCCGAGGGGCTGGCCCGCCCGGGCCAAGGTCTCGCCGCCGCGCAGCTCCAGCACGGGCGCAAAACGGCCGAAGTGACGAGAGAGTGCGTCCTTCTTGGTTTCCATACCGACGCCCTGATCGGTGACCTCGCCCCGGGCCGACCGCATGTCCCTCTCACCCCGGGTTCTTAGGGCGCCGAAGGTAGCGTGGGAAAGGGGCCCCTTCTCATCCTCGCCCGTCCGGACGGGGAGGGGCATCGAAGGAAAGGACGGGGACTCACACGGGCGCGGCGGCGGACTGGGGCGTCCAGGCCGGCTTGCGGCGAGACCTTGCACAGAGGCGCCCGATCGCCGCGTTCCGCGGTTGTTCCTTTGCTCCAAGTCCTCAGTCCGCGATTCGGAAGGGAGGATCGAGAGGAACGTCAGTCCACCAAGCCCTGGAGACGCGCGGCGTGGTCGCGCACCCTTTCGGGCCCACCCAGGAGTTGGCGGTCGAGCCCGACCCGCTTGAACCCGAAGTGCAGACCCAGAAGGTCGGTGATGCCGATGCCTCCGTGAACTTCGGTTGAGGTCCGCGCCACAAAGCGGCTCACCTCGGAGAGATGCGCCTTGGCGTGCGCCGCCACGAGCGACGACTCCTGCGGGATCCGGTCCCACGCATAGGCGGCGTACCAGACCAACGCCCGGCACGGCTCAAGGGACGCCGCCATCTCCGCGCAGAGGTGCTTAACCGCTTGAAAGCTGCCGATGACTCGGCCGAACTGTCGGCGCTCCTTGGCATAGGCCACGGCCTTATCGAGCAGGGTCTGGGACGCCCCCAGCATGTCCGCGGCGAGCAGCACCCAGGCGGCGTCGCGCAAGCGCGACAGGGCTGTCCCGCCATCGTCGTCAAGGGGGCGCCCGTCGACTCCCTCGAAGATGATCTCGCTGAGATTTCGGGTCCGGTCGATGCTCGTGAGCGGGGATATGGAGAGCCCGGCCGCACCGGTTTCCACCAGATGGATCCGCCCGGTCTGGTCAGCGACGATAAGCAGGTCGGCGCCCTCGGCATCGATGGCGAAAAGGCTGCGACCCCTTAGCCGACGAGCCGTGAAACTCACCCCAGCGCCGTCGCGGGCGCCCGCAACGGCCTCCGAGACCGCCAGGCCGGCGGTGGCCTCGCCCGAGGCCAGCCTCGGCAGCCACCTCTCCTGCGTCTGGGAATCAGCGGAGGCCAGGGCGAGGGCGGCCAAGCTCGTCCCCAGGAACGGCGCCGGCGCCGCCGTCTGGCCGAGCGCTTCGGCGGTCAGGACGGCTTCCAAAAGGCCAAGACCAAGCCCGCCATAGGTTTCGGGGATGAGCAGGCCCGACGCCCCGGCCTCAGCGAGAGCGCGCCAGACATCCCGGGCGACCGCCGCATCTCCCTCCGCAAAGGCGCGCACGCGCTCCAGCGGCGCCGATCGGTTCAGGAGCCCGGCCAAGCTGGCCTGCCACAGACGTTGATTCTCGGAGAGCGCGAAATCCATCAGCCCGCCAATGGCCTCGGCTCCCGCGGCAGGCCGAGGCCCCGCTCGCCGATGATGTTCTTCTGTATCTGTGCGGTGCCGCCGCCGATGATCAGTCCCAGATCAAACATGTAACGATGCTGCCAGACCCCGCCCGCCCGCAGATGGGTGCTATCCTCGTAAAGGACGCCAAGTTCGCCGAGGGCGTCGATGGCCAGGGCCGCAAGTTGGTGATTGAGCTCGCAGCCTTGAAGCTTGACGATCAGGCCGGCCAGCCCCGGGCTCTCGCCCTTAAGGGACTGGGTGAGCAGCCGCAGCCCATTGAATTTCATGGTCAGGACCTCGCCCTGCAGGCGCATCAGTCGCTCGCGCATGAGCGGATTATCGATCACCCTCTGGCCGCCGACGGTCTCCTCGCGCATCAGCGCCATGATCGCCGACAGTCTGGCCTCGGCCGCGTTAGGGTCGCCCAACATGCCCCGCTCGTGGCGAAGGGTCGTATTGGCCACCCGCCAGCCCTGGCCGCGCCCGCCGACGATCTGGTTTTTGGGGACGCGCACGTCGGTGAAGAAGACCTCGTTGAACTCGGCCTGACCGGTCATGGTTCTGAGGGGGCGGACCTCGATGCCCGGCGTGGCCATGGAAAAAATCAAATAGCTGATGCCGTCATGCTTGGGCGCGTCGGGCTCGGTGCGGACGAGACAGAACATCATGTCGGCGAGATGGGCCGTGGAGGTCCAGATCTTCTGGCCATTGATGACGAAGTCATCGCCGTCCTCATGGGCGCGGGTGGTCAGGGAGGCGAGGTCGGAGCCAGATCCGGGTTCAGAGTAGCCCTGACACCAGATGATCTCGCCGCGCAGAGTCGGGCCGATCCAGGTGCGCTTCTGGTCCTCAGTTCCCACCTCAAGCAGGGTTGGAACCAGCATGGAGATGCCCTGTCCGGCGAGAGGGCCGGGGGCGCCCGTGGCGATGAACGACTCGGCGATGAGACGCGATTCCAGGATATCTGGAGCTGCGCCGAAGCCGCCATATTCACGCGGGATGGTGCGCGCGGCGTAGCCGGCGGAGATCAACCGGGCCTGCCAGGCCAGGACCTGCGCCCGCGTCGCGCGAGGCCCCGGCCATTCGCGGCGATGGCTGAGGAGAAAGCCCTGAACCTCCCGGGCGAAGGCGGCATGATGCGGGCTGAGCGCCAAATCCATGAGCGATGGCATACGCTCGGGCGCGGGTTGCCACTAGACTGACGTCGCGTGAAGCGAAAGGAAATCAGGGCATGACCGAGACTCTCAATCCTGACGCCCAGACCATTCCTGACTGGATCGTCGAGGCGATCCTGTCACCCAAGTCCCATGCGGCCGAGGCGCCGATGCACGAGGCTTATCGTTGGCTTCGGGCCAACATGCCGCTCGCCCAGGCGCGACCCGAAGGGATTTATCCATTCTGGGTGGTGACCCGGCATGCCGATATTCTTGAGGTCAGCCGCCAGAATGACCTCTTCCACTCTGGCGACATGCCGACAACCTTCACGACCATCGAGGGCGATGAGATCGTCAGGAAGATGACTGGCGGCAGCCCCCATCTCTTGCGCACCCTGGTGCAGATGGATGCGCCTGATCATCCGAAATACCGCATCATGACGCAGTCCTGGTTCCTGCCGCAGAACATCCGCCGGCTGGAGGCGCGCATCCGCGAGATCGCCAAGGCTCATGTGGACCACATGGCCGAGTTGGGCTCTGAATGCGACTTCGTCCGTGACGTGGCCCTGACCTATCCCCTCCGGGTGATCATGGAGATTCTCGGCGTGCCGCCCAAGGACGAGCCGCGCATGCTGAAGCTGACCCAGGAGCTCTTCGGCGCCGCCGATCCCGAGCTTCAGCGCGCCGCGGCCGAGCAGGGCGGACCTGGCGACCTCGCCGCCCTACAGGCGGTGATCGCCGACTTTTTCATGTATTTCAAAGCGATCACGGACGCCCGCAAGGCCCATCCCGGGGACGATCTCGCCAGCGTGATCGCTAATGGTCAGATCGACGGCGCCCCGATCAACGACTTCGAAGCGATGAGCTATTACGTCATCGTCGCCACGGCTGGGCACGACACCACCTCTTCGTCGACAGCTGGCGCGATTTGGGGATTGTGCGAGTTCCCCGATGCGTTCGCGGCCGTGAAGGCAGACCCTTCCCTGATTCCCGGCCTCGTTGATGAGGCGATCCGCTGGGTGACGCCGGTGAAGCATTTCATGCGTTCCGCCACTGCCGACGCCGTGGTCGCGGGCCAGCCGATCGCCAAGGGCGACTGGATGATGCTCTGTTATCCCTCAGGCAACCGCGATGAAGCGGTATTCGAACATCCCGAGCGCTTCGATCCCTCCCGCAGCCCCAACCGCCATTTGGCCTTTGGATATGGCGCGCATCTGTGCCTCGGCCAGCATCTGGCCAAGATGGAGATGCGGATCCTGTTCGAGGAACTGATCCCGCGCCTGAGGTCCCTGGAGCTGGCCGGCGAGCCCAGCCGGGCCGAGGCGAGCTTCGTCGGCGGCCCGAAGAAGCTGCCGATCCGCTATGAGATCGACTGAGCCCCTCACGTGATCAGCGCCGGCGCCGGCGCATGCGGAGACCCATGAAGATGGCCCAGAGCCCCGCCGTTCCGATCCTGCCGGCAGCGACGATCCTTTTGGTGCGCGATCAGCCAGCTTTCGAGGTTCTGATGGTCAAACGTCACCATCAGATCGACTTCGCCTCAGGCGCCCTGGTCTTTCCCGGCGGCAAGACTTCGCCCGGAGATCACGACCCCGCCTGGGCCGAGCTTTGCCTGGGTTGGGATGACGACGCGGGAGACTCCCGACACCTGCGCATCGCCGCGATCCGAGAGGCCTATGAAGAGACGGGCATTCTGTTGAGCCTTGGCGCGGACGGCTCGGCCTTTCCCGGCGCCAAGGCGGCCGCCGAGGCGCGCGACGATATCGCCCACGGACGCCGCGCCTTTCTGGATCTGGTGCGCGAGTTGGGGGTGAGCCTGGACCTATCGGCCCTCAGCGTCTTCGCCCGTTGGATCACACCGGATATGATGCCCAAACGCTTCGATACCTGGTTCTTCGTCGCCCTCGCGCCCGCAGACCAGCTCGCGCTCTGCGATGGCTGGGAGACGGTCGACGCCGAATGGATCGCTCCGGCTGAAGCGGTCCGTCTGGGAGAGGCGGGCGAGCGGAAAATTATCTTTCCGACCCGCATGAACCTTCAGCTTCTGGCCGAGGCCACGAGCGCCAGCGACGCCGTTTCCCGCGCCCGATCCCGCCGCCTGGTCACTGTGGAGCCCAAGGTGGTGGATACCGCCATGGGTCGCGTTCTGGCCATCCCGCCGGATGCCGGTTACGGGGAGGTGGCGGAACCGTTGGCGAATATCTCCTGAACGCCCGCCTCGCCATCGACCTTGCCTGCCGCAAGAGCTCCCCCTCATCCCGGACGGAAGGTCGCCGAGGGCGGGTTCGCGCTGCGGCGCATGGAGCCTCCGGGTCAAGGGAGCCGACGCGCCGGCCGTTCGGAATGCGACGTTGAACAGACGTTTTCCTCGCGCCGGTCCGGCCCTGGATCCCGATGTCCAGCGCCTTCAGCCTAGTCCCACCGAATCCAGGGATATCGCCCAGAGTCGATCGGCTGCCTTCGGGTCGCGGGCGTGGTCCATGACCCCGGCGAAGGGCATGGCCGGGTCAAAGGGCCGGGCCTGGCGGCAGTCTTCGAGATAGAGCCCGCCGATGCCCTCCAGGGCCGCCGCCGTGGCCGCCCAAACCGAGGTGGAGGCGCCCTGGGCCGGGGTCTTGAAGCGGTCATTGACCTTTCCACTCTCATCCATCCAGCCGAAGGCGATCATCTCCTCGCGCGGCAAGTGGCGTTGCAGCGGGGTCATGATGCCACCCGGATGCACGGCATTCGCCGTGATCCCGCGATCCTTGAACCGGGCGTGAAAGCCCACGGCGAACAGGGCGTTTGCGGTCTTGGACTGCCCATAGGCCTCCCATTTGTCGTACGCGCGCTTGCGGTAGTGCGGATCATCGAAGTGGATGCCGCTGCGGCGATGACCGATGGAGGAGAGGGCGACCAGGCGAGAGGGCCTGCCGAGCGCCTTTGCCCCGCGCTCCAGAGCTGATGCCAGACCGACGGCGAGAGCGAAGTGGCCCAGGTGGTTGGTCCCAAACTGCATCTCAAATCCGTCCGCCGTGCGGCTCAGGGGACAGGCCATCACCCCGGCATTGTTGATCAACAGGTGCAACGGACGCGCGCCCCAGCGCGCGACAAAGGCGCGAACCGAGGCCAGGTCGGACAGATCCAGCGCCTCGACCCGGGCGGAACCTCGCCCCGCCTCGGTGATCTCGGCCGCGAGGGCTTCCGCCTCCGCGGGCCGACGCACGGCCATGACGACCTCGGCGCCCACAGACGCCAGGGCCCGGGCGGTCTCCGCTCCGATGCCCGAACCCGCACCGGTAATGATCGCCGTCCGGTCAGCGAGGTCGAGACCCTCGACCACGACCCTGGCGTCCGTGTAGGGGCTAAATCCGGACTCGATCAGATCGACCATGGCGATTTCCTTGCTTGTCTCAGCGATCCTTCAGACCGAGAACTGTTCGGCCAGGATCCGTTCTTCCAGACTGCGGCCGGCGTCGAACAGCAGGGTGAGGGCGATCGAGCGATCCTCGAACACCTCCACCTTGACGACGTTTCGAACCTCGACATTGTCCGCCACCGCGCTCACCGGACGCTTGTCCGCCTCAAGAATCTCGAAGCTTACCCGGGCATCTTGAGGGAGGAGAGCGCCGCGCCAGCGTCTCGGACGAAAGACGCTGATCGGCGTCAGGGCCAGGACTTTGGCGGTGATCGGGATGATGGGGCCGTGCGCCGAAAGGTTGTAGGCCGTAGACCCGGCGGGCGTGCAGACCAGGGCTCCGTCGCAAATCAGTTCCTCAAGCCGCGTGCGCCCGTCGATGGCGATCCTCAACTTGGCGGTCTGATAGGTCCGCCGCAGCAGGCTGACATCATTGATCGCCAGGGCGATGTGTTCCTCGCCCGCGCGATCCACTGCGATCATGCGCAAGGGGTGGATGGCGGCGGACTCGGCGGCGGCGATGCGCGCCGGCAGACCCTCGGCGACGTAGTCGTTCATCAGAAAGCCGACCGACCCGCGATTCATGCCGTAGATCGGCAGGTGGCTGGCCAGACGCCGATGCAGAGCCTCGAGCATGAAGCCGTCGCCGCCCAGTGCGACGAGGACGTCCGCCTGGGCCTCAGGCGTGTCGCCATAGAGCCCCACCAGTTGCGCCCGCGCCTCTTGGGCCTCAGCTCTGTCGCTGGCGACGAAAGCGAGGCGAGGGGGCCGCTGAGGATCGGGCGGGGTAGCCATGGCCTATCTGGCGAGGGACTGGCGGGCGAAGTCAACCCGATCGATCAGGCGTCGTCCTCCGCCGCCGCGTCCAGTTCGCCCGGCGGCGGCCTAAGATCCCGTTCGTCTTCATAGGGCCGACCCACAGCCGCCGCCCAGGCCCGGCGTTTGCGCGCATAGGCCTTCTGTTTGCGCGACGAGCTCTCCGCCAAAGGCGGGGCCATCGTCTCGGTTGGCCCTGATGCGGTCACGGTTCACGGGCTCCTTGAGGAATGCCCAAACGGCCCTCTTCGGAATGCATATAGGGAGACGCATCGAATTTCGCACCGGCCTGCCGACTTGACGCCCGCCGCGCCCGGGAGGACTTTCGCGCCGGTCGTGAAGTAATGGGAGATTGAACGATGGCCGATGGATCGCTGACGGCGCCGATGAGCCTTCAGGGTAAGGTGTCGGAGGCTGAGTGGCGTACCCGAGTGGAGCTCGCCGCGCTCTATCGCCTGGTCGCCCTGCACGGCTGGGACGACATGATCTACACCCACATCTCGGCGCGGATACCCCAGACCGACCATCACTTTCTGATCAATCCCTATGGCCTGTTCTTCAGCGAGATCACGGCCTCTTCGCTGGTGCGGATCGATCTCGAGGGGAATATTCTTCAGGAGACGCCCTATTTCATCAATCCGGCGGGATTCACCATCCACTCGGCGATCCATGCCGCCCGCGAGGATGCGCAGTTCGTCATGCACCTCCATTCCGACCAGGGCGTCGCGGTGGCGGCCCAGGCGGAGGGGCTCCTGCCTCTGAGCCAGCATGCGCTGATCTGCCTGCCGCGTCTGGCCTATCACGACTATGAGGGCATCGCCCTCAATCCCGAGGAGAAAGCCCGACTGGTGGCCGATATGGGCGACGCCTCGATGATGCTGCTGCGCAATCACGGCACCCTGACCGTGGGGGCGACGGCGGCCGAGTGCTGGGTCAATATGTTCTTCCTGGAGCGCGCCTGTAAGCAGCAGGTCATGGCCTTGAGCGCCGGTCGCGAGAATGTCCGCCTGGCCTCGGAGGCCTCGCAGTCCGAGGTTCGGACTCAGACCAGCCGTGGTCTGGGCGGCGGCCTCGCCTGGCCCGGAGCTTTGCGGCAACTGGATCGTCACCTTCCCGGCTATGACGCCTGAGCGTTCGCCCGGTTGAGGCGCGGGGCGCCTCCGGCCTGGCTCGACGCGGCGCTCGCCGAGGCGGAGCTGCGCGCGGCCCGTGCCCACGGGCCGGGCGGTCAGCACGTCAATAAGGCCAGCACGGCGGTGGAGTTGCGCTTCGATCTCACCGCCTCGCCGAGCCTTCCGGAGTCCGTGAAGGCGCGTCTAGCGCGCGCGGCGGGCTCTCGCCTGTCGAGCGTCGGGGTGCTTGTCCTGGTGGCGCAGGAGCACCGCAGCCAGGCGCTTAACCGCGAGGCGGCGCTGGCCCGGCTGGCGGATCTCATGGTCCTGGCCGCGACGCCGCCGCGGCTGCGCCGGCCCACGCGTCCGAGCCTCGCCTCGATCCGGGAGCGGCGTCTCGCCAAGGCCCGCCGCGCGGGGCTCAAATCCTCCCGCAAGCCCCCGGGCCCCGACGACTGAAGACTTGCGGCCGCCCAAAGCGCGGGCCAGACATGTCAACCCCGCCCGAACATCGCTGGACCGGCCAGGGGATTTTAACGTTGCGGTTCAGTCTGGACCGTCGAGGTGGGAACCGTAGATCTGAAGTGAGCCGCCAGATTCGAGGGCTTGTGACGGCCGGGGAAGAGGCGAAGTCGGAGCCGCAGGATGACGTATGACGAGTATGTAACGCAGGATGCCGTAGGCTTGGCCCACCTCGTCGCTGGTGGAGAGGTCAGCCCTGGCGAACTCCTCGAGGTCGCGCTTGAACGCGCCGCAGCGGTCAATCCCCGGATCAACGCCATCGTCCGGGATATGCCGGACGAGGCGCGCGCCCAGGGCGAGGCGCCCCCGTCCGAAGGCCCGCTCTCCGGGGTTCCGTTCCTCCTCAAGGACCTCAGCGCCTATGTCGCTGGGACGCCCACCTCCGCCGGATCCCGCCTCTTCCGCACCGCTCCGGCGCCAGCGGACAACGCCATCGTCGCGGCCTACCGCGGCGCGGGCCTCAATCTATTCGGTAAGACCAATACACCGGAGTTCGGCCTCGAACCGGTCACCGAGCCCGAACTGTTTGGCCCTTGCCGCAATCCCTGGGCGCTGGATCGGACGCCAGGGGGTTCGTCCGGCGGTGCCGCAGCGGCGGTGGCGGCAGGCATCGTTCCCGCCGCGCACGCCAGCGACGGCGGCGGATCGATCCGGATTCCGGCGTCATGCTGCGGCCTGTTCGGACTGAAGCCGTCGCGTGGGCGGGTGTCGATGGCGCCGGCGAACGAGGGCTGGGGCGGGTTCTCCATTCAGCATGTGGTGAGCTGGACGGTGAGGGACAGCGCCGTGCTGCTCGATATCGTCTCGCAACCCCAGCCGGGCGATCCTTACTGGGCGCCGCCGCCGGACCATCCATTCGCCGCCGAGGTGGGACGGCCCCCCGGTCGGCTGAAGATTGCCTTCACCCGGGAGGCTATAGCCGGAGACCATCTCGATTCGGCTTGCGAAACGGCGGTTCTCGCCGCGGCGAAGCTCTGCGAGGACCTCGGCCACACGGTGGAGGAGATTACCCTTGGCTGGGACTACGCCCCCGTCCAAGAGGCCGGCGGGCTCATCATCGCCGCCAATATCGCCGCCTTGCTCGACAATGAGGCCCGGCGTCGCGGCGCCGCGATCGTGCGGGGCGAGGTCGAGGACATGACCCTGCTCATGGCGGAGAGGGGCAAGTCGGTCACGGCGGCGCGCTATGTGCAGGCGATCCAGACCGCTCATGCCTTTGGCCGAACCGCCGCGCGGGCCTTCCTGGGGTTCGACATCCTGCTGACCTCGACCCTGGGGCGCCCGCCCGTGGAGATAGGCTGGCTGCGCGGCGGTGACCCCCAGGCCTATATGCAACGCCTGCTCTCCTTCATGCCCAACACCCAGCCTTTCAATGTGTCAGGACAGCCAGCCATGACCGTCCCCCTGGCTATGAGCCCCGAGGGGCTGCCGATCGGCATTCAGTTCGTCGGCCAGCCTGCGGGGGAGGGAACGCTCTTTCGTCTTGCCGCACAACTCGAAGAGGCCGCCCCCTGGCGAGGGCGACGTCCGGCCCTTTGAAGGACGCGGAGTCAGACGCCGAGCAAGAGAGGTGACGGACGGACTGTCCTCGGATAGGAACAGGGCCCAGGCGGCGCGCGACGGGGCGACAGCCGTGGCCTATAGACGTTAGGACTAAGACCCCTGGCCCGACCCGCTCCCCATGCCTGCTCCGCCCTCACTCAGCGGGTGGTCGACTCGCTCCGTCGGGCCTTTGCAACGGCGCGGTTCGAGACCACGCCCTACCGTCACGGGTTTGTTCGCAACGCCCTGCCAGAGGGCATGACGGCACAGCTCCGCGATCTTCCGTTCACGCCGGTCGACCTGCAGGGCGTCTCAGGCAAACGCGAACTGCACAACGACCAGAGGCACTATTTTGACGCCGCGAACCGGGCGCGCTTCCCGGTCTGCGCCGCAGTGGCCGAGGCATTCCAGTCTCCCGAAACGGTCGAGGCCATCACCGACGCCACCGGCGCGGATCTCGCGGGGACCTATGTCCGCCTGGAGTTCGCCCAGGATACCGATGGTTTCTGGCTGGAGCCCCACACCGACCTTGGCGTGAAGCGGTTCACCATGCTGCTCTATCTGGCCCCGGAGGGCGAGCAGGAGGACCTGGGCACGGACATCTATGCGGCGCCCGGCCGATGGGCCAAACGGACGCCCTTTCTGGACAACGCCGCGCTGGTTTTCGTACCCGGCGCGGCCACTTGGCACGGGCTGGAGCCCCGGCCAATCCGGGGCGTGCGCCGGACGCTGATCATGAACTACGTCACCGACGCCTGGCGCGCGCGGGAGCAGCTCTCCTACCCGGAAAACCCCATCCGCATCTGAATAAGGCCTCGCACCCGCGCGGCCGCCTGGGCTGTGGGGTCGGAGGCGACGGAAGGCCGCCCGCCGGACGGGTCGCCGAGCCTCACCGCGAGCCCCTGATCGACGAGACTCTGAATGAAACCGCGATGGCGCGCGAAGGAGAGATCGAACAGCTCCACCGGTCGGCCCGTCGCGATCGCTTCGGACACCATCGAGACGCTGTCGGTGGTGACCACCAGACGGTCCGCCAGGGCGAGGATGCCGGCATAGGGGTTGTCGCCCGCGAGATCCCAGACGTAGGCCGAGGCATCGTCGGCGAAGCTGTCGATCAAGGCCTGGCGGACCCGCAGGGGGGTGCGTCGCGAGGGTGTGATGGCGAGGCCGCCGCCCAGTTCATCGCGACGTCGCCGTAGAGCGGCGACGAGGCGCGCGGCGTCGTCGAGACCAAAGGGGCGTCCACGCAGATCACCGCCCACCGCGACGCCCAGCAGGGGGCGCCCAAGAGCCTCCATCCGCGGGGCCCAGGCCGCAGCGGCGGCCTGCAGTCGCTCCTGCGTGACATCGTGCAGAGCCGTGGCGATCTTCATCACCCGCGGCCCAGCGACGAGGCGGTCATGGTCCATGGCGACAATGAGATCGAAGGCCCCGCGGAACACGCGCGGGTCCTGGACGTGCACGGCCAGGGTTCGTCCGCCGCTGGCCGCCTTGATCGCCCGAGCAAAGGGCGCCGCCCGGCGCCCGCACGAGACCACCAGATCCGGCCAAGGCGGTCCCCACTCCGGCGGCAGCCGGCCGACGCCGAAGAGGCGGGCAAGCCAGGCGCGGGGACCGGATCGCGGCGCCGTGCGCTCGAGGACCTCTTCGGCGACGGCGGCGGCAAGGCCCTTTGCCTGCGACCTCATGCCGGCCTCGCCGGTGGTGAGGGCCCAGGCGGTCAGGTTCCGGCCGGACGGCCCGCCGCTCATGGATGGACCCCGCTCCAGCGGAACGCCGCCCGCGGCCCGCCTTGACGAGGGGGCGTCGGGCCGCTCTCCTGCCTGGAGCACACAGTCCTGCCGGAGCCCCCCATGCCTTCGACCCTCGCCGACGACCCGCGCCTCGACCCCCGCATCAAAGCGATGTTCGGGGCCATGAGCTTTCCGCCGGCCACGGACGCGCCCAGCCGCGAGGCGATGCTGGCCGAGGCCAACAGCCCGGAGGCGAAACAGCGCGAGGCCTTCTTCAAAGTGTTTCTCGACTCCGCCGACAATGAGACCATCTCTCCTTCCGCTGGACTGACGGTGAGTGAGCGCGACATCGTCTCCTCACCCGACGGAAATGTCATCAAGCTACGCATCGTGCGGCCAGACGGCGAGCGAAGTCTGCCTTGAGGTTACTAAATCCATGGCGGCGGAATGGCGTCCAGCTCCTGCTATGACGGCCACTACCGCGCCTGGGCCAAGATCATGGCCGCCCAGGGCCTGGTGGTGGTCATGGTTGATTTCCGCAACTCGCTCACTCCGTCCTCGGCGGCTGAGGTTGCGCCCTATCCCGCCGGGTTGAACGATTGCGTGAGCGGGTTCCGTTGGCTGCGCGCCCATGCGGCGGAGGTCGGCGCGGATCCGGCCCGCCTCGTGATCGCGGGCGAGAGCGGCGGCGGCAATCTCACCCTGGCGGTGGGTCTGAAGCTGTTGCGCGAGAACGACATCGCCGGGGTCAAGGGGCTCTATGCGCTCTGCCCTTACATTCTGGGCGCCTGGCCGGATCCAGCCTGTCCATCTTCGGTGGAAAACAACGGCATTCTCCTCGATCTGCACTCCAATCGCGGGGCCATGGGCTATGGCATGGCCGCCTTCGAGGCGCGCGATCCCCTGGCCTGGCCGGGCTTCGCCACCGAGGCGGATGTCAGAGGCCTGCCGCCGGTGAAGATCAGTGTGAATGAATGCGATCCTTTGCGCGACGAGGGCGTCAACTTCTATCGCCTGCTCCTGCGCGCCGGGGTCTCGGCGCGGTGCCGCGAGGTCAAAGGCACCATGCACGGGACCGAGATCTTCGTCCCGGTCTGTCCTGACATCAGCCGCGACACAGCCGCCGACCTCGCCTTGTTCGTCCGGGAGTAGCCGAGAGCTGGCCTGGGCGACGCCTCGCCGCCAGGCGGCCTGGCGATATCACCAGCCGCGAAACCTTGGCCAGAACGCCATCGGACTCGCGCCATCGGCGGTGATGACGGCGTAGGCGTCGTGTTGCGCCGCCGTATTGCAGGCGTGGTTGGGCAGAATGCGCAGGCGGGCGCCGACGGGGAGATCGGGTCCCTGGGTCTTCGCTCCCGGGCGCGGGGCGATGATGCCGTGCTCCTGGTTCGCGGAGATGACGATCAGATCCGCCAGCGGGCGGCCGTCGAGGTCGCAGACGAGGCCATAGCCCTGATCCGTCGCCTGTTGGGCCGTGCCCCGATCGGAGGACAGCGCCATCCAGCCCGCATCGACGAGGGTCCAGCCTCGATCTTTCTGGTGGCCGATCACCGTGGTCAGCACTGAAAGGGCGATGTCGTCGAGAGTGCAGACCCCCAGACCGGCCATGACCAGGTCGAAGAAAACATAGACGCCGGCGCGGACCTCGGTGACGCCGGAAAGGTCCCGGGCCGCGTGGGCTGTGGGCGTTGAGCCGACGCTGACGACTCCGCAGGCGAGACCCGCCTCCCTCAGCGCCTCGGCGGCGGCCGTGGCGGCCGCCCGCTCCTGCTCGGCGAAGGCGGCGAGCGCGTCGGCGCCGACGACGCGATAGCTCTCGCCCGCATGGGTCATGATCCCGCGCAGAAGGCCCTCCGCGTGGAGCTGTCGGCCGATGGCCACGAGAGCGGGATCGTCCGGACGCAGGCCGCTGCGATGGCCGTCCGAGTCGATCTCGATCAGGGCGGGTATCGGGCATGGGCCTTCGCGCGAGGCGGCGATCACGGCGCACGCCTGGGCCAGCGAGTCGAGCACGACGGTGAGATCACACCCGGCTGCGCGCAACTGCGCCACGCGGGCGAGCTTCTGCGGCGTCACGCCCACGGCATAGATGAGATCGCGCACGCCCTCCGCCGCCATCACCTCAGCCTCCTTCAGGGTCGACACCGTGCCTCGCCCGCCCGCGCCCGCAAGCTGGAGGCGCGCGACATCCACCGATTTGGCGGTCTTCAGATGGGGCCGCAGAGCCACGCCAAGGGCGGCGATGCGCGCGTTCATCCGCGCGATGTTCCGGTGCATCCTGGCCTCGTCGAGGATCAGGGCGGGTGTCGTGAGGTCTCTCAATGGGTCGGACTCGGTCATGGCGTCACGCGATCCTTCGAGGGGCCGGTTCGGCCCAGCCATGACGCGACTGGCGCCCGCGGGGCCCTAGGGATTCCGGTCGATCGAGGTTCAACGGCGGCAGGTCAAGGTCTCCCGCTCTTGGGCCAATCGGTTGGTGAGGGGCCCGTCGCGGTGAAGCGGATCTCTCGGGGCTCCGGGCAGGTCGCTTGATCGCCAGCCGCCGCTGTTCCGCCAGCCGCCATGCGCGAGGCGTCGGGTGAGATGGGAGGCGGTAAGGAGGGTCAGAGGAGGGGGCGGAGCATAGGGCCAGAAAACGGGCGCCTGATCGAGCGCTACGGTGTAGGGTCATGGCCTATGCGAAGGGCCGCCCCCGGTTTGGGAGCGGCCCTTCCATCGTCGTGGCTGCGGCGGGTCATGGACTACGAAAGTCGGCTCGCCCCGCGCGAAGCCTTGAGCGTCAGACGCCGTCAGGCGAGAGCCTCCGCGTTCACACTCCAGGCCGCACGCGACCGCAGTTGGAGACAATGAGACACTGGACCACCTCCTTTCAGCTGTTGAACAAGGGAACTCCACTATGGGGCGGTCCGTCGAAGCCTGCAATCACTTGCGTCAGGCGCGCCGCCAAAGGCGCGGCGAGGGTTGACAGGGACTTCCCCCGGGGCCAATGCGCCCTGACGTTGGTCGCGCCCCGCCGGGGCGCGACGCGGCGCGACATGACGGACAACTCAAACCAGATGCCCAACGACGATCCCGGTCCGAATAGTGGGCCGCCGGGGGTGTACCGACTGGCCTGACCCCGCATCAAGCGCGGGGCGAAGGGCCCGCTCGTGACGCCACAGGCGGCGTAAACGAGGCGAGCCCATGGTTTTCCTAAGCTCAGACAGGCTCAATGCCGGCCTGCTCGCGCGCTTCGCGCGGCGCCGGCTCGCGCCCAATCGCTATGATCTGATCGCCATGGCCCTGATCGGCGCCATCGCGGTCCTCCTGGTGCATGGGGCGCGGCAAATGAACCTGCCCGTGGCCGCCCTGCACCAGACTCCGGTCACCCTCGATCTCGCGAGGCTGCCGGAATACGCCCTGCGATCGACCCTGAGGATGTTCGCGGCGATCCTGGGCTCACTGCTTTTCACCTTCGTCGTCGCCACTCTGGCGGCGCGCAGCCGAAAGGCCGAGCTGCTCATCATCCCCATGCTGGATATCGGACAGTCCATCCCGGTGCTGTCCTTCATCGCCTTCACCCTGACATTCTTCGTCAATCTGTTTCCGCGCAGCGAACTTGGCGTCGAGCTGGCCGCCATCTTCATGGTGTTCACGGCCCAGGCCTGGAATATGGCCTTCAGCTTCTATCAGTCGCTGCGCACCCTGCCTTCGGACCTGGAAGAGGTGTGTCGCCAGTTCGGCCTCTCGCCGTGGCAGCGCTTCTTCAAGCTGGAGCTGCCCTTCGCCACCCCGGCCCTGATCTGGAACACGATGATGTCCATGTCGGGAGGCTGGTTCTTCGTTGTCGCTTCGGAGGCCTTCACGGTCGGGCAGACCAACTACATGCTGCCCGGAATCGGGTCCTGGCTGGCCGTGGCGATCCAGAGAGAAGACCTGGCGGCGGTGGGATGGGCCGTGGCGGCCATGGCCGTGATCATCATCGTCTACGATCAGCTCCTGTTCCGCCCGATTGTCGCCTGGGCCGACAAGTTCCGCTTCGAGATGACGGCCTCGGAGATCGAGCCCCAATCCTGGTTTCTCGACCTGCTCAACCGGACCCGGCTGGCCAAGCGCCTTCTGACTCCGCTTTCAGGCTGGCTGGGGCGCCTCATCCCCACCCGTCCGCGCGTCGTGCGGTCGTCGCGGCCGCTCAACCCCGCAGCCGCCCTGTGGATCGACCGGGTCTGGGCCCTGGCGGTGACCGCCGCGGTGGTCTGGGCCGTGGTGACCATCGGCCTCTTCCTGATTCGCCACATCGTCGTGCGGGATGTCCTGGAGGCGTTTCAGGATGGGATTTTGACTCTTTTGCGGGTCGCCGTTCTGATCGTCATCGCCAGCCTGATCTGGGTCCCGATCGGGGTCTGGATCGGTCTGCGTCCACAGTGGGCCCAGCGCGTTCAGGCCCTGGCGCAGTTCCTGGCGGCCTTTCCCGCCAATGTGGTCTTCCCCTTCGCCATCATGGCCATCGTCGCCCTGAGGCTTGATCCGGACATCTGGCTCTCGCCCCTGATCATCCTCGGCACCCAGTGGTACATCCTGTTCAATGTGGTGGCCGGGGCGAGTGCGATACCCACCGACCTCAGAGAAGCCGCCGGAATATTCAGGGTGCGTTCCTGGCAGCGCTGGCGCGATCTGATCCTGCCCGGAATCATGCCCTTCTATGTGACCGGCGCGCTGACGGCCTCGGGCGGATCCTGGAACGCCAGCGTGGTGGCCGAGTTCGTGAGTTGGGGCAGCACGACTCTCAAAGCCCGCGGCCTGGGCGCCTATATCGCCCAAGCGACAGCGGCGGGCGACATTCCGCGGGTGGCGCTGGGAGCGACGGTCATGAGCCTTTTTGTGATTGTCCTTAACCGCTCCCTTTGGCGGCCGCTCTACAATTACGCCGAAGATCGCTTCCGGTTGACCTGACCCTTGACCAGACCTTCCGCGCGGGAGACCAGACCATGACCCTGACCTTGGAAGCGCCCGCTGAAGCCACGCCTCTGGTGGAGGTTCATGGCCTCAGACATGTTTATGGCGCGGGCAAGAGTGGTCCGGGCCTTGTGGTGCTCGACGACGTCAATGTCTCGCTGCGGGATCACGAGATCGTTGGCCTGCTCGGTCGTTCGGGCTCGGGAAAATCGACCCTCCTGCGTTCCATCGCCGGGCTCATCACCCCGTCAGAGGGGGAGGTGCGGATCAATAACCCCTCTGGCGATGCCGGCCAGAGTGCGGTGGCCATGGTGTTCCAGAGTTTCGCCCTGTTTCCCTGGCTGACCGTCGAGAAGAACGTCGAGCTTGGCCTTGAGGCCAAGGGACTGGCCCCGGAGGTGCGGCGCAAGCGGACGCTGGCGGCGATCGATCTCATCGGCCTGGACGGCTTCGAAAACGCCTATCCCAAGGAACTGTCTGGGGGGATGCGTCAGCGGGTGGGCTTGGCCCGCGCCCTGGTGGTGGAACCGGCCGTCCTGCTCATGGACGAGCCGTTCTCGGCGCTCGACGTGCTTACCGCTGAAACCCTGCGCACCGATCTGGTCGACTTGTGGACCGAGGGACGCATGCCAATCCGCTCGATCCTGATGGTCACCCACAATATCGAGGAGGCGGTCCTAATGTGCGATCGCGTCCTGGTCTTTTCCAGCAATCCCGGTCGGGTCGTGGCGGAGGTGGAGGTCGATCTTCCGAGGCCGCGTCATCGCCTGGACCCCTCGTTCCGCGCCCTGGTCGACGATCTCTATGGCCGGATGACGACCCAGCCTAAGCCCACCTCCGCACAGCAGGGCGCGCGCACCGGGACCCCGGGGCTGGGCGTGGCGCTGGCGGTGCTCGACACCGACACCCTGGCCAGCATGATCGAACGCCTCGTGACGCCGCCCAATGACGGTGAGGCTGACCTCGCGGACCTGGCCGCCCATCTGCAGATGGAGGCGGACGAGCTTCTGCCGATCGCCGAAACGCTCCAACTCATGCGATTCGCCGACATGGCTGGGCGGACCCTGCGGCTGACGCCCGCCGGTCGGCGCTACGAGGCCGCGGATGTGGATCGCCGCAAGCAGATCTTCGCGCAGCATCTTCTGGCCTATGTCCCGCTGGCCCGTCATATTCGCTCCGTGCTGGACGAAAGCCCCTCGCATCAGGCTCCGGCCTCGCGCTTTCGCGAGGAGCTTGAGGAGTCCATGTCGCCCGCCTATGCCGAAGAGACCATCGAGGCGATCGTCACCTGGGGTCGGTACGCGGAGATCTTCGCCTACCATGAGGACGATGATCGCTTCAGCCTGGATGACCCGGCTTGATCATGGTCGCGGCGAGGAGTCCCCAGACCGAAACGGCATCCAAGACTGAGGTCGCCGACCCGAGCGAAGAGCGCCGGGGCGGTCCGCCGCGCGGCCTCATGGTCTCAGCCCTGGCGGCTCTGGGCGTGGTGTTCGGGGATCTGGGCACCAGCCCGCTCTATACCTTCCAGACGGTCGTCGCCGCCGGCGGCGGACATTTCACGCCCGACGTCGCCCTGGGGGCGCTCTCCCTGATCTTCTGGACCCTGATCGTCACCGTGTCGGTGAAGTACTGTCTCTTCGTCATGCGCGCGGACAACCGGGGCGAGGGCGGCATCCTGGCCCTCATGTCCCTGGTCGGCGCGGACTCGCTCCAGGGCCGCACGGCAGTGTTTACGGCCATGGGCCTGCTCGGCGCGGGACTCATCTACGGGGATGGCGTGATCACGCCGGCCATTTCGGTGCTGAGCGCGCTGGAAGGGGTGAACGTGGTCAACTCCGGCCTCAAGCCCTTCATCATGCCGTTGGCGGTGGCCATTCTGGCGTCGCTGTTCGCCGCACAGCGATTTGGGACAGCGCGCATCGGCGCCGCCTTTGGTCCGATCATGGTGGTATGGTTCGCGGTCATCGCCCTGCTAGGTCTTCGCGGCATCACCCTGGCGCCGCAGGTGCTGGTCGCCGTCAATCCCCTGGTCGGACTCACCTTTCTCGCCCATAGCGGCGGCGCCGGACCGTTTGTCCTGGGCGGGGTGTTCCTGTGCATCACCGGCGGTGAGGCGCTTTATGCCGACATGGGGCACTTCGGCGCCGGACCCATCCGCCTCTCCTGGTATGGACTTGTGCTGCCAGCCCTGCTGCTCTCCTACGCCGGGCAAACCGCGCTCATGGTTCATGCGGGCGCGGTCAGCGGCAACCCGTTCTTCGAGCTGGCCCCGGGTTGGGCGGTCTATCCGCTGGTGGCGCTTTCGACCGTGGCCACGGTCATCGCCAGTCAGTCGATCATCACCGGCTCGTTTTCGATGACCCGCCAGGCCATGCAGCTGGGCTGGATGCCCGGGCTGCACATCCGCCAGACTTCCGATCAGGTTTACGGACAGATTTATGTGCCGCTGGTGAACGGGTTGATGATGATCGGCGCCCTGGCCATCACGGTAATCTTCCGGACCTCCGACCGCCTGGCCGGCGCCTACGGCTCGGCGGTCTCGACCACCATGCTCATGACCACCTGCCTTCTGTCCCTGGCCATGATCCGGACCTGGCGCTGGCCGCTGTGGGGCGTGGCGCCGGTCGCCAGCCTGTTCCTCATCGTCGACGCGGCCTTCTTCGGCGCCAATCTCTACAAGATTCTCGACGGCGGCTGGCTGCCTCTGACGCTGGGCGCCGGGATCTTTGTGGTCATGATGACCTGGCGCACCGGAATCGACGCGGTGCGGGCCGATCAGTCGGAAAGGGGGCTGAGCCTCCAGGCGTTCGGTGAACTCATCGAAAGCGTTCCACGCACGAAAGGCACGGCCATCTTTCTCAGCCGTCAGTCGCATGACGCCCCGGCGGCGGTGGTGGACCATATCCACTATGCGGGGTCCTTGCACGAACACGTGGTGGCGGTGACCGTGGAGTTCCAGCCGCGGCCTCGCGTGCCCGAGCGAGAGCGAACGCGCTGGGAAGCCATGGGCCAGGGCCTGCTGCACGTCACCGTGCGCTTCGGGTTCATCGAGCTTCCGGATCTGCAGGCGGCGCTGCGGCTGATCAACGCCGCCGGCCAGCAGATCGACCTCGACCACGCGATCTATTTCGCCAATCGCGACATCGTCACACGGGCGATGCGCAAGCCGCGGATGGCCGATTGGCAGCGGATGATCTTCGCCTTTCTGTTCCGTAACGCGGTCAAGGCCTTTGAACGCTTCAACCTGCCTCCGGCCAAGGTCGTCGAAGTGGCCCGCGAGATTGAGATCTAGAGCGAATTTCGAGCTGAGGGAATCGCTACGGACGCCGCCATTCGCTCTAGATTCAATCGTTTACGCGCCGTCGGACCGCCCAAACAGCTTCCATCTGGTCGGACGGCGCTCTAGGTCCGCCCGACACCTACCGCATCGACAGGGAGGCCATGCCCAGGTGGCTGCCGGCGTCCACCAGCAAGGTCTCGCCGGTGATATGGCGCGCGGCCGGAGACGCGAGGAAGACGGCGGCGCCGGCGATGTCCTCAGGCCTGGAGGCGACCTTGAGAGGGCTGGACGCGGCGGCGCCTAGGCGCAGGCGCTCGACCCGGTCCGCATCCATGCCGCGTCCGAACCAGGGCGTGTCGATATAGCCGGGGCAGATCGCATTGACCCGGATGCGCGGCGCCAGGGCGCGGGCCAGGGAAAGGGTCATGGTGACCAGGGCGCCCTTGGAGGCGGCGTAGGGCACGGAGCTGCCGATACCGGTGACGCCCGCGATCGAGGCGGTGTTCACCACCGCGCCGGGGCTCTCCCCGGCCTCCAGCAGGGGCCGGGCCGCGCGCAGCATCTGATAGGCGCCCACAACATTGACGCTGTAGAGGTGCAGGAAATCCTCGGCCGAGACGGCGTCGAGATCGGCGTGGTTGTTGGCGAAGACCGTGGTCCCGGCATTGTTGAAAAGGGCGTCGATACGGGCAAAGTCCGCCGCCGCGGCGGCGATGGCGCGGCAGTCCTCGTCGCGGGCGACATCGCCCTGAATCAGCAGGGCCTCCGCGCCGGCTTCGCGCACCTGCGCGGCGGTGACCTCGGCCTCGGCGAGACTGGAGGCATAGTTGACGATCACCGCCTGGGCCCCGCGCTGAGCCGCCTCGATGGCGATGGCGCGTCCAAGTCCTGTGGAGGCGCCGGTGACGACGACCACCGCCTTGTCGAAATCCCTGCCACCCATAGGCGATATCTCCCTCAAAAAGCGCCCGGCGCAGATACGCCCCCCGACCCCGCCCTGTCGATTCGCACGCGCAGCGGCGCTAAGAAGGGGTCATGGAGACCACGCACCTCACCCAGCTTGGCCAGTCGGTCGGCGGTTTCGCGAGCCCGGATGAGGCGGTGCTGGAGCGGGTTCCCAATCCGCAGGCCGACGCGGACTTCGTCGCCCGGTTCACCGCCCCGGAGTTCACCTCTCTGTGCCCTGTGACGGGGCAGCCTGACTTCGCCCGCCTGGTGGTCGATTACGCGCCAGGAGATTGGCTCATCGAGTCCAAATCGCTGAAGCTGTTTCTGGCTTCATTCCGCAACCACGGCGCCTTCCATGAGGATTGCACCCTGACCGTGGGGCGACGCCTGGTGGAGACGGCCGCGCCCAAGTGGCTGCGCATCGCGGGCTTCTGGTTCCCGCGCGGTGGGATTCCCATCGATGTTTTCTGGCAGACCGGAGAGCCCCCGGCGGGACTCTGGATACCCGAACTTTCTCTTGAAGCCTATCGGGGGCGGTAGTCGCTCAAGGACGCCACTGCGTCACGATCGCGCCCATATCTGGTCGGGCTCGCTCCAGAGGCGCCTCGGCGGCGGTTCCGATATGGACGAATCCGCAGACGCGCTCGCCGCTGTCGAGGCCGAGCAGAGACAGGACCTGCGGATCATAGGCGTACCAGTCGGTGATCCAGTTGGCGCCATAGCCCATCGCCTGGGCGGCGAGGATCAGACCAAAGCAGACGGCGCCCGCGGAAAGGGTCTGCTCCCAGTCGGGGATCTTGCCTGGCTTGGGGCTTGAGATCACGACAACCGAGAGCGGCGGGGCGGCCAACTTGGCCAGCCTGGTGCGCGCCGTGTCAGCGTCCGGGCGACGGGCGGCGATCTGATCCAATCGGGAGACAAAGCTGGATTTGTCCTCTCCCGCAAGGGTGACGAACCGCCAGGGCGCGAGCTTGCCATGATCGGGCGCCCGCGCCGCGATCCGCAGCAGAGTCTCAAGCTCTGAACCTGATGGCGCGGGCGCGGTGAGGCCGAGCGCGGACGCGGAGCGGCGGCGGGCCAGAAACCGCAGGGTCTCGGGCGAGGCGACCACGCCGAGGGGGTCGCCAAACAGGGGCGGATCGAGACGCGGCGGTTTCATGAACTCTCCAGAGACATGTTGCGATATAAGGCGATCACGGCGCTCGCAAGAGAACGGGGCCGGCCCGACCGCGGTTGAGGGCCCTGGCGTCAGGGTTTGGCGGCGCCCATATGCGATCCGTCGTTTCGGCTATGGACTGGCGCGGGGAAACAACGATCATGGCTCACCCACTGGAAGTCGTCGACGCCGGGACGCCGGGCGTTTGGCCCTTGCTCCGGCAGGAAGCCCAGCATGTGCTGGCCGAGGAGCCCAGCCTGGCCTCGCTGATGAGCGCGGTCATCCTGCATCACAGCGATCTGGCCTCGGCTTTGTCCTACCAGTTGGCGCGCAAGCTGGCGGACCAGGAACTGCGGGCCATGAGCCTGCGCGAGATCGCCCAGGAGGCCTATGCCGCCGATCCGTCCATCGTCGCGGCCGCCGAAGCCGACCTGCATGCCGTGTTCGAGCGCGACCCTGCGTGCAAGGGCTATATCCAGCCGTTCCTGCACTTCAAAGGCTTCCAGGCCTTGCAGACCCATCGCATCGGGCACTGGCTGTGGCGGCGTGGCCGTGAGGCCCTGGCCTTCTATCTGCAGAGCCGCATTTCTGAGCTGTTCCAGGTGGATATCCACCCCGCGGCGATCGTAGGCGAGGGCGCCTTCCTCGACCATGGCACCGGCATCGTCATCGGCGAGACGGCGGTGATCGGGCGCAATGTATCCATGCTTCACGGCGTGACCCTCGGGGGCACCGGGGCGGAGAGCGGCGATCGCCATCCCAAGGTCGGGGACGGAGTCCTTCTAGGCGCCGGCGCCAAGGTCCTGGGCAATATCCGCATCGGCGACAACGCCAAGATCGCCTCGGGCTCGGTGGTGCTTGAGGATGTTCCGGCGGGATGCACCGCTGCGGGCGTTCCGGCCCGCCTGGTGAGGTGCCCAACCTGCGAGGAGCCGGCCCGGACCATGGATCACTCCCTTCCCGGCGAGGCGCTCGGGGAATAGGTTCGGCCCGATAATCGCGCGGTCGGCCCTTCGCTCGCGGCGATTTCCGGGGTAACAGGCCGCCCATGGACCAGAAAGACATCGACCGCATCCAGGCGCATCTCAAGCGCACCTTCGGCAACCCGCATATCGCCGTTCTCGCCCGACCCAAGCACAAGGACTCGGCCGAGGTCGAGGTGAAGGGCGAGTTCATCGGCGTCATCTACGAAGATGAGGATGAGGCCGGGTCATTCATGTTCGAGATGGCCATCCTGTCCGAGGATCTGGACGGCTGAGACCATCGCCGACTCCGCCGATCCCGGCGGGCGACGCCAGGGCCCGGCGCATTGGGGCCCGGCGCTTTAGGCGGGCTGCACGAAGCTGTCGATGACGCGCTTTTCGCCGGACTGGTCGAAGGCGACGGTGAGCTTGTTGCCCTCCACGGCGCGCACCCGCCCATAGCCGAACTTCTGGTGAAAGACCCGGTCGCCGGTCTTGTAGGCCCCCGCGGCGCCGGTGTCGGAGACCGCGACCAGGCGTCCTTCGCCCTCGATCACCTGGGTCCGGCCCGGCGGTCCGCCGGCATAGCCGCGGGACTGGGCGCGTCGCCATCCTGGACTGTCATAGCCGGCGCCGTAGTGGGTTTCGTCCCAGCGTCCCTGGCCGTCGCGCAGGCCGCCGCCGTAGTAGCCAGTTTCTGAACGGGCCTGGACATTGGTCGCGGGCAGCTCATCGATGAAGCGGCTGGGAAGCTGACTTGTCCAGCGGCCATAGACCTGACGATTGGCGGCAAAGGAGACCCGCGCTTCCTCCCGCGCCCGGGTCAGGCCGACATAGGCCAGTCGCCGCTCCTCCTCCAGGCCCCTGGCGCCGTGCTCGTCCATGCTGCGCTGACTGGGAAACACACCCTCTTCCCAGCCGGGCAGGAAGACCAGGGGAAATTCCAGCCCCTTGGCCGAGTGCAGGGTCATGATCTGAACCGCGTCCTCGGCCCCGCCCTGGTCGAGGTCCATGACCAGGGAGACATGCTCCAGATAGGCGCCGAGGCTGTCGAAGGCGCCCATGGACTGGATCAGCTCCTTGAGATTCTCAAGGCGGGTCTGGCTGGTGGGGCCCTTGTCGGCGCGCAGGGCGTCGATATAGCCGCTCTCTTCAAGGATCGTCTCGGCGAGACGGGCATGGGGCGTGGCGGCGATCTGGCCGCTCCAGCGCTGCAGGTCGCGCAGGAACTGGGCCAGGGCCGTGCGGGTTCGCGCCGGCAGCTCATCGCTGCGGACCAGGTCGTCGGCCGCGCGAAACGCCGAGACGCCCTGGCTCCTGGCAAGGGTGAGCAGCTTCTGGACCGTGGTGTCTCCCAAGCCTCGGCGCGGGGTATTGATGATCCGCTCCAGGGCCAGATCATCGTCGGGGGACTGGACAAGTCTCAGATAGGCGTGGGCGTCGCGGATCTCGGCGCGCTCGAAGAATCGCGGTCCGCCGATCACCACATAGGGGATCTGCAGCAAAACGAAGCGCTCTTCGAAGGCGCGCATCTGGAACGAGGCTCGCACCAGGATCGCCGCCTCGTCATAGCGCCGCGTGCGCCGCCACCGCTCCAGATCCTCGGCGACCAGACGGGCCTCCGCCTCGCCGTCCCAGACCCCGCGAACCTCGATCTTCTCGCCGCCTTCCGCCTCGGTCCACAGCGTCTTGCCGAGGCGATCGCGATTGGCGGCGATGAGACCGGACGCCGCGCCCAGAATATGCGCGGTGGAGCGATAGTTGCGCTCCAGCCTGACGACCTTGGCGCCCGGGAAATCGCGCTCGAAGCGCAGGATGTTGTCCACCTCGGCCCCGCGCCAGCCATAGATCGACTGGTCGTCGTCGCCCACGCAGCAAAGGTTTCGGCGCTTCTGGGCGAGCAGGCGCAGCCACAGATACTGGGCGACGTTGGTGTCCTGATACTCGTCCACGAGGATATAGGCGAAGCGGGCGTGATAGGCCTCCAGCACGTCCGGATGGCCGGTGAAGATCTCCAGATTGTGCAGGAGCAGATCGCCGAAGTCGCAGGCGTTGAGGGTCTTCAGCCGGTCCTGATAGAGCTGATAGAGGGCCCGGCCGCGCTTGTCGGCGAACTGCATGGCCTCGTGATCGGGCACAGCCTTGGGAGTCCAGCCGCGGTTCTTCCACTGGTCGATCAGCCCGGCCAGGTGGCGCGGGGTCCAGCGCTTGGGGTCGATGTTCTCGGCGGCGAGGATCTGCTTGATCAGCCGCTCCTGATCGTCCGTGTCGATGATCGTGTAGGTCGATTTCAGTCCGACCAGTTCGGCGTGGCGGCGCAGGATCTGCGCGGCGATGGAGTGGAAGGTGCCGAGCCAGCGCAGGCCCTCGGCGCCGGGGCCGATCATCTGGGCGATCCGGTGGCGCATCTCGCGCGCCGCCTTGTTGGTGAAGGTCACCGCCAATAGCTCCCACGGACGGGCGCGCCCGGTGAGGAGCAGGTGCGCCAGCCGCGTGGTCAGGACCCGGGTCTTGCCGGTCCCGGCGCCGGCGAGCACCAGAACCGGCCCCTCGATCGCCTCCACCGCCTCGCGCTGCTCTGGATTGAGGCCGGCGAGCAGATCCGGTCCCCGGGCGCGGGCGAGGTCGGAGAGCCGCACCGCCGGCGCGTCGGCGGCGGCGTCGGGATCCAGAGGCGCGGGCGGGTGGGGCGTGTCGGTCACGAGCAGGGGAGGGGGCGAATCAGGAGAGGCGGGGGACGATCTTGGGGGGAACGCCCTTATAGACCTAATCGGCGCTGTCGCCGCCCCGCACGAACGCCAGGGCCGCCAGTCGGCAGGCCGAGGCCAGGGGTCTTGGACCGCGCGCGGCGTCGATATGGCGGATGAGGGCCGCGAGGCTGACGCCATTCGCCTTCGCCTGGTCCTCCAGCACCCCCCAGAACTCCGCCTCAAGAGCCAGGGAGGTCGCGTGTCCGGCCAGATTCACCGAGCGTTTTTTGAGCCCCTCCATCGCCCTTTCTAGCGCAGCGAGCCGCAGAATCGCTGGATGCGGCTGCAGGCCTCCTCCAGGAGGGTCGTGGAGGTGGCGTAGCTGATGCGGAAGAAGGGCGAGAGCCCGAAGGCCTCGCCGAACACGACGCTGACGCCCTCCGCGTCCAGCAGGGCCTCGGCGAAGTCGCGGTCGGACCCCAGTTTCACGCCCGATTCCGTGGTCCGCCCGATGACGCCGGCGCAGGAGGGGTAGACATAGAAGGCGCCCTCGGGCGTCGGGCATTTCAGGCCCTGGGCCTGGTTCAGCATGGCGACCACGAGGTCCCGGCGCGCCTCGAAGGTGGCGGCGTTGGGCTTGAGGAAATCCTGCGGCCCGTTCAGGGCTTCCACCGCGGCCCACTGGGAGATCGATGTCGGGTTCGAGGTGCTCTGGCTCATGACCTTGCGCATGGCCGCGATGAGCGGCTCGGGCCCGGCGGCGTAGCCGATCCGCCAGCCGGTCATGCAGTAGGCCTTGGAGACCCCGTTCATGGTCAGGGTCCGGTCATAGAGCGCCGGCTCGACCTGGGCGATCGTCGAGAAGACGAAGTCGCCATAGATCAGGTGCTCGTACATGTCGTCGGTGAGCACCCACACCTGAGGGTGGCGCAGCAGGACCTCGGCGATGGCCTTGAGGTCGGCGCGCGAATAGGCCGCGCCGGTGGGATTGGAGGGCGAGTTGAGGATCAGCCACCGGGTCTTCGGTGTGATGGCCGCTTCCAGCGCCTCGGGCTTGAGCCGAAAACCGTCCTCGGCCGTGGTGGCGACGAATCGCGGCTCGCCCCCGGCCAGGAGCACCATGTCCGGATAGCTGACCCAGTAGGGGGTGGGGATGATCACCTCGTCGCCCGGGTTCAAGCTGGCGACCATGGCGTTATAGATCACCGGCTTGCCGCCGGGAGAGACGTTCACCTGGGACGGCGCATAGGAAAGACCGTTCTCCCGGGCGAACTTGGCGCAGATCGCCGCCTTGAGCTCCGGAAGACCGTCCACGTCGGTGTATTTGGTCTTGCCGTCGCGGATCGCCCGGATCGCGGCGTCCTTGATATTGTCCGGGGTGTCGAAGTCCGGCTCGCCCGCGTCCAGGGAGATGATGTCCCGGCCCTGGGCCTTGAGGGCGCGGGCCCGCGCGGCCGCCGCATTGGTGGCGGAGGGCTTGACGCGCTGCAGGTTGAGCGACTGTTCGAACATGGGACGTCGACCTCGAAGAGGGGCGAAGAGGGGTCACGGCGGGGCGTGCACCGCCTCATAAAGAGCGCGGCATGGACTGGCAACGCGTGGCGACGCGCCTTGACGGCCCGTCGTCCCCCCCGGATAGGACATCGGCGTCGCAAGAGCGCGGGAGGAACAGGGTCATGCAGGATCTCAAGGGCAAGGTCGCCTTCATCACCGGAGGGGCGAGCGGCATCGGCCTGGCCATGGCCGAGGCGTTCGGGCGCGAGGGCATGAGCGTGATGCTGGCCGATATCGAGGCCGACGCCCTTGCCCTGGCCGTGGACGGCCTGCGCGCCAAGCAGATCCGCGCCGAGGGCTATGTCACCGACGTCACGCGCAAGGACGCCCTGCGCGCCGCCGCCCTGGAGACGATCGCCCGCTTCGGCAAGGTCCATCTGGTCTGCAACAACGCCGGCGTCGGCGCCGGAGGCGTCCTGGGCGCCTTTCCCGATCGCGACTGGGACTGGGTGCTCGACGTCAATCTCAAGGGCGTGGTCTTCGGCATGGAGATCTTCGCGCCGCTGATCGCCAGCCACGGCGAAGGCGGGCATTTCGTCAACACCGCCTCCATGGCCGGCTGGGTGAGCCCGCCGGGCATGGAGCCCTATTGCGCCACCAAGTTCGCCGTCGTCGCCATGAGCGAGGGGTGGGCGGCCCAGCTCGCCCCGCGCAATATCGGCGTCTCGATCCTCTGCCCGGGGTTCGTCAAGACGCGGATTCACGAGAGCCGCCGCAACCGGCCGCAGGGCTATGGCCCCGACGACCGGACGCCGCCGCCCGCCGACGCGCCTCCCTCCCCGGTGCTGAGCGGCATCTCCGTCGAGCCTGTGGCCGCGCGCGTGGTCGAGGCGGTGAAGGGCAACGAGCTCTACATCTTCACCCATCCGGAGTTCAAAGACGCGGTGGCGGCCCGATTCGCGAAGGCCATGGCGGCTTTCGATGCGGCGGCGGAGAGCCCGGCTCTGAAGGGCTGGCGCGACCGGCCCTCGCCCATGGCCGCCCTGACCGCCAATCCGGTCGTCTTCGAATAGGCGTCGCGCGCCGTGCCGGCTCCCGGCCGCTGGCGCACGGCGGGTCTCGCCTTCGTTCTGTTCGGCGGCGTCGGGCTCGTGTTCCTCTTTGGCGCCGGCCTCACCGGGCTCGATGGGGCGGCGGCGGCGCGGACCTGGCTCGCCGAGGCGCGCGGCGTCTGGGCCCTGCCGGTCTGCACCGGGGTCTTCGCCGGCCTGGCCTTTCTGGGCGTGCCGCAGTTCGTCCTCATCGCCGCCGCCGTCGCCGCCTTCGGTCCGGTGAAGGGGGCCGTCTATAGCTGGATCGGAACCCTGGTCTCGGCCCTTGTGGGGTTTTGGCTTGGACGGATCTTCAGCGTCCCGGCCGCCGCCCGGCTCGGCGACACGCGGGCCCGCCGGCTTCTGGAGCTGATCGGCCGTCACGGTTTCGTCGCCAGCTTCGCCATCCGGCTCGCCCCCTTCGCGCCCTTCGTGGCCGTGAACCTCGCCGCCGGGGCCGCCTCCATCCGCGCGCTCGACTTCATCCTCGGGACGGGGCTTGGCATCAGCCCCAAGATCCTTCTCACCGCCTTTGCCGGCGCAGCCCTCTCGCGCGGCCTCAGCGCCGGCGACTGGCGCGCCGTGGCGCCGATGGTTCTCGCCGGCCTGGTCTGGATCGGGGCCGGTCTGGCGGCGCGGCGCTGGCTGCGGCGCTGAGCGGGTTATCGCAAGGTAACCCTCGACAGAGCGCCGTGGGTCTTGCCAGGATCGGCGCGGCCCGAAGCGGCGTTTGGGAGACGGGATGTGGACGATCGGGCGACGGTGATCATCGGAGTCGGGGAGGCGTCGGAGCGCATCGACCAGGGCGACTGGCGCGCCCTGTCGCCCGCGGACCTGGCCGCCGAGGCCGCCCGCGAGGCTCTGCGGGACGCCCATCCCGGGCGCGATCTGGCCGGTGAGATCGACGTTATCGCCGCCATCCGACAGTTCGAGATCTCGACGCCGCGGGCCATGGCCCCGTTCG
>JAKBBV010000083.1 GCA_021808285.1 Pseudomonadota bacterium | reverse complement strand
CGGTCAAAGCCGCCCCTCCATCCGCTGAGGTCCCCGCCCAGGCGGCCAAGGAGGAGGAGGCCAAGATCGTCTCCCTCGACCAGTTCCGGAAGAAGTGATCATGTCCGAAGCCGCCGCGCCGCCGCCCCTCACGGATGAGGAGATTTTGGCGCGTTTCCTGCGCAGCAAGAACCAGCCCACCGGCTCCCAGACCCTGGGATTCCGCATGCTGAGCGTCAGTCAGGCCGACAAGTCGGTGGAGGTGGCCTTTGACGCGCGCGCCGAACTGCTCGCCAATCCGATGAAGCAGGTCCAGGGCGGCTATCTCTGCGCCATGCTGGATGAGTGCATGTCGGTCGCCTGCATGGTGGCCTCGGGCATGACCTGCGTCGCCCCCACCGCCGAGATGAAGACCAGTTTCTTCCGCCCCGCCATGCCAGGCCCCCTCAAGGGGGTCGGCCGGGTGGTGCGCTGGGGCAAGACCCTCGCCTTCACCGAGGGCGAGCTTTTCGATGCCGAAGGACGCCTGCTCGCCAAGGCCACCGGCACCGCCGTCCCGACCCCGTTCCGCAACTACAAATAGGCCCGCCCGGAGGCCGGCTTGACCGTCCGCGACGCGAAGCCTAGGCCCCGCCTCGCCCCGCCCGCCACAGCTGCTTTAGAGGCCGTTTCGCCATGACCGCCGCCACCCGCACCGAAACCGACACCTTCGGCCCCATCGCCGTCGCCGCCGACCGCTATTGGGGCGCCCAGGCCGAGCGCAGCCGGCACAATTTCGCCATCGGCTGGGAGACGCAGCCCCGCCCCGTGGTGCGGGCGCTCGGCATCATCAAGCGCGCCGCGGCCGAGACCAACATGGCGCTGGGCAAGCTCGATCCGAAGATCGGCGCCACCATCGTCGCTGCCGCCCAGGAGGTGATCGACGGCAAGCTCGACGACCATTTCCCCCTCTCGGTCTGGCAGACCGGCTCGGGCACCCAGTCGAACATGAACGCCAACGAGGTGATCTCGAACCGCGCCATCGAGATGCTGGGCGGGGTGATGGGCTCCAAGAGCCCGGTCCATCCCAACGACCACGTCAATATGAGCCAGTCGTCCAACGACACCTATCCCACGGCCATGCACGTGGCCGCCGCGGAGGAGGTCGTCCACCGTCTGATGCCGGCGCTCAAGACCCTCCACGCCGCCCTCGACGCCAAGGCCACGGCCTGGGCGCAAATCATCAAGATCGGCCGCACCCACACCCAGGACGCCACCCCCCTGACGCTGGGCCAGGAGTTCTCCGGCTATGCCCAGCAGGTCGCCAACGGGATCGCCCGGATCGAGATGACCCTGCCCATGCTGATGCAGCTCGCCCAGGGCGGGACCGCCGTGGGCACGGGGCTGAACGCGCCGGTGGGCTTCGCCGAGAAGGTCGCCGCCCAGATCGCCGCCATCACCGGCTTGCCGTTCACCTCGGCCCCCAACAAGTTCGAGGCCCTGGCCGCCCACGACGCCATGGTCTTCACCCACGGGGCGCTCAACACCCTGGCCGCGAGCCTGTTCAAGATCGCCAACGACATCCGCTTCCTGGGCTCGGGCCCGCGCTCGGGCCTGGGCGAGCTGGCCCTGCCGGAGAACGAGCCGGGCTCCTCGATCATGCCGGGCAAGGTCAATCCCACCCAGTGCGAGGCCCTGACCATGGTCTGCGCCCAGGTGTTCGGCAACCACGCCACCCTCACCTTCGCCGGGGCCTCAGGCCATTTCGAGCTGAACGTCTTCAATCCGGTGATGGCCTATAATTTCCTGCAGTCCGTGCGCCTCCTGGCCGACGCCTCGGTCAGCTTCACCACCCACTGCGTCGAGGGCATCGAACCGCGCGAGGACAACATCAAGGCCGCCCTGGACCGCTCACTGATGCTGGTCACGGCCCTGGCCCCGGTGATCGGCTACGACGCCGCCGCCAAGATCGCCAAGACGGCGCACAAGAACGGCACGACCCTGCGCGAGGAGGCCGTGGGCGGCGGCTATGTCACGGGCGATCAGTTCGACGCCGTCGTGCGGCCGGAGAAGATGATCGGGCCGGGGTGAGGGGCGCGCGCGGGCCACGCGCGCTCGCCATCGCCTACTGGCAAGAGGTATTCGGGAACTTCCCCTGGCAGCGCGTCCCTGCGCAGCACGGCGTGCCGTTCAGCACGCAGACTCCGCCCTTGGCGATGCAGTCCTCGGCGAAGGCCGTGGCGAAGGGAACGGCCGTGACCACGGCGCCGAAGGCGAAGGCGCGGGCGAAGACGCCCAGGGCCGCGCGCCGTCGCGGGGCCAGCGGCTCGCCGCCGGCCCGGGCGGCCCTCGCGGCGAACGCCGTCAGATGGGATAGCCAAAGCCCGGTAAGGGCGCCGGCCAGAGCCAAGGACAGAGGCATGAGCGGTGTTCGGCCGAACGCCCAGCCCGCCAGGGCGGCGGCGATCCAGGCGATCGCGGCGGCCATGAATGCCTGACGCATGCACCGGCGACACTGGCCGAGCGCCAGCCATCTCAATCCGGAAATCCGCAGCATGAAGCCTCCTCCCGACCGATCAAAGACTCCGTCCCGTCTCGCCCGGGGCCGCGGCCCCGGGGCGAAGGCGCCGCTCTAATTGCACTCGCTAATTGCACTCCTGGTGAACGCACATCTGATGGGGCTTGCCGTCCTGACCCATCACGGTGGTCCACTGGGTGCAGTGGCAATGGGGCGTGGGGATGTTCGGGAGGTCCTGGGCTCGGACCGGGACAGCCGCCGCCGCGAAAAGCGCCGCGACCGCCGGCGCCGCTCGCCGCCAACGCGCCTCGAAATGACGCCCGAGAACCGCTTTCATCGCCGGGCCCTCTCCCGTCCGCTCATGTTCAACGACGAACAGTGACTCTCACGAAAGAGAGTGTCCAGCATGAAAAGTGACCTCGAGGCGATGGGTGCCCGCAACCGGGGTCAGTGCTGCATGCCGTTGGGGCCCGGATAGTTGCCCAGCGGAATCCGGTTCTGATGGGTCGCGTCGAACCGCGCATCATAGATTTGAATTTCGTTGAGCGCCGCGTCCCGGCCGAATGCTCCGATGTGCATGCCGTCGGAGTCATAGGCGCCGCAGAATCCGGTGTTGAAACACATCGTCGTATAGGCGGGTGAAATGGTCTCGGTGATGTGATCGATCGCAAACTTGAACGCGGTCGCCAGGCTGACTCCACTGGCCGTCTGCCATGATGTCGCATGATTATAGACATCGATCTCGAAGATCTTGAGCCGGGGATCGCTCTGAGAGGCGTAAACGATCAGTCCATATTTTGACCAGACATACTTGTAGAAATAGACACAGTTGTTGGTTCCATTATAGCAAGACGAAAATGGTGTTGTGAATTCCGGCGGCCCCAAGATCGTCTCGGCGTGGTCGACCGTGTCCCAGATCTGGATCGGCCCCACTCTCTGGCCGGGGACGATGAGCCGGTCGCCCGGCAGCGCCGCGGTCAGGGCCGGATTGAACGGGCCGTCGCGGTACCCCCTCGCCTGGGCCGACCCTGCCAGAACCCACCCCACCAGAGCGGCGGTGGCGATGAAACAGAGGGACGCACGTTTGCCCATCGATGTTCGCATATCGCCCTCCGGGAGGGCAATGAACACAAGGCGACCTCTTTTTGTCAATTGCGACATCGAAAACGCGGGAAAGCGCAGATGCCGGACGCGGCGAGTGGACCAGGTCCTCCTCGCCCCGCTGCCTGCTGCGCGAACGCCGGCCGCTGAGGCGCCCCTGCCCGTGCGGCCGCCTTATCGATCCGCCTCCGAGATCAGCTTCCACATGGCGTCCCCGAAATCCATCTCGACCTCCCTGCCGCAGCGCCGACAGGCATAGGTGCGCAGGTCCCGGCCGCTCATCGTATTCTTCTCGATCAGCGCCATCTGCCGATGACAGCGGGGGCATGCGGTCGGCGATCGCGGACTTCGCGGTCGGAAGATACGGGCGAGGAGACGCCTCATGGGCTTCGGCTCCTGCGGTGAGGTTCAGACCTGTAACGTCACGCCTAACCTCACGCCCCTGCTCCTGACCCTGGAGCTGGACCCCGGTTATGTCGAGATCCTGAACCCGGGCGGCGAGATAGAGAGTAGTGATAAGATCAACCCTGATAGCGACATCCTCGGCTTCTTCGGAGGGGTCTGGTCTCTCGACCGCACCAGCGGGCTGCTCCAGGCCAACTTTCAAGGGCAACCCACCCGGACCTACCAGTGCGCGCGGCTTTCGACGACGCGGGAGTTCTGATCCCCCTCACGCCCTTCGGCTGACCGCGAACTCGGCCAGGCCCTCCAGGCCCGCGCGCCATTCGCTGAGCGGGAAGACGCTTAAGGCCGCCTTGGCGTTCTCCGCATATTCGTCCGCCAGGTCGAGGGTGGCGTCCAGGGCGCCGACGCCGACGATCAGATCCCGCGCCTTGCGGAAATCGAGCTCCGTCTGCTCCTTGCGGCCGATGGCGCGCTCCCAGAACTCCACCTCGCGCGGGCCGGTGCGGGCCATGGCCAGGAGCAGGGGGAGCGTCGCCTTGCCTTCGCGGAAATCGTCACCCGCGTCCTTGCCGAGCGTCTCGGTGGCGCCGCCATAGTCGAGGGCGTCGTCGGCCAGCTGGAAGGCGAGACCCAGATTGAGGCCATAGGCCCTCAGGGCCGCGCATTGCGCCGCGCTGGCGCCGGCGGTGACCGCTCCGGCCTCGGCGGCGGCGGCGAACAGCTCGGCGGTCTTGGCGGCGATGATCTCAAGATAGGTGTCCTGGGTGAGCTTCAGATCATGGGCGCGGGTCAGCTGCAGCACCTCGCCCTCGGCGATCACGCGCGAGGCGCGCGACAGGATCTCCATGGCCCGCATGGAGCCGGTCTCGACCATCAGCTCGAAGGCCCGGGCGAACAGGAAATCCCCCACCAGAACGCTCGAAGGGGCGCCCCAGATCAGGTGGGCGGCCAGCTTGCCGCGGCGAAGGCGCGAGCTGTCCACGACATCGTCGTGCAGCAGGGTCGCGGTGTGGATGAACTCCACCGCCGCCGCCAGTTTCAGCCCGCCGTCGCCCCTCGCCCCCGCCAGGCGCCACGCCACCACCGCCAGCAGCGGACGAAGACGCTTGCCGCCGGCCTCGATGATGTGGTCAGCCAGGGCGGGAATGACGCTGACGGGGCTCTGCATGCGCGAACGGATGACCGCATCCACATCGGCCATGTCGTCGCGCGCGAGTTCGGCCAGGCGGTCCACGGAACCGGTCCGGCGCGGAAAGAGGGCTTCTGCTGCGTCCAAACGCCAGGGCTCCAGGAAGGGCGCGCCTCTCGCGCCGCGGAGCCGGACAATGGTGAGGGCAGGGTTCAGGGTCAAGCGATGAGCGCGCCTCTTCAAGCGGACGTGTCCGAGGATGGCTGGCTGGGCGGTCGCCTGCGTCTGAGACAGCCCCGGGCCGGCTATCGGGCCGGTCTCGACGCCGCCCTGCTCGCCGCCGCCTGCGATGCCACGCCGGGAATGCGGGTGCTGGACGCGGGATGCGGGGTGGGCGCGGTGATGCTCGCCGCCGCGGCGCGGCGTCCGGGGACCCGGTTCGTGGGCGTGGAGCGGGATGCCGCCGCCGCCGCCCTGGCGCGTGAGAATATCGCCCTCAACGCCATGGAGGACCGGATCGAGGTGGTGGAAGCCCCGCTCGCCGAGGCGGTGCGCTCGCTCGGCCATGCCGCCTTCGACGCCGCCCTCGCCAATCCGCCGTTCTTCGATGATCCGACCACCCTGCGCGGTCCGGCGCCGGAAAGGCGCGCCGCCTGGCTGGCCGAGGAGGGCCTGGGCGCCTGGTGCGACATTTTGACCAAGGCGGTGCGCGAAGGGGGAACACTCGCCATCATCCACCGCGCCGACCGTCTGGCCGACGTTCTGGAGTGGCTCGGCCGCCGCGCGGGCTCCTTCGCCATCCGCCCCCTGCACCCTTTCGCCGAGGCCCCGGCCAAGCGGGTCCTGGTGCGCGCCGTGCGGGCTGGAAGAGCGCCGCTGAGGCTTCTGCCCCCGCTGGTGCTCCACCCCGGCGCCGGCGCGGCCCGGCATCGGCCCGAGGTCGAGGCGATTCTGAGGGGCCCGGCAGGACTGGACTGGTAGGGCCGGCGACGCCCCGGGCTCAGGCGCCCGTGCGTGGCGCCCGATAATGCTCCCCGGCATAGAGGTGTGGCTCGGAGACGCGCGCGAGGTCGCCGATGAAGGCGGCCCAGACCCCGCCGGGGCGCCACACGCCCTCCAGCTCCGCCCGCGCCGCCGCCTCGCTCCAGCCCTGCGCCTCCCGCCGCCAGCGATAGAGGAAGGCCGAGACCCGGTAGTTCATGATGCAGTGGACGTGCAGGCAAGCCTCGCCGCGCGCCGCCATGACCTGGCGAAAGCGGGCATAGTCGGCCTCGTCCGGCGCCTGGAAATCCACCGGAATATGGACATAGTCGAGACCGAGCGCGGCGCAGGAGGCGGCCTCGTCCGGCAGGGCGCGCGGATGGGTGTGCAGGGCCAGATTGACCACCCGCGTCACGCCGAGCGGCGCCAGGGCGGCGATCTGCGCCTCGGTGGGCTGGCCGGAGGTGGTGAGGTTCGGCTCCAGCCGGCGCCAGTTGAGGATGTCCGTGGGGTCGGCCAATCCCACCCCCGCTTCAGTTGCGGCTCTGGTCCACCAGCTTGTTCTTGGCGATCCACGGCATCATGGCCCGCAGCCGCGCCCCGACCTCCTCGATCTGATGCTCGCCATGGCGCCGCCGGGTGGCCTTGAAGTTCGGCTGGCCGACCTGGTTCTCGAGCATGAAGTCGCGCACGAAACGGCCATACTGGATGTCCTCCAGGACGCGCTTCATCTCCGCCTTGGTCTCCGGCGTGATGATCCGGGGCCCGGTGACATACTCGCCATATTCGGCGGTGTTGGAGATCGAGTAGTTCATGTTGGCGATGCCGCCCTCATAGATGAGGTCGACGATCAGCTTCACCTCGTGGAGGCACTCGCCATAGGC
>JAKBBV010000033.1 GCA_021808285.1 Pseudomonadota bacterium | reverse complement strand
TGACGTCGAAGGCCCGGCGTCGCAGGAGGAGCAGGCTCATGCTCAGACCTTCGCCCCTTCGATCCGCTGGAGCCGCAGCAGCAGCAGCCGCGCCGCCGCCAGGACCAGGAAGGTGACGATGAAGAGCACGAAGCCCAGGGCGATGAGGGACGAGCGATAGATGTTCGAATCGGCCTCGGTGAACTCGTTGGCGATGACCGCGGCGATGGAGTTGCCAGGCATCAGGAGGGACTTGGCGAAGTCGTGGGCGTTGCCGAGCACGAAGGTCACCGCCATGGTCTCGCCCAGGGCCCGTCCCAGACCCAGGAAGATCGCGCCGACCACGGCGTTGCGGGTATAGGGCAGGATCACCTTGAGCATCACCTCGCTCCGGGTGGCCCCGAGCGCCACGGCCGATTCCTTGAGGTGGGCGGGCACCGCGGTGAACACGCTCCACATCACCGAACTGATGAACGGGATGATCATCACGCCAAGGATGATGCCGGCGGTCAGCATGCCGATGCCGATGGGCGGGCCGGTCAGGACATCGGTCAGAATCGGGGTGTTGGCGAAGGCGGCGTTCAGCCAGGGCTCGACCGTATTGGCCATGAAGGGAGCGAACACGAACAGGCCCCACATGCCGTAGATGATGCTGGGGATCGAGGCGAGAAGCTCCACCGCGATCATCAGGGGCTGGCGCAACCACCGCGGCGCCGTTTCAGTCAGGGTGAAGGCGATGCCAAAACTCGTCGGCACACCGATAATCAGCGAAATCGCGGCCGTGACCAGGGTGCCGTAGATCGGCACCAGAGCGCCGAACTGTTTGTTGACCGCGTCCCAGTCGGTGCTGACGAAGAACTTCAGGCCAAAGGTCCGGAAGGCCTGCTGGCCGCCCAGATACATCGACGCGCCGGCGGCCGCGAGGACCACCAGCACGGTCAGCGCGGCCAGGGCGATCACGGCCTCGAATGGACGATCCCCCCCAAGGCCTCTGGCGCGGCCGAGGCGGTCGGTCGGGGCGCTCGGGGAAGACTCAGTCACCTCGCCGTCCTTGTCCTTCGCGGCCCACTGTCAACGCCGCCGCCTCGCCGGGAGAGGCGCTCCGGACGCCTAGAGCAACCGGAGCCCGGGTCAAGTGCGCCTATTTGATCTCCTTGGCCCAGTAGGCTTCGATCTCCTTCACCAGCACCGGAGGCAGGGCCACATAGTCCAGCTTGGCCGCGGCGGGTTGACCCTTCTCAAGCGACCACTTGAAAAATTTCAGGGCGTCCGCGGACTCCGCGGCATTCTTCGGTTGCTTGTGCATGAGCACGAAGGTCGAGGCCGTGATCGGATAGGCGTTGGGGCCCGGCGCGTCGGTGATCACCTGATAGAAGTCGGGAAACTGCTTCCAGTTCGCCGTGGCCGCCGCCGCCTGGAAGGCGGCGATGCTGGGGCCGATAAAACGGCCGGCGCGGTTCTTCACCAGGCCGTAGGTCATGTGGTTCTGAACCACATAGGCGTATTCCACATAGCCGATGGAGTTGGGGATCTGGCGGGTGTAGGCGGCGACGCCCTCATTGCCCTTGCCGCCGATGCCGACCGGCCACTGCACCGACGTGCCTTCGCCGACCTTCTGTTTCCATTCGGCGCTCTCCTGGCCGAGATAGTGGGTCCAGTTGAAGGTCGTTCCCGAGCCGTCCGACCTGTGGACGACGTTGATCGTCGCGCCGGGCAGGCGCAGCCCAGGGTTGAGGGCGCGGATCGCCGGGTCATCCCAGCGCTTGATCTTGCCCATATAGATGTCCGCCAGGACCGGCCCGGTGAACTTCATCTGACCGGGCGCCACGCCCTGGATGCTCACGACCGGCAGGATGCCGCCGATGATGACCGGAAACTGAGCCAGACCCGACTGGTCGAGCTCCGCCGGGGCCAAGGGCTTGTCCGTGGCGCCGAAGACCACCGTTCCGGCCTTGATCTGGGCGATGCCGCCGCCTGATCCGATGGACTGATAATTCACCTGCAGCCCGGTCATGCCATGATATTGCGCCGACCACTGCGAGAGGACGGGATAGACGAAGGTCGAGCCCGCGCCGGTGATCTCCGCCGCCTGGGCGCCGGACGCCATCAGCGCCACGCTTCCGGCTGCCGCCAGAGCCGCTGCAAATCCACGCTTCATCATGTTGTCTCCACGAGATCAGGGCCGAAAGGGCCTGCGGATCCAGCTCCGCCGATGGGCGGGACCCCCTCGCCGCCCTCGGAAGAAGGCCGATAGAGCATTTTCATGACGCCTTTGTGAAGCCCGCGCGAGGCGTCTTTGGCCCCGATATGCGCCGGTTCCTCCGTGTGCGGCGGCCCCAGATCGCGGTTCGCCGCAAGGCGTTCCCGCCAGGGTCCCCCCGCCAGCAGATGGCTAGAGCGCCGTCCGACCCGATGGAAACTGTCTGGGCGGCCAGACGGCGCGTATCAGACGGCGCGTAAACGATTGAATCTAGAGCGAATGGCGACGTCCTCAGGGATTCCCTCAGCTCGAAATTCGCTCTAGCCGGCGCGCGCGGCGCGCGCGGCGGGCGGCTTTACAAGACTGTCACATGAACCTGTTAGGCACGCGCCACGTCGAGCCGTTCGGCGCATATCAGGGGGTTCCCAACATGTTGAAATCGTCGCTGCTCGGCGGAGCCGCGCTGGCGGTTTGTCTCGTCTATGCGTCAGGCCCGGCCGCCGCGGCCGATCAGCCGGCCAAGACCGTCCATTCCCGCCACGCCCACAAGACTGTCGCCAGGGCGCCGTCCGCGGCTCAGGAGATGGCGGCTGAGGTGGCGGCGCTGAAGTCGCAGATCGAGGAGCTGAAACAGGCGCAGGCCGCGCAGGCGGCGCAGTCGCAGCAGACCGAGGCTCAGCTGACCGCGATGAAGACCCAGCTGACGGACGCCCAGGCTGCGGCCCAGTCGGCTCAGACCCAGCTCGCCGAACAGATCCAGACGATCCCGGGCCAGGTTCAGACCCAGGTCGCCCAGCAGGTCGACAAGGTGAAGCCGAAGACGGACGGCATCTATTACAAGGGCGTCAAGATCACCCCCGGCGGCTTCGTGGCCATGGAAACCGTGTTCCGCTCGCACAACGAAGGCGGCGACATCGGCTCCAGCTATATCGGCATTCCGCTGCCCAATGTGGCCCAGGGCCATACCTCCGAAGAGCGCTTCTCGGCGCGTCAGAGCCGCGTATCGCTGCTCGCTCAGGGCGACGTGAGCAAGACCGTGCATCTGGCGGGCTATGTCGAGTCCGACTTCCTTGGCGGCGCTCTGACGGCCAACTCGAACGAGAGCAATTCCTACAATCCGCGCATGCGGCACTTCTACGGCACCATCGACTGGGATCAGCCCTGGGGCGGGGTCGAGTTCCTGGGCGGGCAAACCTGGTCGCTGCTCACCCTCGACTCCTACGGCATCACGCCGCGCTCGGAGGTCACGCCTCTGACCATCGACGCACAGTACGTCGTCGGCTTCACCTGGTCCCGCCAGCCGCAGATGCGGGTGGTGTTCAACTATGACAAGCAGCTCTGGTTCGGCGTCTCGTTGGAAAACCCGCAGTCGACCTTCTTCAGCACCGGCAAGTTCAATCCCGGCGTCAGCATCGTGAACAACATCGGCGGCGGCGCGGAGTTCCCGGGCCCCGCGGCCGGCTACTTCCTGTCGCTGAACAAGTATCCCGACGTGGCCGCCAAGGCCGTCCTGGAAGAGAATCCGGGCGGACACAAGCTCCATATCGAAGGCTACGGCATCCTGCGCAGCTTCTATGAGCGTCTCACCGCGGCCGGCACGACCGGCAACGAGAATGTCCTCGGCGGCGGCGTCGGCGGCGCGGCGATCTTCGGTCTCGTTCCCGGCCTTGTGGACCTTCAGGCGTCCGGTCTGGTGGGCAAGGGCATCGGCCGCTACGGCTCGGGCCAGCTGCCCGACGTCAGCTTCGACGCCAACGGCAATATCCACCCCGTCCAGGAGTCCCAGATCCTGCTGGGGGCCATCGGCCACGTGGGCGCCTCGCTCGACGTGTACGGCTATGCCGGCGAGGAGCGTCAGCAGGCCCAGAACTACGGCAATTCCTCGATCTATAACGGCGTGGGCAGCGTCTATCTGAACAACGCCGGATGCGACATCGAGGGAAGCTCGGTGTGCGGCAACTCGACCCATTACGAGGACATGCTTGTGTTCGGCTTCTGGCACCGGGCCTATTCCGGAAAGTTCGGCAAGATCCAGTGGGGCATGCAGTACACCCACGAAGATCGACACCTGTTCCCCGGCTATGGCGCCACCGGCGCGGGACCTGTGACCTTCAATGCGGCCCCGGTCGCTCGCGAGGACATGTTCCTGACCTCGTTCCGCTACTATCCCTTCTGATCTTCACTTCCTTTCTGAACCTCGCCTTTGCCGGCGCCTCGCGCCGCCTCGGCCCCCCCTGGCCCCCGGTTTATCCGGGGGCCTTTTCTTTTTTCGCGGTCAGGCTTCGCCGCCCTTCGCGTTCCGCCCCGTGCGTTCCCTCCCGTGCGGTCCGGATGACGCGCGCCTCACATCCGGGTGACGCCTTACCCCGCGTCCCGCTTGCCAGACGCACGACGGTGGTTAGGAATGAAGTGAACATTGTTCAGGGAGACACGTCTTGGCCCTTCCGCCCGTCCTGCGAGACCGCCTGCGCCTGCCGGTGATCGCTTCGCCGCTGTTCATCATCTCCGGGCCGGATCTGGTCATCGCCCAGTGCAAGGCCGGGATCGTCGGCTCCTTTCCCTCGCTCAACGCCCGGCCCCTGTCTCAGCTCGACGAGTGGCTGGCGCGCATCACCGAAGAGCTCGCCGCCTGGGACCGCGCCCACCCTGAGGCGCCCTCGGCGCCCTTCGCGGTCAATCAGATCGTGCACAAGACCAATGACCGGCTCGAAGCGGATGTGGAGTTGTGCGCCAAGTACAAGGCGCCGGTGGTCATCACCTCTCTGGGCGCCCGCACCGACGTCAATGACGCGGTCCACGCCTGGGGCGGGGTCGTTCTGCACGACGTCATCAACTCCGCTTTCGCCCGAAAGGCCATCGAGAAGGGCGCGGATGGCCTCATTCCGGTCGCCGCGGGCGCCGGCGGACACGCCGGGCGGCTCTCGCCCTTCGCCCTGATCCAGGAGCTGCGCGCCTGGTTCGACGGACCCATCGCCTTGTCCGGCGCCATCGCCAACGGCGCGGCCGTTCTCGCCGCCCAGGCCATGGGCGCGGACCTCGCCTATATCGGCTCGGCCTTCATCGCCACGGAGGAGGCCAACGCCGTCGAGGGCTACAAGCAGATGATCGTCGAGCACGGGGCCGAGGACATCGTCTATACGAACCTCTTCACGGGCGTTCACGGCAACTATCTGCGGCCGAGCATCGAACGTGCGGGTCTCGACCCGGACGACCTCCCCACCGCCGACCCCTCCAAGATGAACTTTGGCTCCGGCGGCAACCAGAAGGCCAAGGCGTGGCGCGACATCTGGGGTTGCGGCCAGGGCATCGGCGCGGTGCAGGCCGTGGAGTCGGTGGCGGTTCGCGTCGCGCGTCTGGCGGAGGAGTACGAGACCGCCAAGGTCGCTCTGGCCGCCAGGACGGCCCTCACCTCGGGCAGGGTCTTCGCGCCGGCCGGGGTCTGAGCGCGCCGCCGAGCTGACGGCTTCCGGGCCGGGGGCGCGGGCCTTGAGAAGGGGGGCGGAACACATGGCTACGAAGCCTTCTCCGGTGGCGATGAGATCCAGGGCCTCGCTCTGGGCGACGGCGATCCTGGCCTTTTTCGGACTGATGGGGCTCATCAGGCTGCTCCCCTCGTTGCTGACCGCTTCCACGGGCGGCGTCCTCGTGCGCGAGGCGGCGCTGGCCGGCGCCGCGCTCCTGCTCGTCCTGGGTCTCCTGTGGGGCGCGCGCGAGCCGGCGTCCGGCCTGGGTCTGGTGCGGCCGAAGGCGAGCACCCTGGGCTTCGCCGTGCTGGGCTTCGCTCTGGCCATGCTGATCTCGGCGGGCGCCGCCTATGTCGCGAGCCGCGCGGGGATGGATGTCGGCCAGTCCGTGCTCGCCCGCCTCGGGACCCGGCCTGTCTGGCTGCTGCTTCTGATCGCCCTGACCGCGGCCATCTCCGAGGAGATCGTATTTCGGGGCGTCATGCTCACCCGCATCGAGGCGGCGAGCGGGTCGACCTGGCTCGCTGCGCTGGTGTCCTTGGCGGCGTTCGCCGGGGCTCACGCCCCGCGCTGGGGCGTCGCCTATGTGGCCCTTGCGGCCCTGCCAGGGCTGGTCCTCACCCTGTTCTACCTTTGGAGACGGGATCTGATCGCCTGCATCCTGACCCACTTCCTGATCGACGCGGCGGGCCTTCTGGCTCTGACGTCGCAAGTCGCGCAGTCTCGGTGAGTGAGGGCCGGCCTTTTCAACTGGAGGCGACAGACCCTAGGCTGGCGAGGCGGATGGTCAGGCGCGATCACAGGGACCCGGCTCTCCGTCTGTCGGTCGCAGGAGTGAGCGGATGTCGCAGGAACTCGCCTCAGCGCCGTCACACCGCCGGTTATGGCCGGACATGGGGCTGGTCGGCCTCGCCGGCCTTCTCGTGTTCGGCCTCGCCTATTTCAATCTGAGCGAGATCTCGACGCGCCATGTGACCGCGCCGCTTTGGCCAGCCAACGCGATCTTGATCGCGGTGATGTCGCGCCTTCGGCCCGGGCGCTGGGCGCTCACCCTGGGCCTCGGTTTGGCGGCCATGGTCGCCGCCTCTCTCCTTCGCGGCACGGCGATGCCCCTGGCCCTGACCCTGCCGCTGGCCAATGTCGTCGACGCTCTCTTATGCGTCGCCGGGCTTCGCTGGGCCGGGACCCTGCCGCCCGATCTGCGGCGGCTGAAGGATGCGGGGGCGTTCCTGGTCTTTGGCGGGTTGGCCGCGCCCCTGGCGGCCGGCCTGATCGCCGCGACGGCGCGGCAGCTGACCGGCTCCGGACACTTCCTCCAGAACCTTTTCGACTGGTGGGCCGCGCGTGGCCTGGGGACGCTGGTCTTCACCCCGGCCCTCCTGGCCCTCACTCCGGCGCGGCTCGTGCGTCTGATCACGCCGAGGCGGCGCTGGTGGGCTCTTGGCCTCGCCACCGCCCTGGCGGTGTTCCTCGCGGCGGTGTTTCTGCAGACACGCTATCCGGCCCTGTTCACGATCATGCCTCTGCTGATGCTGATCACCTTCTATCTGGGCCTGACCGGTGGGGCCCTGGCGATTCTCGCCACCACCCTGGCCGCGCTCTACGCCACGCTTCGGGGCTTGGGGCCGTTTTCCCTCGTGCGCGGCGACGCGGCCGCGCAGATGACCTTCCTTCAGGTCTTTCTCCTGTTCGGCGTCGTCACGGTGGTGGCCGTGGCCGTGCTGGTGGAGCGCGAGCAGCGGTCTCAGCGCGAGCGCATGCGGCTCCGCGACGAACTGATCGAGAGCGAGCGACGCTTCCGGGCCTGGGCCGACAACGCCTCGGACGTGGTGGCCTATTCCGGTCTCGACGGCGCCTTTCTCTACTTGTCGCCGTCGGTGGAGCGACTCCTCGGCTACACGCCCGCCGAACTCGTCGGCCAGTCGATCGAGGCGATCATTCATCCGGACGATCTGCGAGCCGCGACCCGGGCGATCCGCGCCCGCGTTTCGGCCCCAAGGGAGTCCGAGCGGCCGCCCGTCGTCTATCGCGTCATCACCAAGACGGGCGCGCTTCTCTGGGTCGAGGCGCGTCCGGAACTGCTGCTCGACCCGGAATCGGGCGAACCGGCGGGGGTGAGCGATATCGTCAGCGACATCACGGCGCGACGGGAGATCGCGGCCAGCCTGAGCGCCGCCAAGGAGGCCGCGGAGGCGGCGACCCGCGCCAAGACCGATTTCCTGGCCAATATGAGCCACGAGATCCGCACGCCGCTCACCGCGATCCTCGGCTTTTCGTCTCTGCTGGAGAACCTCGACACCCTGTCCGAAGAGGCGCGTCGCTATGTGCGCCGGATCGTGGCCGGCGGCAGGGTTCTGCTCTCGGTGGTCAATGACATCCTCGACTTCTCCAAGCTCGAGGCCGGCCAGGTTCATCTCGATCCCGCGCCGTTCGATCCGCAGGAGTTCGTGCGCTCGACGGCGGAGTTGATCGCACCGCAGATCGAATCCAAGGGCCTGTCCTTCGCCCTCGCGCTGTCGCCCGGCCTGCCGTCCAGCCTGATCGGCGACAGCACCAGACTGCGCCAGATCCTGCTCAATCTCCTCAACAATGCGGTGAAGTTCACCGCCAAGGGCGGGGTCACGCTGTCGGCGGACTATGATCCCGGATCGGGAGAGCTGCGCCTGGTCGTCGCCGACACGGGGACCGGGATCCCCTCCGACAAGCTCGACCAGCTGTTCGAGCGCTTCTCCCAGGTCGACGGCTCGATCAGCCGGCACTATGGCGGGACGGGTCTGGGCCTGGCGATCTGCAAGAGCCTGCTCGATCTCATGGCCGGCCGCATCATGGTGGCGTCCGAGGTCGGGCGGGGGACCCGCTTCGAGGTCCATGTTCCCGCCCCGCAGGAACAGGCCGCCGCGCCGAGGATCGGCCTTCCCCCGCTCGCGGCCCCGGCCCAGGAGGAGCCTGGCGGTGACGCGCCGGCGGCGGACCCGACCCCGGCTGAGGAGGGGGGCGCTGCGCCGGTGCGCATCCTGGTCGTCGACGATGTGGCCGAGAACCGTGAACTCGTCAGGCTCCTGCTCGATTTCATGGGCCATGAGGTCGAGGAAGCCGCGGGGGGAGAGGAGGCCTGCCGCCTGGCCCAGGCCGAGCGCTTCGATCTGATCCTCATGGATATGCAGATGCCCAGGGTCGACGGCCTGGCGGCGTCGCGCCGCATTCGCGCTTCGGGTGGGCCCAACGCGGCCACGCCGATCCTCGCCTTCACCGCCAATGTTCTGGGTGAGCAGGTCGAGCAATGCCTCGCGGCGGGCATGAACGACCACATCTCCAAGCCGATCCTGGCGGACGAACTGACGGCGAAGGTCCGGCAATGGATGAGTCCAGCCGCCGGCGCTGAGGCTGCGGCCCCGGGAGATTGATCGGTGGATCGACGCGCGCCTTCGCCTTTGGTCCTGCTGGTCGATGACGATGAGCTCATCGGTGAGCTTCTCGTCCTGGCCTTGTCCGGGGCGGGCTATGAGGTCGAGCGTGCGCGCGATGGAGTTCAGGCCCTGAAATGGCTGACCGGCCGCCAGCCCCAACTCATGATCCTGGATCTGGGCCTGCCCCTTCTCGACGGCTTGTCGGTCCTCGCCGCGCTTCAGCAGCGGCGCGCCATTCGAGGGCCGGCCACGGCGGACTTCCCGATCCTGGTCCTGTCGGCGCGCCAGTCCACTGAGGATGCTCGCCGGGCCATGGCCTTGGGCGCGGCGCGCCACATGGTCAAACCGTTTGAGGTTCCTCGCCTGTTGGCGGTGGTGAGCGAACTCCTCGACGCCCAGGCCTCGGCCCCGGGGTGCGACGGGCCCAAAGCGCGCGGGTGAGGGGCGGATGAGTGGGCGAGGGGCGGGTGAGAGGCTTGCACGGAAGGAGGAGGCGGGGCTCGGCGACCTTACGGTGGAGCTCGAGCGGACGGCGAGGCAAGGGGCCACGCGTCAGGTCTGGGCCCGTCTGGAGAGGGGCGGCGATCTCGTCTTCATGGGTCAGGCTCTGGGGCCGGCGGGACCCGGCGCCGGCGTTCGCGACTATGAATGGAGCCTGAGGGTTGCGGCCGAACACCTCCCCAGACTGCGCCGGTCCCTGGGGCTTACGACCCTCGGCGGACTCTGGCCCGTGTCCGAGGCGCGCCTCCTGCGCGCCCTTCGACGGCGCTTTTCTGGCCGCGCGACGCGCCGCATCGAGCCCTTTCTCGAGGCCCACGGCATCCCCGCCTCGCTTTGGAACCGGGTGGGCGATTAGAGCGCCGTCCGACCAGATGGGAGCTGTCTGGGCGGTCAGACGGCGCGCAAACGATTGAATCTAGAGCGACACACAAGCTCCGGGATGATTCCGTCAGTTCGGAAACCGCTTTAGGGCGCCGCGGCTTGCGCGGTCCGCCTCGCGCGCGTAAATGGTTACGTCGCCTAACTAACTCAATGCGAGTGGCCGCCCGTGTCCCTGGACGATCCGCAAGCCCGTGATGCTTTGGGGCCGCTGGCGGAGCGCCTGCGTACGGCCCTGCTGCGCGCCTCGCGCAAGCTCCGGCGCGAGGCTCAGATGGCCGGCGTTTCCGCGCTCGACGCCCAGATCCTCGGGGTCATCTCCAAACATCCCGGCATCGGCGCCGCGGCTCTCGCCGATCACGAGCAGATCACCCGACCTTCCATGAGTGGACATGTGAAGCGCCTGGCTTCCGCCGGCTGGATCGCGCGCGCGGAGGATGACCTGGACGGCCGCCGCGTCGGGCTTACCGTGACGCCGGCGGGGCTTGAGGCGCTCGCCGCCATCCGCGCCTATCGCAACGACTGGCTGGCGAGGCGCCTTGCGGCTCTGGAGCCGGACGCCCGGGCCGCCCTGGCCGCGGCTGTGGGCGCCCTGGAAGACCTGGCGGAGGTCTGATGGACGACGACCGGTCCCCCACCTCGTCAATGCAGGAGAGCGCTCTGGAGCTGCCGCGCCCCTGGTCCGACTCCGAGGCCGCCGCGGAGGCTGCGGCGATCGCGCTGGCCGGCGAGGGCGTGGCCAAGCCGTTTTCCTCCCTCGTGCCGGCGATCATCGGCGGCTGCCTGATGATGCAGACCCTCTCGGCGACGGTGATCGCCAACGCCTTGCCGACCATGGCCCGCTCCCTGCACGAGGACCCGGTGCGGCTGAACACCGCCATCACCGCCTATCTTCTCGCCTCGGCCATCGTCCTGCCCATCAGCGGCTGGGCGGCGGACCGCTTCGGCGCGCGACGGATCTTCCTCTTCGCCATCGTCGCCTATGCCCTGTCCAACGCCGCCTGCGGCTTCGCCACCGACCTCACGACCCTGCTCCTGGCGCGCATGGCGGAAGGCGCCGCCGGGGCCATGCTGGGTCCGGTGGGACGGCTGGTCCTGCTGCGCTCCACGCCAAAGCACGATCTCGTCCAGGCCATGAGCGTGCTGACCATGCCGGCTCTGCTCGGTCCGGTGCTGGGGCCCCCGATCGGCGGGGCGATCATCACCTATGTGTCCTGGCGCTGGATCTTCTTCCTCAACCTGCCCATCGCTGTGGTCGGGGTGGCCCTGGTCCTGATGTTCATCCCCAATGTCCGCGGCGAGGACCCGCGCCCGTTGGACTGGCCGGGTCTGGGGCTCACCGGCCTGGGCATGGCCGGGGTGGTCTACGGCTTCGAGAACCTCGGGCGGCGGGCCTTCCCCGCCTGGGCTGTGGCCGCCATGCTGATCGGCGGGCTCGCCTGTCTGGCGGCCTTCGTGCGCCACGCCCGCCGCACGCCCCATCCGATCGTCGATCTGGGCCTCTTGAAGCTGCGTACGTTCAGCGCCTCTGTGGTCGGGGGGGCCTTCATGCGCATGGGCATGGGCGCGACGCCGTTCATGCTGGCCATGCTCCTGCAGGTCGCCTTTGGCCTTTCCGCGCTTCAGGCCGGTCTGATGACCTTCGCCAGCGCCGCTGCGGCCCTGGTCATGAAGACCGCCGCGCCTCCCATTCTGCGCCGGTTCGGGTTCAAACGGACACTCAGCGTCAACGCCGTGGTCGTGGCGGTGCTGTTCATGGCCTACGCCCTGTTCCGGCCCGACACCCCGCACTGGGTGATCTATGCCGTGCTTCTCACCGGCGGGTTCTTTCGCAGCCTTCAGTTTACGGCGCTCAACGGCATGGCCTATGCCGATGTGGAGCAGGCCCAGATGAGCCGGGCCTCCACCATGTCGACCATGGGTCAGCAGCTGTCCCAGAGCATCGGCATCGGCCTGGCGGCCCTGCTTCTGCGCCTGTTCCGGGGGCTGGAACACAGCGCCGCCCTGAACGCGGCGGTGATCGCGCCGGCCTTCATCGTCATCGGCCTCATCGCCCTGATTTCGGCGCTCTTCTTCGTCACCCTGCCCACTCATGCGGGCGCCGAGCTCAACGGCAGGCCGAAGAGAGCCTGAGGACAAGACGTGCGCCCGCCGCGTCCGCGTCGGAGCGAACCGGAGGAGACCGCCCCACCCGGGGTGAGGAGGAAGCCATGAACGCACCCCTGCGCTTTACCCGGGAGCGACTCCTGGCGAGTCACCCCTATGCCGCGCCTCACGAGGCGGCGGGCTATCGCCTGCACGGCGGCTTTCTGGCCGATGGCGATTATGTCTCGCCGCGAACCCTCAACCGATGGCCGGCCATCCGCGCCTGGGGCGAGGCCCTGAAGGCGAGGGGCTGGCCCCTCATCGACGCCACCGCCGAGTTGCTGAAGGCCCCGGGCTACCCTAATCGCGAACAGTACAGCCTCCTCCTCAAGGCCGGCGTCGGCCAGCCGCTGTGGAATGCCCTGACCGTCACCGGCATCATCGAGGGGCGCGGCCGGGCCCTTTGCGACGCCCAGGCCCCCGATCTCTCGCCCCTGGTGATGGAGCCCCTGGCCGATACGGCCTGCGGACACCTGGCGGGTCTCTTCTTCGCCCACGGCGCTGACGAGGGCGGCGATCCGCGCGAACCGGGCGTTGGCGCCCATGACGCCATGTGGTTCGCGGCCCGCGATCTCGTCTTCGGGCCGGGCGCCTATCCGCTCGTGGAGGCGCCCGCCAGCATCTCGCGCGAAGTTCAGGGCCGCGAAATGCCCCTCCTGCCCGAGGGGCTGGAGCAACTCATCCGCATGCTGATGAACGTGCTGATGATCGAGATCCGGGCGGAGACTTCCTTCGCCCTCCACTGCGCCCTGTTCCGCGATCCTGACCTCTTCGTGGCGCGCCGGGGGGAGGCGGACCTCGCCGCCCAGATGGTGGAGCGGATCCGGGCCGACGAGGCCTCGCACGTGGGCTATCTTCAGGTGGTGATCTCAGAACTGCGCAGCTTCACCTGGCGCACACCCAAGGGCGCCGTCCCTGGAGCCGAGATCATCGACCCGGTGTGGGCGCGCATGGTCGAGTGGCATGGGCTCACGGAGCGGGAGCTGGCCGCGCAACGCAGCCGGGCGGAGATCGAGGCCGTGGTGCGCGCAGAGAAGGCGGCCGGGGAGGCTGACGCCCTGCTGGCGCAACTGGACGCTCTGGCCTCGCCGAGAGAAGGCGCCTGAGGGGAAAGGGCCTTAGGAGAAGGGGAGGCGCGAGCCCGCCACCACCTCTCACATTATGCAATCTTGAGGGGTATTCGCCTCAGCCGCGCCGCGCGAGGCGGAAGGTGCGCAGGACTTCGAGCGCCTGGGTGCGGCGATCCTCGGGGATGTCCGACCAGATCTCCAGCACGTCGTTGTCGGTCTCGGCGGGATCGACCTCGAGCAGGTGTCCGGGCCGGGTGCCAAGGACGGGAGCCAGCTTGCGCAGCCACTTGTCGGAGAGGCCGCGATCGCCGGATTCCAGCAGGCTGATCACCGCGCCGGTGGTGCCGACCATTTCCGCCAGCCGGGTCTGGGTGAGACCGCGGTGTTCGCGCCACGCGCGCAGATAGTTCCGGATATTCGACCGAACCATGCGCGCATTATGCAAGTCCCGCCTTGAAAGTCACCCCACAATCTGCAAATTTCATAGCTTGCCGCAAAGATTGCATTATGCAAGACTTTCGGCATGGCTCATCCCGCTCCCCCTGTCGTCTCCGCCGCGCCGCGCCTGTGGCTCACCCGAAAGCCCGGAGAGTGCGCCTTCCCCATCGGCGGCGAGGGCGCCACGCTGATTTCCTGCTGCAACCCCTCGGCGCGCCAGACCTATTGTCCGGCCCATCGCCGGCTGATCCGCGCCCCGACCGAGACCGGCGAGCGCTTTGTGCGCGGGGTCCTGGACTGGCTCAACCGACAGTCGGCCAGAGACGCGGCGCCATGAGCCGGCGCCGCATGAGCCGGCACAGGCGGAAGCCCTCGGCCCCGCGCGCCATCATCGCCCGCCCGGCCCAGCCGAAAGGCCCGACCGAGCCCGCCGAGTGGGGCGTCAATTCCGAGGCCCTGGCGCTTGCCGCCCACGCCGATGTCGAGGCCGTGCGCGGCGCCGGCCGGCGGATCGTCCGGGCGCGCCGGATCGATGTCTTCGAACGCCTGCTTGGCCGGGGGGCGCTGACCGTGCGCGGCGTGCTCGCCCTGCGTCGCCTCCAGGACGACATGACCCTGTGGCATCGCGACGGCCTCGGGGTCATGAACCTCGCGGACGCCAAGGCCGGCGTCGCCCCGCGTCCCGGCGCCATGGCCGAGGTGCGTCTCGCCGCGGCCGCCCGGGTGCGCGCGGCCCTGGATCTGGCGGGCCCGGCCAGCGCCAGACTGCTCGCCGCTCTCTGCGAGGCCGGCGCGGCCACCGGCGCGGACCTGGACTGGCGCGAGACGGTTCGACTCCAGACGGGTGAGCGCCTCGCCGACGCCCAGACCGCCGTCCTGCGCGCGGCGGTGGAAAACCTGGCCGGGGCCTATGCCCGGCTCGACGGGCGCCGCCGCGCCGCCTGCCCGTCGCCGCTGGAACACCCGAGCGCGTGACTACCAAAGCGCGTGAAGCCTCGGACCGCCTCGCCCCTCAGGCGTCGCGACGCGCCGCGCCCTTGGCCGCGCCCCTGGCCGCGCGCCTGGCCTCGCGCTCGGCCATGAAGGCGCCCATCCGTCGCTGCGCCTCTCCGCTTTCATAGGCGGCGGCGAAGGCCTCGATCCCCACAGCGATCGCCGCCTCGATGGCCTCGCCCTCCCAGCGCCGCATCAGAGCCTTTTGCAGGCGCAGCGCCTCCGGACCGCCGGCCATGAGCGCGTCGAGCCGGGTCTCCAGAAGGGCGTCGAGCGCCTCTTCCGCCGCGACGGCGTTGACAAGGCCCAGCGCCTCCGCCCGCGCCGCGTCGAAGGTCTCGCCCAGAAGCAGCACCTCGTGCGCCGCCCCGGAGCCGATCAGGGCCGGCAGCAGCGCCGCCTCGACCACCGAGGGAACGCCAAGCCGCACCTCCGGCATGCCAAACCGCGAACTCGCCGCGGCCAGGCGCAGGTCGCAGGCGGCGGCCAGCTCAAGCCCCGCGCCCAGGCACCAGCCGCGGATCGCCGCGATCACCGGAACGGGACAATGGCGGACGGCCGCGCAGGTCTCGTGCACGCGGGTGATGAAGGTCCGGGCCTCCTGCGGGGTGGAGATGGCCGCCATCTCGCCGATATCCGCCCCGCCGACGAAGGCCCTGGCGCCGGCGCCCCGTAGGACGATGGCGCGCAGTTCCGGGCGGGCGCCCAGCCGCTCCATCTCGGCGATGAACCGGGCCATCAGATCGGAGCCGAGCGCGTTGAGCCGCGCCGGATCGCCCAGGGTCACGAACGCCGCCTCGCCTTGGCTACGGGTCTCGAAACGGACGGTGAGATCGGCGGCGGACATGGCGGCTCCCCGGGTGAAGGTCAGGTCTCAGTCAAGCCTCAGGCGGCGCGAAATCAAGGCCCCCTTCCACGTCGCGCCATTTGATCCGCCCGGGGGGCGCTGGGGTCGGACCCCTCCGGCCGCGGCGGACCTTCCAGCATTTGGAAGGCCTGCTCCCACCAACCCGGACTATTGACGGAAGGCCTCCCGGGTCAGTGTCCCGGTGCGGCGCGTCGGCGACGCCTATGAGGGAGCGGACATGTCCACGATCGATGTTCTGGGAGCCTTGGCCTCGAAGCTGCTTGGGCCATTTCTGGGCGCCTCGCCGGAGGTGGATCGCGCCTGCGCGGCGCTGTCGGTGGGCCGAAGCCCCTGCATGGTCACCCGGGCTCTGGTGAGCGTCGTCTCCAGCCTGACGCCGCCGGGGGCCGTCTCCAACCAGGAGGTCGAGGTCATGGGCGCCTCGACGCTGTTCCTTTCATTCTGGATGGCCCGTCAGCGGCCCATGAGCGGGCTGGGTCGCCGCTTCAGATCTCTTCGGATCCGGGACAAGGTCGCGACGATTCCGGTCGAGCCTCTTGGGGAAGCCGCCCAGATTCATGCCGGCGCGGCGACCTTCCGCGGGGAGGACAGGCCGGGGCGGGAAAGGGAGGAGTGGCTCCAGCTTGCGGCCTGACGACGGCGAGCGGGTCTCCTGAATCGTCCGGACCCTCAGGTTGACCGCCGCCGTGTACTCCAGCGTCTGGGGCGAGCGGGTCTGCTGAATCGTCCGGACCCTCAGGTTGACCGCCGCCGTGTACTCCAGCGTCTGGGGCGAGCGGGTCTGCTGAATCGTCCGGACCCTCAGGGTTTGATTTCGGCGGCGGCGACCCGCTCCCTCAGGCGGGGCACGGCGAAGTCGATGAAGGCCCGGAGCTTGAGGGGAAGGCGGCCCTGTCGCGCATAGATCAGGTGCACGGGCCGGGGGCTGGGCTCGAAATCCTCCAGCAGGATACGCAGCTCACCGCGCCTCACATGATCCACCACCTGGTAGGAGTTCGCCCGGATGACACCCGCTCCCTCCAGAGCGGCCTGAAATGCGGCGTCGGTGGTGTTGACGCTGAGGCGGGCGGCGAGGGGCGCGGCGAGTTCCGTTCCGTCCCTCCAATAGCGCCAGACGGTGGGCGAAGAGTCGGCCTCGGATGAAACCACCTCATGATTGGCCAGGTCTTCCGGCGTCGTCGGCGGGGGGCGAGAGGCGAGGTAGGCGGGACTGGCGCAGGTCACGCGGCGAACGGTCCCCAGCCGGGTCGCGATGAGGCTGCTGCTCGGCAGGTGCGCGATGCGGAGGGCGACGTCCACCTGGTCGTCGACGAAATGGGTGACGCGGTCGGTCAGCATCAGCGCGACCGAGACCTCCGGGAACGTCCTCAGAAACGCGACGATGACGGGCAGCATATGCAGCCTGCCGAACATGACCGGGGCGGTGACCACCAGATCGCCCCTCGGCTCGGCATATTCCCCAGCGGCGGCGCGCTCGGCTTCCCTCAGCTGGTCCAGGATCGCCTTGGCCGCCGCAACATAGGTCCGGCCCGCGGGCGTCAGCTCAAGCCCTTTGGGAGATCGGACCAGAAGGTCCGCCTTCAGGCGCCGTTCAAGCTCTGAGACCTTTCGGCTCACGGTCGCGAGCGGCTGACCGAGCTTTCGGCTGGCCTGGGACAGGCTGCCGCACTCCACGGCGGTCAGCATGACGTGCATCGCGTCCAGTCGATCCATGCGCCCACGGCAGAAAAAACGCCCCCGGCGATCCTAGCCTGGGTCGACGGGATTTGGGAGCCGCAAAGCGGAGGGCTCGCGGGCGGACCTCACGCCCGAGGATCCAACGGGCGGGTGGGACTTCCATGGGGTGGGAACCCGGTTCCAGAACCGAGCGACTACCCGGTTCACGCCCGATGCGTGAAGACGCCGCCACCCATCGGGCCGGCCTCCCCGGCCGAATTCAGGAATCGCTTCGATGAAAGTCAGCTTCAACACGGTCAATATCGATGGCCTGGACGTCTTCTACCGCGCGGCGGGCGACCCGGGCGCTCCCGCCATCCTGCTGCTCCACGGCTTCCCGACGGCCAGCCACATGTTCCGTGATCTGATCCCTGAATTGGCGGCGAGCTATCGCGTGGTGGCCCCGGATCTGCCTGGCTTTGGAATGACCCAGCAGCCGGACCGCAGCGCCTTTTCGTACACGTTCGAGACCATCACGAAGGTGGTGGAACGGTTCACGGAGGCGCTGGGTCTCGAAAGCTTCGCGATCTATGTCTTCGACTATGGCGCCCCGATCGGCTTCCGCCTCGCCCTGAACCACCCGGAGCGCATCCGGGCGATCATTTCACAGAACGGCAATGCCTATCTGGAGGGCGTGTCAGAGGCGTTCGCCCCCATCCAGGCCTATTGGAACGCGCCGACCCCGGCCAACCGGGACGCCTTGCGGGGCTTCCTGACTCCGCGGACCACCTTGCTCCAGTATACCCACGGTGTCAGCGATCCCTCTCTCGTCTCTCCCGATGGTCGCAACCTCGATGATTTCTATCTGGCCCGGCCCGGAAACGATGAGATCCAGCTGGACCTTCTCGGCGACTACAAGACCAACGTCGCGCTCTACGGAGCCTTTCAGGCCTATCTGAGGAAAGCGCAGCCGCCGCTCCTGGCGATCTGGGGCCGGAACGACCCCTTCTTCCTTCCGGCGGGCGCGGAAGCCTTCAAACGGGATCTTCCCGACGCCGAGGTGCGGTTTGTCGACAGCGGGCATTTCGCCCTGGAGACGCACGCCCGCGAGATCGGGGCGGCCATGCGCGAGTTCCTCGCCGCCCGCATGCGCTGACCCGTGCGCGGTTCCGGTCAGGCGGCCGGAACCGCGCCAGATGCAACCTCTCGGCCCCGTGAAACGGGCTCGAAGTGAACAGGACCGATGATGAGCAACCCCCACACTGACGTCGTTCGACATTTCTACGACAGGCTCGCCGTCGGCGACGCCCCGGGCGCTCTCGCCCTGATGGCTGACGATATCGAGTGGATCACCATGTGGCACTACAAGGTCGTGGGCCGCGGGCCGGGGCCTGTCGCCGAGGGCCTTTTCAAACCCTTGATGGCCGAGTGGACGCGTTTCTCCTTCGCCTCCACCGAGTTCGTGACTGAGGGCGAGACGGTGGTGTCCCTGGGCGAGTTCAACGGCGTCCACGGGGTCACGGGCAAGTCGTCCAAGGCGAGATACGCCCATGTCTGGACGATCAGGGACGGGAAGATCACCAGCTTCCGCCAGATCATCGACACCCTGGCCATCGCCCAGGCGCGCGTCTGACGGACGATGAACCGCTCGGCCATGTCCATCCGCACGTGCGAAGCCGGACCGGGGAATCGGGGGTGCTGATCCGAATCGCCATGGCGGTCTTCGGCCTCGCCCTGACGGGACCGGCTCTCGCGGCCGTGCCGGTTCCGTCGACCACGGCGACGACCACCTACCACGACGCCAGGGTTGAGGGCGTCAGAGTGTTCTACCGCGAGGCGGGGCCCAGGGACGCGCCCACGCTCGTCCTTCTGCATGGCTTTCCGTCGTCCTCCAGGGGCTTCGCCTCGCTCATCCCGCTGCTCGCCACCCGCTATCATATCATCGCCCCGGACTATCCGGGTTTTGGCGAGAGCGACGCGCCCTCGCCCGCGGCCTACGCCTATAGCTTCGACCATCTGGCCTTGACGGTGGAGGGTCTGCTCGAACAGCTGAAGATCAGGCGCTACAGCCTCTATCTGTTCGATTACGGCGCCCCGGTCGGCTTTCGCATCATGATGGCGCATCCGGAGAGGCTGACCGCGGTCATCATTCAGAACGGCAACGCGTATCGTGCGGGACTTGGGCCGAAGTGGTCGAAGATAGCGGGCTTCTGGGAGAACCCGGCCGCCCATGACGAGGTCGCCGACGCCTTCCTGTCCTATGAGGCGACGAAGCAGCGGCACCTGGCGGGAACCACCCACCCCGAGGCCTACGATCCGGAAGCCTGGGACGAGGAGTTCGCCCACCTCTCGCGTCCCGGCCAGCGCGAGATCCAGACCGCCCTTCTCTACGACTACCGGACGAATGTGGCGTCCTACCCCGCGTGGCAGGCGTGGCTTCGTCGGCATCAGCCGCCGACCCTGGTGGTCTGGGGCGCCAATGACCCCTCCTTCATCGCCGCCGGGGCGGTCGCCTTTCGCGCGGACCTGCCCGGCGCCGAGATCCATTTGCTGGACGCCGGCCACTTCGCCCTTGAGGAGAAGAACGACGAGATCGCCCGGCTCATCCTTCGGTTCATGGCCCGTCTCCCTGGCGCGACCGCGACGACTCCGCCCCCGACGCCGGCCGGTTGAGACCCCGACGCTGAGCCAGACCCTGGATCGCCAGACTTTGGGGCGGCGGCGCGCCCTCTGGGCGGAGCCCGTGCGAGGACGCCGTTTGGGATCGAGGGTCGCGCACCTATCTGTTGGGCCGGGAGTCCCTGGAGGCGACATTCATGAGCGATATCGATAAGGCCGGACGCTTCCGCCTGGGCGACCGGGAGGTGAGGCGCATGGGCTTTGGCGCCATGCAGCTGGCCGGACCGGGCGTGTTCGGTCCGCCCCGCGACCGCGCCCAGTGCCTGGCGGTGCTGCGCGCGGCCATCGCCGCGGGGGTCAACCACATCGACACCAGCGACTTCTACGGCCCCTTCGTCGTCAACGAGATACTGGCCGAGGCCCTGCATCCCTATCCCGAGGACCTCGTCCTGGTGACCAAGGTGGGGGCGCGCCGCGACGAGGCGGGGGCCTGGCTTCCGGCCTTCTCTCCGGCCGAGATCGTCAGCGCCGTGCACGACAACCTGCGCCGCCTGAGGGTGGAGGTCCTGGACGTGGTCAATCTGCGCTCCATGCACGGCCATATGAGGCCGGAGGAGGGCGATCTGCGTCCCCAGCTGGAGGCCCTGGCCGGGCTGCAGGCTCAGGGCAAGGTGCGCCACATCGGCGTCAGCCACGTGACGCCGAACCAGATCGCTCAGGCCCGTTCGGTCTGCGGCATCGTCTGCGTGCAGAACCTCTACAACCTCGTCCAGCGCCAGGACGACGCCCTGGTGGAGGAACTGGCGGCGGCGGGCATCGCCTTCGTCCCCTATTTCCCCCTGGGCGGCTTCTCGCCGATCCAGTCGGCGGCCCTGAGCGCCGTGGCGGCGGACCTCGGCGCCTCCCCGATGCAGGTCGCGCTCGCCTGGCTCCTCCAGCGTTCGCCCAATATCCTCCTCATCCCCGGCACCTCGTCCCTGGGCCACCTGGCGCAGAACCTCGCCGCGGCCGAGCTGGTCCTGCCGCCGTCGGCCCTGGAGGCCCTGGCGAAGATCGGGTGAGGGCGCAGTCTAGAGCGCCGTCCGACCAGATGGGAACTGTCTGGGCGGTCAGACGGCGCGTAAACGATTGAATCTAGAGCGACACACAAGCTCCGGGATGATTCCGTCAGTTCGGAAACCGCTCTAGGCTGGCGCGAGCGGTCCAGGGATCGATCACGCGGAGCCCGGCGGCCGTGAACGCGCTGGTATCGCGGGAGGCGACGGCGAGATCGTGCGCTGCGGCGATCGCGGCGATATAGCCGTTGGGTGTGGGAAAGCCCTTGCCGGAGGCGCGCGCCTTGACGGCGAGATCGGCATAGAGCCGGGCCGCGCAGATATCGAAGGGCAGGATCCGCGCCTCGAACATGTCGAGGACCGCGTCCAGGATCGCCGCCAGTCTCTCCTTGCGTCGGCCTTGGGGCAGGGCGCCGATCCCGAACATCAGCTCCGCAACGGTGACGCTGGACAGATAGAGCGTCTCCGCCGTCTGCGCGTCGAGCCAGGCCTGGACCGTCGGCTCGGGCTGCGGCTTCATCGCCTCGGAGATAATATTGGTGTCGAGCAGGATCACTCGAAGCCTGGCGGTTCGGCGGGCCGGACCTCGCGAACCTGGCCGAGGGCTTCGACATCGGCGTTGGTGAGGCCGATCTCCCGGCTGAGTTCCGCCAGCGCGGCGCCAAGGCGCAGGCGAGCCTCCGGTCGGACCGCCGCATCCAGGATGGCGCGAATCTCCGCCTCGGTGCTGCGATGGCGCTGCGCCGCCCTGGCCTTGAGGGCCCGGTGCGTCTCCTCCGAGAGCTTTCGGATCGTGACTGCGGGCATGATGAAGGGGTCCAGCTTGCGGCGGAGATGATATCAATATGAAGACGTGATATCACCGGTCAAGAGCGCCCGCCGGCCCGCGCCTCAGCCCCCGCGCACCACATGCCGATGCGCGGCTTCGTCGCCCCAGTTTTCCTCGTGCGAGATCCGCAGGCGGATGGCCGCTCGCGCGGCGCGCTGGAGAGCGTCAAGCGAGGCGGCGGGGTCGACCTGCTCGGCGATCGCTTCCAGGCTGCGCCGCAGGGAGTCGCTGCGCCGGGCCTGGTCTGAAAAGGCGAGCGAAGAATCCAGGGCCAGGCTGGCGGCGCCGAAGGCCGGTGTGACCGCGCCGGCGAGAAGGACGGCGCCCCCGATCCAGTGGGGCAGGGCGAGATGGGCCCGAGCCGCCAGGACATAGGCCATGGCGAAGGCCGACAGCAGGGCGACGAGCGCCCAGAACACCGCGTTCTCGATCGCGTGGCCGCGATGGGCCAGACGGTGATTGAGCGCGCCTTGAACCCGATGATAGGCGATCTGGCCGTGGATCAGGTCGTCCAGGGCCCAGCCGCCCCAGGTCGCGACCCGCTCCCGGTCGAAGACCCCGTCCGGCGCCCCCGCGCGCCGGCGCCAGGCGCGCGCCACGCCCGCGGCCGCGCTCGCGGCGATATCCCTCCGGCCCTGCGCGCTCAGGCCCAGGGCCCAGGCGGCCCGTTCGAGGCGAAGCTGTTCGGCCGTTCGGCGCGCCTCGCCCCAGCGCCGTCCACGCTGCGACCGCACCGCCCCCAGCCACACCAGAAAAGTGACCAGGGCCAAGGTCAATTCGGTCAGAACCGCGTAGATCTTGATGTCCGGCCAGATAGCGGGCGAGGCGCCGACGGCCACCGCCAGGATCATCATCAGCGCCTGGAACACCTGCTGCGAGCGATGGATCGCCGCGAGCCGCGCGGCTCGCGCATCGAACGCCTCATAGGCCCGGCTCAGGATCTGGAATCCGGTCTGGCTGGCGAGACATTCGGGGGGCGGCGAGGGCTCACGCATCGGCGTCGGCGATCCGCCGATCAGGCGCCGGTAGATTGCGAAGGCGCGCCACAATGTCCGATCGAGCCGCCGCTCCCACGGTCCGACGGCGGGCGGTTCTGGCGGGGCGGGCTCTTGGGGCGGCTGGAGGTCGGCCCCCCGGGCGGGGAAAACCAAGGGCGGGCGATCGAGGCGAACCTGTTCCACCAGATCGAGAAGCCCGCCCTCCGTCTCCAACGGGCCTGGCGAGATGCGACGCGGTCCTCCGGTCTCGCCCGGCTTGACCCAGAGCACGTCAACCCCGCGTTGAAGGGCCACGCGCACGGCGTCGGCCGTGCCTCCCGCGCCTCGCGCCTCCTCGCCCGACCACACGGCCACCAGGAGGTCGGCGTCCTCCAGAAGCCAGCGCGCCTGGGCCAGGTGAGCGCTGCGGCCATCAGCCTCGGACGCCCGGCCATCGAGCCAGGTGACGCGCGCCACTCCGGCCGTCGCTTCCGGCGAGAGCGCGTCCGGCAGATAGGGCAGGACGGCGTGGACCTCTCCCAGCCCGAGCGTCCTCCAGCACGACAACGCCAGGGCGTCGGCGCCCTCGGCCAGGCCCGTCAGCAGGACGCCGCCGTGGATATCGAGCAGGGCGAAGGCCTCAGCGATCTGACGCGCCACCGCCACGGGATCGCCCAGATCCTCCGGGCGGATGTGACCGGCGAACGCGACCCGCAGACCTTCCACGGCGACGTGCGCCTCCCTTGGTTTCCGCTCGCGCCAGGGGGGGGCGACCCCGCCCGGCCTCGGGCGCGCGGCGCCGAAGCCCACCCGAGACTCCATGGCTCCGCTTGGCCTTGACTGAGAACAAGGCGCGAGTCTCTTGTCGTCAATGGCTGACATTTTTATCTCCTACAAGCGCGAGGATCAGGCGCGGGTGAAGCCCCTGGTCGACGCCCTGGAGGCAGACGGCCTGTCGGTCTGGTGGGACAGCCATCTGGAGGGCGGCTCGGCTTGGCGACGCCGGATCGAGACCGAGCTCGCTCAGGCGCGCTGCGTGCTGGTGGTGTGGAGCGAGGCGTCGGTCGGACCGCATGGCGACTTTGTCCAGGACGAGGCCGCGACGGCCAAGGCGCTGGGCCGCTATCTCCCGGTCCGGGTCGATCCGGTTGAGGCGCCGCTCGGATTTCGCCAAACCCACATCATCGGGCTCGAGGGATGGACGGGCCGAAGACGCGAGGCGCCCTATCAGCGGGTTCTCGCCGCGGCGCGAGGGATGTCCCAGGGGGCGGAGCCGTGTTCGCCGTCCCCGCCGCCTCCGGCTCTGGCGACCTCGCCCCTCGCGCGGCCGCGCCTCGCGGTGCTGTCCTTCGCCGCCCCTGAGGATTCCGACGACCAATCCGCGTTCGGCGAGGCTCTCGCCGAGGACCTGATCGCGGGCCTGTCGCGGTCTCGCCTGATCGCCGTCACCCCGCGTCAGTCCTCGCTGACCTATCAGGCGCAGGGTCGCTCGGCGCCCCAGGTCTGCGCCGATCTTGGGGTGGACTATGTGGTGCAGGGCCGCGTCCGGCGGCTCGGCCCCCGGGTGCGCGTCTCCGTCGATCTGGTCAGCGGCGCGGATGACCGCAGCGTCTGGTCCGCCCGCCACGAACGCTCCGTGGAGGATCAGTTCGAGCTGCTGGACGAGATCGCCAGGGCCATTGTCGGGGCCATCGAGCCGGCGGTTCTCGAACACGAGCAGGAGGCCATGGTGCGGCGGGACTCGCGTCAGCCGGGCCACTGGGAGCTGTTCGTCAAGGGCCGGCGCCTGTTCTGGCGTTCCACCTACGCCGATATCCGCGAGGCTCAGTCCCTCCTGAACCAGGCGCTGGAGCTCGAACCCGACGACTCCCAGACCCTGTCCCTGCTCTCGCACTGCCACATGTTCTATGTCTGGGCCGACGTCACCGCTGACTTGCAGGGCGAGATCGGCGAGGCGCATGCCCTCGCGGTGCGGGCCGTGGCGCGGGACCCGGCCGACGCCTTCGCCCATTTCTCCCTCGGCACCACGCTGGAGATGCTCGGACGCGTGGCCGAGGCCCGGGCCGAGTTCGTGCGCGCGCTCGAACTCAACCCCTTCCAGGCCGCGGCGGCAGGGATGATGGGGCGGCTGGCGGCTTTCGAGGGCGATAGCGCGACGGCGATCGACTGGTCGGATCGGGCCATCGCCATGAGCCCCAATGATCCCCACCTCTTCCTTTGGCATTGGAACAAGGCGGTCGCCGCCTTTGCCGCGGCGGACTTCCCTCTGGCCGTGGAGCGCGCCCTTGAGACCGTCGCCCGGGCCCCGTTTCTGTTCGCCAACCACTTCATGCTCGCCGCCAGCTACGCCGCCGCCGGCCGGATCGAGGAGGCGCGGCGCGCCTTCGCCGCCGGCCGCAGGATCAAGGCCCGCTATACGCCGGAAGCCCTGCGCATCTGCTTTCCCTTCCGGCGGCCGGACGACGCCGCGCGGTTCGCCCAAGCGCTGAGGACGGCCGGGTGGGACGGATGACGAACCTGGCGCCGGTGTCCCGCGGGGCCGGCCGCGTCGCGATCACATGTGGAGCTCTGGAGGGGCTATGAGCAGCAAGCAGCGTATCTCCATTCTCGGCGGCGGCATCGGGGCCCTGGCCTCGGCCTATTTCATCACCGATCAGCCCGGATGGGAGGAGCGTTTCGAGATCACCATCCACACCATGGGCTGGCGTCTGGGCGGCAAATGCGCCTCCTCTCGCGGACCTAACCAGCGCATCGAGGAGCACGGCATCCACGGCTTCATGGGCAGCTACTACAACGCCCTGCCGCTCGTGGCCCGGCTCTATGACGAGCTGAAGCGGCCGCCCGGCCCGCTGTCGACCTTCGAGCAGGCGATGGTCCCGGTCAATCTGGCGATGCAGTGGGAGTGGCACGGCAACAAGCTGCACGCCTGGCCCCAGAGATTTCAGCCCAACAGCCACTCGCCGCGCGATCCGGTTCCGCTCAATGACTTCGGCGCGCAGGTCGCCCGCCTGGTGGAGTGGCTGCACGACCACCTCGACGATTCCGACGCTCCGATCCCGCATGAGCACGCTGGCCACGCTTCGGCCGCCCGCGCCCTCGTGGCGCGCCTGCGCGAGGGGGTGAAACACGGCCTGGAGGCGGGCGCCCATCTTCTGATTGAGGTCATCGACCTCGTCTGGATCCCGCTGCGCGAAGCCCTGATCGCCCTGGCGGAGAGCTGCACCCCGCTGCGGCATATGTTCTTCAAGCTCGACTTCGTCCTGGCCATGCTCAAGGGGCTCGTGAAGGATGACATTCCCCGTCGCGGCTATGACAGCATCGACCACCTGAACTGGACCGACTGGCTCCTGGCGCACGGCGCGCACCCCCTGACGCTCGCCTCGCCTCTGGCCATGACCACCATCAACATCACCTACAACAATCCTCATGGCGACACCTCGCGCCATTCCCAGATGGCGGCCGGCGTCTATGCCCGCTGGACCCTGCGGGGCCTCTCCTACATGGGCTCATTCCTCTGGCGCTTCGGGGCCGGCACCGGGGAGTCGATCATCGCGCCGCTCTATGAGCTGCTGGTCCGTCGCGGCGTGCGCTTCGCCTTCTTCCACAAGGTGACCCACCTCGCCCTGACAGCGGACAAGCGCGCCATCTCCGCCGTGGAGATCGACGTCCAGGCCCGGCTGAAGGACCCCTCCCGCGCCTATTCGCCGATGATCGAGGTCAAGGGCGTGCCCTCCTGGCCTCGGCGCCCGCTCTATGATCAGCTCCACCCGGAAGACGCCGAACCCCTGGCGGCGGGGGATGTCGACCTCGAATCCTGGTGGAACGGCTGGGTATCGCCGCAGAAGCGGACCCTGCGGGCGGGAGATGACTTCGACACGGTGATCCTCGCCATCTCCATCGGCGCGTTCCCGCATATCTGCACCGAACTCATGGAGGCGCGCCCGCAATGGCGCGACATGGTCGAGCGCCTGCCGACGGTGATGACCCAGGCCATGCAGATCTGGCTCTCCAAGGACCTGGAGTCGTGCGGCTGGACGCCCAAGCTCAAGCCTGACGAGATGGCCGTGAGCGCGACCTACCTCTATCCGCAGAACGGCAATACCGAGTTCGTCGACCTGATCCCGTTCGAGGACTGGCCGGCCCAGAACACCCCGCGCTCGCTGTGGTATTTCTGCGGTCTGATGGCGGAGGACGACGAGGTCCCCGACTTCTCCGACACCAGCTATCCGCGGCGCATGTCCGACCGGGTCAAGTACCAGTCGATCCAATATCTTCAGACCGCCATCGGGCCGATGCTTCCCAAGGCGACGCCGAACGCCAACCATCCCCCCGGCGACCCCATGGGGCTCGACTTCAGCCTTCTGGTGGATTTGCGAGAGCCCGCGGCGGACGGGATACGCCGCTTCGACGCCCAGTTCTGGCGCGCCAATATCGATCCGACCGAGCGCTATGTGACCTCGCCGCCCGGCAGCGTCGACTATCGTCTGGACTCCTGGGCCTCGACCTTCGACAACCTCGTGCTCGCGGGGGACTGGATCTATACCGGCCTCAACGTCGGCAGCTTCGAGGGCACGGTGATGAGCGGCAAGCTCGCCTCCTATACCCTCACCGCCCAGCCGCCGCTGGCGACCATCTTCGGCTATCCGACCGCGCCCAACGCGCCGGGCGAGACCTGGCGGCCCAGGGGCGCCTATCCCCACCCCCCTCCGCCGCACGAGCCCCCGCCGCCGTGATCGGCCGGTCCCGGCAGGCCCGCTAGAGCGCCGTCCGACCAGATGGAAACTGTCTGGGCGGTCAGACGGCGCGTAAACGATTGAATCTAGAGCGAATGGCGATGTCCGTAGCGATTCCCTCAGCTCGAAATTCGCTCTAGCGGCCGTTTCGGCGTTCTGGAAGTCTTCGACGTTTATGGCCGCGAGCGCCTCGCGCGGCCGGCCGCCGCCAAAGGTACGACACCGAGCCGTCGTTCGACCTCAGCCTCAAGGTCCCTTGAGATAGGCAAATGAGCGCGCTCACGCGCCCAAACTTCATGGAAACGATCGACCATTTCCGTGGCGGCGTCGCGGGCAAGCGCCTCGGGAGCGCCGGCCTTGGCGGCCGTATAGGCGAGCTCGTCCATCGTCAGCTCGGCCACGCGTTTGGTCCGGGCGAACTTCAGGCCGGCGCTTTCGTCTGGAATGTAGAGGGTTGTCGACAGGAAATCGTAGCCCGGTGAGAGCTGCGGAGTGCGTCCATCGGGATAAACGAGGGACCAATTCTTCAAGTGCATGTCGGCGTTGCCGATGAGAGCGTTGAACACCAGCCGCTTGATGAATTCCCGAACCCCGGCCTCGCCCGTTTCCAGCCACAGCACCTTGGCGATGTGGAGATACGAGCCCTTTTCGTATTTGTCGTCTGGATAGACGCCAAAGATCTGGGCGAAGTCCTCGATGTGAACGCGGCCACCCCCCGTGGTCCGGTCGAACCGCCGAGTCGCAATCGCGTCCTCCTCGATCCTGCCGATGCCTTCGGGCAGGCCCTCGATCTGGTCGAGCGGCACGAGTTCAATGTCAGGGATGTCGAGGCCCATTTCGCGGGCCAGACTCATCATGGAGAATTCGTTGGCGGCCACGCCGTGAAACCGGACCGAGGGCAGCTTTACGATCCAGTCGCCGCCCTTGCCGCTGGCCGGGATAGTCAGGCCGCCGCGGGCCTTTTGCACCGCCGAGAACTTCAGTTGGACGCCAGCGAGGGAAAAACGTAGCGGCTTCTCAGGGCTCCGGCGATGAGCGAGGTCCTCGTCAGGCAAATCATCCTCATCCCCGGTGACGCTCTCGCCTGCGAGTTTGATGGTGATGGCGCCGGGTAGGTCGGGGCCCAGCGCCTCGATCAGCGGATATTCACGCACCGGCTTCACGCCCGCGCGCTTGGCGAGGTACGCGCGAAGCGAGCCTTCGGGCAGAAGGTTCGAGAAGAACGGCAACAACCTGGTCTGGGTCGGGTTGTGTTCGCGCAATAACCCGCCGTGCTCGCCCTTGAAGGAGAGGCTCAGCGTCGGCCGGTTTGGATCGTCCGCATAAGCGTCATCGAACGCGAAAATAGACCGGTCCCCGCCAAGGGCCGTGATCGTTCCAACCGGACGATCGTCAAGCAGGACTTCGAGGCTGTCGGCGGCCATCGCTAGTCTTCATCGTCCAGGCTGTAAGCGGGGCGTTCGGACTGGGTCAAATGGGCCAGTTGATTGCGGAGGTCGCGGAGCCGTTTCGCCGCATCAATGAGGATATGGGCGTGACGCCCCCGTTGCGCTGGCGGATGTTTGGCGAACATTTCCAAATTGTGCAGCAGCTTTTGGAGTTCAGGCTCAAGTTTTTGAGGTCGAAGGCGCGACGCCATAGGTTCGAGTTCGCGCAAGGTGTCTCGGATGGAGCCAATCTCTTCCCGCTCTGGAGCGGCGCCATAGGCGATGTCCGCGACGCGTTGCAGCCTTGCGAGCAGTTCCTGCGATGCGCGTTGCTCCGATCGTTGCTCGGCGGATCGAACGGCGGCGCCGACGGCGGTGACGGCGATCCGAGGCACGAGCTGCAGATCCAGATCGAGCGTTCGCGCGAGTTCGACTAAGGTGGAGACCTGAGGATCAACACCGCCCGTCTCAAAACGGGATATCTGGGCTTGAGGTATGCGCGCTCGCGCGCTCAGCTCTCGCTGGCTCCAACCCTTTTGCAAACGGGCTCGGCGGATCGCTGCCGCTAACGGCTCCAAGCCGGCCCGCTTTGATAATTTATCCTGCATCATATCAGCCTATTGATGCAGTATCATATATGGAGCCTTGATCGCTTTGTCCAGATAGGGATGTCTCATTCGATATCGCGACTAATTTTTGATATTGCATTATATATTGTCCCTTCCGCCTGCGCCTTCGAAGCCTCCGCCGCCCGGGCGCTCGCGCGTGAGCTGATGGCCGGCGATATCGTCATCTGCCCCGGACAAGAGCGGTCATAGCTCGCGACCAAGGCTGATGCCGCCTCGCCTGGTTGAGGCCGTGCGGGCCACGCGGGTTCGGCGTGCAGGCCTGCGGTCCCCGGCTTGACACCGTGCCTCGCCGCGGGCCTCTGCCGGGGATGACAGACGCCGCCCCGCCCCATGCCTCCGCCTCAGGCCTGCGCCGGGTTCTGGGCATCGTCTTTGGCCTCGCCGTGGTGGTGGGGGGGATCATCGGCTCGGGCATCATGAGGGCGCCGGGCGTGGTGGCTCTGGGCGTCCATAGCGTGCCCCTGACCCTGTTGCTGTGGGCCGTGGGCGGGGGGGTCGCCATGCTCACCGCCATGCCCCTGGTGGAGGCCGGCGCCTCGGTGCCGCGCGCCGGGGGCAGCTACGCCATCGCCACCCGCGCCTTCGGGCCCACGGTCGGCTTCATCGCCGGCTGGATCACCTGGCTGCAATATACCGGGTCCAACGCCTTCATCGCCGTGGTGTTCGGCGAATATGTCCATCGGCTGGGCTTCCTGACCGGGCTCTCCAACGCCGCCCTCGCGGCCCTTCTGATCGGCGCCTGCAGCCTTCTCAATCTGTCGGCCACCAAGGTCAGCGGCGGGTCTCAGAGCGTGGCCAGCGCCCTCAAGGGCGCGGCCTTCATCGCCGTGGCGGTGATCCTTCTGGCCTCGCCCCGGGCGCCGGCCAGCTTCCATCCCGCGAGCGTGAGCGCAGTGGGCGCCGCCGGGGGCGCGGCCGCGGTCATCATGGCCGTTCGCGTCATCTACCAGACCTATGCCGGCTGGGACGGGGCCATCTATTTCTCCGAGGAGGTGCACGATCCCGGGCGCAATGTGGCCCGCGCCACCTTCTCCGGCATCGCCCTGGTGACCGCGGTCTATCTGCTGGTGAACGTCGCCCTCTTCCATGTGCTGAGCCCCGCGCAGGTGGCCGGCTCGCAGTTGGCCGTGGGCGACGCCCTGCACGTCTCGCTCGGCGCGGCGGGGGACGTGACCGTGACCGCCATCGGCGTCCTCTCCCTGGCCGCCATCGTCAATCTCCAGGTCATGGCCTCCTCGCGCATCATGTACCGCATGGGCGCCGATCATATGCTGCCGCGCGTCTTCGCCGCCGTCTCTCGGGGCGGTTCGCCCTTTGTCGCCGTCCTCGCCGTGGCCGTGGTCTCGGCCCTGCTGGCGGGCTCAGGGTCCTATGAGACGATCGTGCGCATCTATGCGCCCTGGAGCATCGGCAGCATTCTGATGATCTGCCTTTCCAGCATCGCCCTGCGCTTCACCGCGCCCGACCTGCCGCGTCCCTACAAGGCGCCGCTGTTTCCCGCCCTCTCCATCTTCGCCGCCCTGGTCCAGGCCGGTCTCATCGCCGTGGTGGTGACCGACGATCCGCACTCGGCGATCTGGTCGGTCCTGGTCCTGCTCGCCCCGGCGCCGGTGTTCCTGGCGCTGAGGCTGCTGCGGCGCGCGCATTGAGGCCGGCGCCCATCCCGCACTTGACCTGACCGCCCGCGCGGCGGCTTGATCTTCCCCAGGGCCTGTGGGCGTGCTGAAGCCTGTGGGCGTGCTGAGGCCTGTGGGCGCCCCACGGCCCGTGGACGACCTGGGGCCCGTGAGCGTGACGTGAGGGATGGATGACGACCATGGATCTGCGCGGCAAGACGGTGGTCATGACCGGCGCCACCTCCGGCATCGGGGCGAGCGCGGCGGAGAGCCTGGCGAGGGCCGGCGGCCGCATCCTCTTCACCGCCCGCAACAAGCGCAAGGGCCAGGACACCCTGGCGGCTCTGCTGCGCGCCAATCCCGACGCGGCGCACGAGATGGTGCTGGCCGATCTCACCACCCTGGCGGAGATGACCCGCGCCGGCGAGACCCTGGCGGCCAAGGCGCGCGAGGTGCACCTGCTGATCAACAACGCCGGGGCCATCTTCCCCGAGCGCGAGCTGACCGCCGATGGGCTGGAGATCACCTTCGCCGTCAACCACATGGCCTATTTCGTCATCACCGAATGCCTGCGTCCGGCCCTGGCGGCGGGCGCGCGCATCGTCAGCACCGCCTCGATGGCCCATCGCAGCGGACGGTTGGACATGGCGGATATGGCTCTCGAACGCGTCGGCGCCGCCAGCTACAGCATGGCTTCCTATGGTCGCTCAAAGCTCTGCAACATCCTCTGGACGCGCGAGTTGGCCCGTCGCCTGGAAGGGACGGGGATCACCGCCAACTGCTTCCATCCCGGCGGGGTCAATACGGGCTTTGGCGACAATCTCGAAGGCTTCGGCAAGGCCGCCTTCGCCCTCATCAAACGGTTCATGCTCAGCCCCGCCCAGGGGGCCGACACCCTGGTCTGGCTGGCGCTCTCGGACAAGGTCGAGGGCCATAGCGGCGGCTATTACGCCAAGAGAAGGCTGGTGACGCCCTCCGCCGCCGCGCGCGACGCCGAGGCCGCGGCGAAGCTTTGGGCCTATAGCGAGAGTCTCACCCGCGCTCCGGAACCGGCCCCCAGGGCGCGCAAGCGCCGCGCCAAGGCCTGACCGGCGCCTGGCCTCATCGGCCGCGCACTGCCTTCCAGTGGAACAGGTCGAGCCGGCTGACCCGGTCGGCGCCGTCGCGGGTGTCGCGCAGCCAGACGCGATCCTTGGCCACTTCCATGACCTGATAGATGGGCATGCCGCCGGCCTCGGCCGAGATCAGCTCGCCCTCGCGCACATGGGCCTCGTCGGCCCGGTCCAGATAGATCCAGTCGAGGTTTTGGGCTTGCATGGCCTTTCAGACTCCAGAACGCGACCGGCGATCCGATCGACACGCCATGATTGGCGCGCGCCGCCTGAAACCGTGCTGAGACGGCGGTTAAGTTTCGGTTCATGCGACGGGCGCTTGTGGCCTCTTGCCGGCGACCCTAGCTTCGCGGCAGGAGCGTCACATGAACGCGGTCGAGATCGAACAGGCCATCACCGAGCTTGCGGAAAAGCCCTTCGACGCGGCGGAGTTCCCTTTCCAGTTCCTCACTGCCTTCGGGAACAAGGACACCACGATCAAGCGGCTGCGCACCGGATCGACCAACGCATCCGATCTGCCCGGAGGCGTGCTCCAGCGAAGCAATATTCACAT
>JAKBBV010000082.1 GCA_021808285.1 Pseudomonadota bacterium | reverse complement strand
CACCCCTCCCGCCCTGCCCATCCGGCCTGACGTCGAGTTTCTGTGCGACGGGCTCCTGCCCTGGATGCCGGAGTCAGAGCGCTTGCGCGTTCTCGATCTTGGGGTGGGGTCCGGCGCCCTTCTGCTGGCGCTTCTGGCGGAGCGGCCCAGAGCGATCGGCCTGGGCGTGGACGTGTCGGAAGCGGCTCTGGCCGTGGCCCGGGAGAACGCCGCCAATCTTGGACTGGCGGGGCGCGCGGCGCTGCTGCGTGGGGATTGGACAGAGGGGCTCGCCTCGGAGAGCTACGATATCGTGGTCTCCAATCCTCCCTACATCCCAACGGCGGACATTGCGGGCCTGGCGCCCGAGGTCCGCGATCATGAGCCTCGTCTGGCGCTGGACGGCGGCCCAGACGGCCTGGACGCCTATCGCGACCTGGCTCCCCGCGTGCTCGACGTTCTCGTCCCGGGCGGGCGGTTCGCCGTGGAGGTGGGGATCGGCCAGGCGGAGCCGGTGCGAGATCTGTTCGCCGCCGCCGGCGCCGTCGAACTGGCAGTTCATCGTGACCTGGCCATGCGCGACCGGGTTGTGAGCGGCGCGAAGAAAGCCTTGGACAAGGGCGGTTCCGAAGATTAAGTCGCTCATATCCCCTTCGCCGTTTCTCGAATCCTGGAAGGCGCTGTGAGGTTCTCCACAAGGGACCTCGGGCCGGTTCGGAGGCTCCCCTCGCAGGAGCTGGCGAAGATGTCGCTTTCCGTGGTCGTTCAACGGGCCGTGGTCGTTCAACAGGCCGTGGTCGTTTAACAGGACGCCCGTTCACGCCAGACCTGCGTCGCCGCGGCGGCGCGCCCCCCATCCCCAGGACCGCCGCGCCATCGGCGCCGCCATCTACAGGTTTGAGACATGAGAGATTTCAAGGGTATGAAGCGGCAGCGGAGCCGCAATCGCAACGGCGGGGCTGGCGGCGGGGGCAAGCCGCAACAGAACGCCAATCGCGCCTTCGAGTCCAACGGACCCGATGGCGTCAAGGTGCGGGGGGCAGCCCAGCACGTCTATGAGAAATATATGCAGCTGGCGCGGGATGCGACCATGTCGGGCGACCGCGTCCTGGCTGAGAACTATCAGCAGCACGCGGAACACTATTTCCGCCTGATCCGGACCATGCAGCCGCAGCGACCCGTGGCGGACATCCTTGGTCGCGACCAGTTCGTCTCTGGTTTCGATATCGATTTTGAAGAGGAGCCCCAGGCCGAAATCCTCGAGGGTGAGGGCGAGGGCGAGGTCTTGCCGACGGAAAGCGTCGAGGGAGTCGCCGAGCGCCCGTTTGTCAGTGGCCGGCGGGACGAATTCCGACGGGACGAGCGGAGGGAAGACTTCCGCCGAGACGACCGCCGTGACTATGAGCCTCGCGTCCCGGAATCACGTGGCGGCGAGGCCCGGGACTTCCGCGGCGAAGGCCGTCGCGACGATAGCCGTCGTGATGACGGTCGGCGTGATGACGGCCGGCGCGAGGAGGGCCGGCGTGAGGATGGCCGGGGAGAGTGGCGGGGCCGGGACGGAGGGTCGCGCTTTGAGCGGGGCGAACGCCCGGCGCAAAGTGAGCGCGGCGGCGCCGGCCGGGGCGATCGGGGATTCAACGACCGAGGCGCCAGCGATGCGGGCCCCCGACGGGATGAACGTCCGCGTTACGGTCGGGAAGACCGATCCGCGCGTTATGAAGCCGAGCCCGCCTTCGAGGAGCCAAGCACCGACGCCCCCGCCCCGGTCCTGCGCGCCGAGGATGGCGATGTGAGCCACGCGCCCGCCTTCCTTCAGGCGCGCCCCGTTGAGGCGGAGAAAGCGCCGGAACGCCGCCCACGACGGCGGCGTACTGCGGCGGGATCGGAGCCCGGGCCGAAGTCCGGCGCCGAGTCCGGGCCAGAATATGGGACTGAGGCGACGCCTGAGTCTGGGGAGGGATGAGCGCCTGAACGCTTAAGGGTGTGCGGCCCCTTGTGTGGCTTTAGCGCCACACTAGATCATTGAGGCCGTGGCGCGACGACCAGACGAGGGTCCCCTCCGACGCCAGTCGTCCACGGAGCTTTCTGTTGCGCGCCGTCGGATCTTCCGGCCGATCCCCCATGGGTCCAGCGGCGCTCCAGCCCCACGAGCGCCTTGATGAATATCGACCTCTATACCGATCGCGCCAAGCAGGCGATCTCCTCGGCCCAGTCCCTGGCGCTGTCGCGCCGCCACCAGCAGATCGCGCCCGAGCATCTGCTCAAAGTGCTGCTGGAGGAGAAGGAGGGCCAGGCGCGGGCCCTCATCGCCCAGGGCGGCGGCGACCCAGAGGCTCTGGACGCCGCGGTGGATGCGCTTCTGGGAAAGTTGCCGAAGGTTGAAGGCAGCCAGCAACTCTATGTGACGGCCGATCTGGCGCGCGTGTTCGCCACGGCGGAGGCTGACGCCAAAGCGGCATCCGACGCCTTCGTCACCACCGAGAGGGTCTTGATCGCCCTGGCCAAGGACGGAGGAGAGGCGGCCAAGGCTTTGGCTAAGGCCGGCGCCAAACCCGCCGCCCTGGAATCGGCGGCGACGGCCTTGCGCAAGGGCCGGACGGCGGACAGCGCCTCGGCCGAGGAGGCCTATGACGCCCTTAAGCGCTACGCCCGGGACCTGACTCAGCAGGCCAGGGACCAGAAGCTCGACCCGGTTATAGGCCGCGATGACGAGATTCGGCGCACGATCCAGGTCCTGGCGCGGCGAACCAAGAACAACCCTGTGCTGATCGGTGAGCCCGGGGTCGGCAAGACCGCCATCGTCGAAGGCCTGGCCCAGCGCATCGTCAATGGCGACGTGCCCGAGAGCCTCAAGGACAAGAGCCTTCTGGCCCTGGACATGGGCGCTCTGATCGCCGGGGCGAAGTATCGCGGCGAGTTCGAGGAGCGCCTCAAGAGCGTGCTCGGCGAGGTCACCGCGGCCGAGGGGTCGGTCATCCTCTTCATCGATGAGATGCACACCCTGGTGGGGGCGGGAAAGTCCGACGGCGCCATGGACGCCTCTAACCTTCTCAAGCCGGCCCTGGCCCGAGGCGAGCTCCATTGCGTGGGCGCGACGACGCTCGATGAATATCGCAAGCATGTGGAGAAGGACGCCGCCCTGGCCCGGCGCTTCCAGCCTGTCTTCGTGGGTGAGCCGACCGTGGAGGACACGGTCTCAATTCTGCGCGGCCTCAAGGAGCGCTATGAGACCCATCACGGGGTCCGCATCTCCGACGCCGCCATCGTCGCCGCCGCCACGCTTTCCAATCGTTACATCACCGACCGGTTTCTGCCGGACAAGGCTATCGATCTGGTGGATGAGGCCGCGAGTCGGGTGCGCATGGCGGTGGATTCCAAGCCTGAAGAGCTGGACGAGATCGACCGACGCCTGATCCAGCTCAAGATCGAGCGGGAGGCCCTGAGCCGGGAGACCGACGCCGCCTCGCGCAATCGGCTTGAGAAGCTTAACGATGAGATCGCGGAGCTAGAGGCGCGCTCTGAGGAGATGAGCGCCCGTTGGCGTTCGGAAAAGGACAAGCTGGTCGAGGGCGCGCAGGCCCGGGAAGCGCTCGAGCGCCTGCGCGCAGAGCTTGCGGCGGCCCAGCGGCGCGGCGATCTGCAGCGGGCGTCGGAGATCGCCTACGGCGAGATCCCGAGCCTTGAGCGGCGGCTCGAGAAGGAAGACGAGGACCGTGCCGACGCCCTGACGCCAGAGGTGGTCGACGCCGAACAGATCGCCGCCGTGGTCTCCCGCTGGACGGGGGTCCCGGTGGAAAAGATGCTGGAAGGTGAGCGCGACAAGCTCCTGAAGATGGAGGACGGACTGCGTCGCCGGGTGGTGGGCCAGGAGGAGGCGTTACAGGCGGTGTCCGACGCGGTCCGCCGCGCCCGCGCGGGCTTGCAGGATGCCGCCCGGCCCATCGGCTCCTTCCTGTTCCTGGGCCCCACGGGCGTGGGTAAGACCGAGCTCACCAAGGCCCTGGCGGAGTTTCTGTTCGACGATGAGGCGGCCGTCACCCGTCTCGACATGAGCGAATATATGGAGAAGCACGCGGTGAGCCGGATCATCGGCGCCCCTCCCGGCTATGTCGGCTATGAGGAAGGGGGCTCGCTGACCGAGGCGGTGCGTCGCCGTCCCTATCAGGTCATCCTGTTCGATGAAGTCGAGAAAGCCCACCCGGACGTCTTCAATGTCCTCCTTCAGGTGCTCGACGAGGGACGGCTCACAGACGGGCAGGGTCGCACGGTGGACTTCCGAAATACGATCATCGTCATGACCTCGAACCTTGGCTCAGAGTTCCTTGCGGCCCAGGGCGAGGGCGAGGAGACCGAGGCTATCCGGCACCTCGTCATGGAGGGGGTCCGCAAGCATTTCCGGCCCGAGTTCCTGAACCGGGTCGACGAGATCATCCTGTTCAAGCGTCTCGGCCGGGCTCAGATGGACGATATCGTGCGCATCCAACTCGAACGCGTCGAAGCCCGCCTGGCCGAGCGCCGCATCAGTCTGTCGCTCGATCCGGGCGCCCTGCACTGGCTGGGAGAGCACGGCTATGACAGCGCCTACGGCGCCCGGCCGTTGAAACGCGTGATTCAGAAGGCTCTGATCGATCCCATCGCGCGCAAGTTGCTGACCGGCGAGTTCGATGAGGGGGCTGTCATTCAGGTCGGGGTCGGCGCTGACGGACTGGCGATAGGTCGCGCAGCCGTTCACTGAGACGATAATGGCGAAGCCCGCCTCCCAACGGAGGCGGGCTCCAAGGGGGCTTGGCCCCTCCACGTCAACGCTTCAGTCGTCGTCGTCATCATCCCCATAGTAGGGGGCGTAGGTGCAGGGGTAGGCGCCATAGTAGGGCGCGTATCCGCAATAGGGACTGTAGTTGTAGGCGGGGTAACCATAGTAGGGCGCGTAATAGGGATCCGCATAGGCGCCTCCAATCGCCGCGCCTGTCAGAGCGCCAAGCGCAAGACCGGCGCCCCAGCCGCCCCAACCCCAGCCGCCACCCCAACCGCCATCCCAGTCGCCGCCGCCCCATCCGCCGCCGCGCCAGCCATCGCCCCAGCCGCCGCCATGCCAGTCTCCGCCATGCCAACCGCCGTTGCCTTGCCAGCCGCCGCCGTGCCAGCCGCCGTTCCCTTGCCACCCCCCGCCGCCGCCATGCCAGCCGCCGTTGCCTTGCCACCCCCCGCCCTGGCCTCCGCGGAAGCCGCCAGCCACCGCGCCGCCACGGAACCCGCCGGCTTGCCCACCATGGAAGCCAGCTCCGGCGACGCCGCCGTGGAAGCCGCCGCCGACCTGTCCGCCATGGAAGCCGCCTCCAGCGAAGCCGCCGCCATGGAATCCGCCGCCGGCGAAGCCGCCGCCATGGAATCCGCCGCCGGCGAAGCCGCCGCCATGGAAGCCGCCGCCGTGGAACCCGCCACCGCCGCCGTGGAACCCTCCACCGCCGCCATGGAACCCGCCGCCGCCGTGGAACCCTCCACCGCCATGGAAGCTGGGGCCCGCCGCCGCCGGCAGAGCCGCTACGGTCGAGCTGACCGCCATCACAGCCGCCAGACCCGTGCTCAGAATGCCTCTCATCGCCAGAGCGCCTCCGCGCTGCTGTAGGTTGTGGGCTTCGGGATTGAAGCGCCGAACCCGTCCTCTCACGAGGAACAACGCACGATTAGGCCTAAGGTTCTGAATGGCCGCTGAACCCGCAGGTTCATCCGCGGTTCATCGACAGCGGCCTGAGCGGCCCTTTCAGGGCAGGGTGATGGAGCGGGGCCCGTTCTTGAGCTCTACGCGCCGAGTGAGGGCCATCGGCTCGCCGGTGGCGTTGATCGGCCTGGCGACAGTGACGACATACCAGGGCCCATCCGGAAGCCCCTGGAAGGCGAATCGGCCTTCGGAGTCGCAACTCGTGCGCCTGACGAAGCGGGCATAATCCCCTGGCGGCGCCGAGGCGCTGCGGGCGCGCACGATCGCCACGGGGATGGCGGCTGAGCTGGCCGCGCCGTAGAGGATGATCATGCGCCGGCGGCTCCAGGGCGCATCGGGAATGAGCAGAACGTCCTCGCCCGAGCAGGTGTATTGGAGCCCCTCCCGACGATAGGCCAGAACACCGGTCAGGGACTCCCGGCCTGGCGCGCTCGACCATGCGAAGGCGGCGGGATCAAAGGGCGCCGCCTCGGGAAGCGTTTGATCGAAAGCGCCGGCAGGGGGGGTGACCGCAGCCGGCCCCATGGGGGTTTCCTGGCAGGCGGCCAGAGCGACCAGGCCAGCGGCGAGAACGAGCGCATGTTTCATCGGGTCAAGGCTAATCCCAAGCTGCGGGCGCGGCAATCACCGTGCTGTGGGGCCATCCTGGCCTCTCGCGTCGCCTCATTCATCACCAGCGTTACCGGCCGGGCGCTCCGGGCCGTCGGGCGCGTGGAAGGCGTCAATGCCCCCTTGGCGCGGCCCGGATGAGCGGCCATAAGGAATTCAACTGAATGACGATAATCTATCCAGGGAGCCGTCCATGAAGGCCGCCGTTCTGCGCGAGGTGAACAAACCGCTGCAAATCGAGGATGTGCAGATCAGCAAACCCGGGCCGCACGAAGTCCTGGTGCGCACCGCTGCGGCGGGGGTGTGCCATTCCGATCTGCATTTTATCGAAGGCCTCTATCCCACGGTATTGCCGGCGGTGCTGGGACACGAGAGCGCCGGGATCGTCGAAGCGGTCGGCTCCGAGGTCCGGACGGTCAAGCCGGGCGACCATGTCATCACCTGTCTTTCGGCGTTCTGCGGTCACTGCGAGCATTGCCTGACCGGCCATATGAGCCTCTGCAACAGCCCCGACACCAAGCGAGGAGCTGAGGAGGAGCCGCGCCTGACCAAGGATGGCGGCCCGATGATGCAGTATCTGAATCTCTCGTCCTTCGCCGAGCAGATGCTCATTCACGAGCATGCCTGCGTCGCCATCCGCAAGGACATGCCGCTCGATCGCGCCGCTCTGATCGGCTGTGGCGTCCTCACCGGCGTCTGTTCGGTCTTCCATACCGCCCAGGTGCGGCCAGGCGATACGGTGGCCGTC
>JAKBBV010000032.1 GCA_021808285.1 Pseudomonadota bacterium | reverse complement strand
GCCCTCAACGTCCTACAGAGCGCCCGTAAGGACATCTCCATAAGGCGAAAACGAAAACGCTCCGGATGGTCCGATGACTTCGCACGTTCCATCCTCGGTCAAATGCGATAGCCGTGCTGAGCCTGCGCCGGCGCCTTGCCCTGGGGCGAGGCGACGCGCATATCGCGCTCATGGATACCGATATGCTCCACCAGGTGGTCGCGGCTGCGAGGGCGGCCGGCGCGGATCAGGCCGAAGCCGTGTTCGCCGAACGTCAGTCGCTCTCCGTCGGGGTGCGGCGCGGCGCGCTTGAGGAGGTCGAACGCGAGGAATCCCAAGACCTCGGCCTTCGGGTCCTTGTGGGTCGGAGGCACGCCTCGGTCTCGGGCTCGGACGTCTCGCCTGAGGGGCGGCGCAAGCTCGTCGAACGCGCCGTGGCCATGGCCCGGCTTGCGGCCGAGGACCCCTATGCCGGATTACCGCCGCAGGATCAGCTGGCCCGGGGCCCCTTCGCCGACCTGGACCTCTTCGACCCGCACGAGCCGAACGCGGAGCAGCTCGAGGCCCGGGCGCTTGAAGCCGAGGCGGCCATGCTCGCGGCGCCGCGCGTCTCCAACTCCAACGGCGCCTCGGCGAGCTGGTCCTCCTCCGCCTGGTGGTTCGTCACCAGCGAGGGATTCATCGGCGAGCAGAAGGGCACAGCCTCGTCCCTGTCGGCCCAGGCCATCGCCGGGGAAGGCGCGGACATGGAGCAGGGCTATGACGCCGCCACCACCCGCTGGCTCAGCGACCTCCCCGCGCCAGGCGCCATCGGCGCGGAGGCCGGGCGCCGCGCCGCCGCCAGCCTGGGCGCCCGCAAGCTGGAGTCGCGGACCGCTGCGGTGATCTTCGAGAACCGGCTCGCCGGCGCCCTGATCGGGCCGCTGCTCGGCGCCATCGCCGGGCCGGCCGTGGCGCGCGGCGTGTCGTTCCTCAAGGACAAACGGGGCGAGCGCCTGTTCGCGCCGGGCGTCCGCCTGCGCGATGACCCGCACCGGTCCCGGGGACTTGCCTCGCAGCCCTTCGATGACGAGGGTGTCGCCAATCGGCCCCACGACATCATCGCCGACGGGGTGCTGACCACCTGGTTGCTCAACACCGTCTCGGCGCGGCAGCTCGGCCTGGAGACCACCGGCCATGCCTCGCGCGGTCTGGCCGGCCCGGCCGGGGTGTCGGCCACCAATCTGACCCTGGAGCCTGGCGACGCAGACCTTGCGGGACTGATGAGCGGGGTCGGAACGGGGCTGCTCGTCACCTCCATGTTCGGCCCCTCGCTCAACGCCAATACGGGAGATTGGTCGGTGGGCTGCTCCGGCCATTGGTTCGAGGCCGGCGAGATCGCCTATCCCGTGACCGAGATCACCGTGGCCGGAAACCTGATCGACATCTATGCCCGCGCCATCCCCGGCGCCGATCTGTATTCACGCGGCGCCCTCCGAATCCCCTCGATCCTGGTCGACAACCTGGCGATCGCCGGAAAGTAGGATCCCTGGCCATGCACGACCCCCAACTTCTTCACATCGTCATCGGCGGGGAGCTCGAAGACGTGGCGGGGACCACGTTCCGCGACCTGTCGAAGGTCGATTTCGTCGGCGCCTTCCCAAGTTACGCCGAGGCGCGCCGGGCCTGGCTGGCCCGGGCGCAGGCGACCGTCGACAACGCCCATATGCGATATTTCATCATCCATGCGCACAAGCTACTCGACCCGCACCAGGACGGCTCTACTCCCGCCTGAGCCATCGCTCGGTGATCTGGGTTCCCCACCAGGCGGCGCGGAACTCCGCCTTGATGCGAACCGGGTCGTAGGCGTCGCTCTGCACCCAGTCGAGGAAGCTCTCGCCCGTGGGCGCGACCTCGGTCAGATAGCGCTCGAAGACATGGTCGAGGATGCCGGTCAGACCGGCCCTGACGTGAAGATAGCGCGGACTGAGCTGCGCCATCGCCGTCGCGATCGACTCACCCTGACGGAAGTGCTTGTAGAGGACGGCCATGAGCCCGGCGCGATCGGCGCCGGACTTGCAGTGCATCAGGGCCGGATAGCGCACCGTCTCGAACAGGGCCTTGGCGCCAATCACCTGCGCCCGGGTCGGCGCCTCGCGCGAGGCGACCACGAAATCGACCAGCTCCAGGCCATGCCGCTCACAGGCCTCGACCTCCAGAGCCCGGAAGCTGGTGGCCATGCCGCCACGCAGATTGATCACCGTGCGCACGCCTCTCTTCGCCCATTCGGCGAGCTGGAAGGGCCAGGGCTGATTGGTGCGCACCAGCTCATCTGAGATCCAGTGGGCATTGGAGAAGGCCAGGCGCAGATAGGCGTGGTCCTTCCAGAGGTGGTCGATGACGGCGCGCCGCCGACCCGCCGGCGTCGTCAGATCAAAAGCGCTCAAGCCGGCCGGTCCTTCGGGGCGAACAGGGCTTCCGCGGCGGCGCGACCGACCTGCTTGCGGGCGAGCTGGGCCCTTGTCCGCACGATCTCGCCCTCCAGTCCGGCGATGCGGTCTTCAAGATCCTCGACGGCGTAGAGGTCCAGATCCTCCCGCGTCAGGTCGATCAGGGCCTGACCACGGACGCGACGCACATCTTCGGGTTCATCGGTCAAAGTCAGACCCTCCTGAGAACCTGGCGACCATAGGGAGCCGACCCGCGATCACGCAACGCTTGGACATCTTCGACCCTGACGCGCGGCGCGGCGGCGGTTTGTCCAGCCGCTGATCGCCGTCAGGTTGACGCGAAGCCGCGGTCGGGATCAAGGCTGAACACAGGGGCCGATCACCGGGCGCCGCCAAGCCTACGCGGTCCAACCCCGCGCGCTTCAGAAGACGACTACGGAGAGGTCATGGCTGACATGAGGGTCATCGTCGTCGAGGGCGGCAAGGGGCCGGCCGAGGCGCTCAGCGCCGCGCGGGCGCCGCGCCCGGAGCCCGGTCCCGGTCAGATCCGCATCGCGGTGAAGGCCGCCGGGGTGAACCGGCCCGACCTCCTGCAGCGCCTGGGTCTCTACCCGCCGCCGCCCGGCGCGCCCACCACGCTGGGGCTGGAGGTGGCCGGCCTTGTGGAAGCCGGTGCGGGCCGGTGGCGCGAGGGCGATGCGGTCTGCGCGCTGCTCGGCGGCGGCGGCTATGCCGACTATGCGGTATGCGACGCCCGTCACGCCCTTCCGCTTCCGCCTGGGCTCGATTTCGTGCAGGCGGCCAGTCTCCCGGAGACAATCTTCACGGTCTACGCCAACCTCTTCGAGTCTGGCGAACTCAAGCCCGGGCAGACGGCCATGATCCACGGCGCCACCTCGGGCATCGGGGTGACCGCAATCCAGCTCGCCAAGGCCGCCGGGGCCAAGGTCATCGCCACCGGGCGCGGCGCCGACAAGGCCAAGGCCGCGCTGGAGTTGGGCGCCGACGTGGCGGTGGACGCCACGCGTGAGGATTTCGCCGAGGCGGCGCGTCAGGCGGGAGGCGTCGACGTCATCCTCGACATGGTGGGCGGCGATTATTTCGATCGCAATCTCGATGCCCTCAAGATCGGCGGGCGCCTGTCCTGTATCGCCGCGCTCGGCGGCGGCGTGGTCTCGCTCCCCATCGGCCGAATGATGCAGAAGCGCCTGATCATCACCGGCTCGACACTTCGCCCGAGGGAGGCGGACGAAAAGGCCCGCCTCGCGGCCGAGGTGGAGCGCAGGGTCTGGCCCTGGATCGCGGACGGGCGAGTGCGACCAGTCATCGACCGCACCTTCGCCCTCGACCAGGCCGCCGCCGCTCATGCTCGCCTGGAGGCGAGCGAACATGTGGGCAAGATCGTCCTGACAATGGGATGACGCCCCGCCGCCAAAGGCAGGGTCATGGCAGACGCACGCGGGTCCTGAGGCCTCCGAGCGGCGAGACGCCGAGGGTCAGCTCGCCGCCGTGTCCGCGCACCACGTCGCGGGCGATCGCCAGGCCAAGGCCGACCCCCTTGGCGTTGGGCGCACGGGTGGGATCGAGCCGCGAGAACGGGGCGAAGGCGTCCTCGTAGCGCTCCGGCGGAATGCCTGGACCATCATCATCGACGACGATCTCCACCCCTCCCAAAGGCGAGGCCTGAGCGCTCAGGGTCACGTGCTCGGCGTGGGACACGGCGTTGTGCACCAGATTGGCGAGGGCGCGCCGAAGCGCCGTAGGCCGGCCGCGCACCTCAAGGCCCCGATCCGACTCCAGAGCGATCTTCACGCCGGTCAGTCGAGCGCCCTCCCCCACGGCCGCCAGCAGATCCTCCACACGGATGGTCTCGGCGCCCTCGCTCCCCTCGCCACGGGCGAAAGCGAGATACTCATCGATCATCGCCTCCATCTCGTGAACGTCCGCGGCCATGGCCTCGGTGCGCGCGCTCCTGCGACTCATGGCGAGGTGCAATTTGAGCCGGGTGATCGGCGTGCGGAGGTCGTGGCTGACGGCGGCCAGGAGCACCGTGCGCTGCTCCACGTGGCGTTGCAGCCGCGACTTCATGGCCAGAAAGGCGCCCGCCGCCTGACGGACCTCCCGCGCTCCGTGGGGCCGGAACGGGATATCCTGCCCACGACCGAAGGCGTCCGCCGCCTGAGCCAGCCGCTCGATCGCCCGGACCTGATTGCGGATGAAGAGCACGGCCACCGCCATCAGGAGAATCGTGGCCGCCGTCAGCCAGAGGATGAAGATGTGTCCGCGCGAGGCGAAGGCGCGATCCTTGGGGGCCAGGATGCGAAGCACGCCGCCGGCCGTCGCGACGCGAATATCCACCAGTCCCGGATATCGCTCGGCGTCGACTCGGAAGGGCTGTGTCAGGCGCTTGCCAAGGGCCTCCACCAGAGGCGTCGCCTCTCGTCCCTGACGAAAGGCCGCCAGGCTGAGAGCCCTTCCCCCCGCCGGATTCTGGGACGGCAGAACGGCGCCGGGTTCGAAATCGATCGACAACTCGAACATCTCAAGCGCGTCGCGGCGCACGCTGACAAGATGGGCCGCGTCCGGATCCCGACTGACGCGATCGACCACCTGCGAGACATCCCCGGCCAGCGCCGCGCACAGGCGTCCATTGACCTCCTGCCAGTGGACGTCGAAGAACACATAGGTCACGGCGACCTGAAGCAGAGCCACGGGAAGCACCACGATCAAGAGGCTGCGGCCGAACAGCGAGCTCGGCGTCAGGCGCTTCACCAGCCGCCAGAACGGACGGGGCCAGGGGCGGGGCAGTCTCATCCGTCAGGCGTGAGCATATAGCCGCGTCCCCTCACCGTGCGCAGGTATCGGGGATTGGCCGGGTCCGGCTCGATCTTGCGACGCAGCCGCGCCACCTGGATATCGGCCGCCCGGCCGCTTCCGACCCCGCCGGCCAGGGCCGCCCGCTCCACCACCGTATGGGCCGACCGCGCCAGGATGCGCAGGAGATTCACCTCCGAACCCGTGAGGCGCACGGTCGAACCGTGTCGCTGCAGCTCTCCGCGCGAAGCATCGAAGGCGCCCTCGCCGAAGCGCAGGGTTACCGGCGGGCGACCGGAGCCGCTCGCACGGCGAAGGATGGCCTCGATCCGCAACAGAAGCTCCCTCGGCTCGAATGGCTTGGCGAGGTAGTCGTCGGCGCCGGCGCTCAGGCCGGCGATCCGGTCGTCGGGTTCGCCCCGCGCGGTGAGAATGAGGATCGGGGTCTGGCCCTCAGGCCCACCGCGCCCCCGCACCCAGGCGGCGAGCGAGAGACCATCCTCGCCCGGCATCATCAGGTCGAGAACCAGCAGATCGAAGGTCAGCGACGCCATCAGGCGACGGGCCTGGGCGGCATCCGAGGCGGTCGTCACGCGAAACCCCGCCCCACTCAGAAACGCCTTCAGCAGACCCCGAAGCCGAACCTCGTCATCCACCACCAGCAGGTGCCGCAGGTCCGCCCAGGCGGGCGGCATTTCGTTTGACGAGGGCCGCGCCAGGGGGTCTAAGCCGCGCTCAGAACTCAAGACGGATCTTCCCCATGACTCTCATACCTTACGATGATCGTGACGGCTGGATATGGCTGGACGGCGATTTCCTTCCCTGGCGCGAGGCTCGCGTGCATGTTCTTACCCATGGCCTGCACTATGCGTCGTCCGTGTTCGAGGGAGAGCGCTGCTACGGCGGGGAGATCTTCCGTCTGACCGAGCATACGCGGCGTCTGTTTCGTTCCGCGGAAATCCTCGATTTTTCAATCCCGTTCACGGTCGCAGAGATCGACGAGGCGTGCAAGGAGACCTGCCGGCGCAACGGGCTGCAGGACTGCTATGTCCGCCCGGTCGCCTGGCGGGGTTCGGAAGTCATGGGCGTCTCGGCCCAGGCCAGCGCCATCCACGTCGCGATCGCCGCCTGGGAATGGCCGAGCTATTTCGATCCCGCCCAGAAGGCGCGCGGCATCAACCTCACCTGGGCGAAGTTCAAGCGGCCCGCGCCGGACACCGCCCCCACGGAGGCCAAGGCGGCCGGCCTCTATATGATCTGCACCATCTCAAAACACGCCGCCGAGCGCGAAGGCTATGCCGACGCTGTGATGCTCGACTGGAGGGGCTATGTCGCCGAGGCCACCGGCGCCAACATCTTCTTCGTGCGCGACGGCGCGCTCCACACCCCTGAGCCAGACTGTTTCCTCGATGGCATCACGCGGCGCACGGTGATGGATCTGGCCCGGAGCCGGGGCTTCGAAGTCGTCCAACGGCACATCAAGCCCGAGGAATTGGGCGGCTTCAATGAGTGCTTCATCGTCGGCACCGCCGCCGAGGTCACACCGGTGGCACAGGTTGGGGAGTTCCACTTCACCCCAGGCAACGTCTCGCTGTCCCTGATGGATGACTATGCCCGCCTCGTGCGCCGCCAGGGGTGACCGCCCGGCGGTGAGCAGCCGATATGTCGAGCCCGCCTGAAGACCGTCGAGCGCGCCCTGGCGTCTGAACCTGGGGGGTCATTCCGGAGGTCCATTCCGGGCCGCTGGGGGGATCGATGTGAGGGGTCTGAGCCGCGCCCAGAGGAGCGGCTTCAGAGCGTCCAGCTGTCGGGATTGGGATAGGGCTGGTTGTTCATCAGGCGGCTAAGCCCGATCGCACAGCGCACGATGTACCAGATGCAGACGAGGGGAACGAGCACAAAGCCGATGAGGAGGAAACAGGCGAGCGCCGACAGGATCAGATAGAGCATGCCGACCCAGAACGTGCGGATTTGGTTGGTGTAGTGGGTTTTGAGCCAATCCGGCGCGCTGTCGCGGCTGACATAGGCCATGACAAGTCCGACCAGGTGGGTGATCGGGACAACCACCGGCACGAGCATCAGAATATAGACGATGAGAACCGTCTGACGCTGACCGTCGGCGAGCGGCGGCGGAGCGGCGGGCGAGGGATTGGCGAGGTCTGTCATGGGCGGTTCCAGCCAGCGACGGATCGAGACTAGGCCGCAAGGAAGAACTTGGCCATAGGGCGTGACGGCGGCGCACCCGGACCCCGTTCAGGCGCGCTCCAGCACGATTTCAACGCCCGCCCGGGCGGGCGCCAGGGCTTCTGGCTTATCGACGCGAACCCGGACCCGGCCTATCCGGTCCAGCTCCAGGCACGACCTGGCCAGCCTCCAGGCGAAGGTTTCGATCAGGCCGATATGCCCGCCCGCGGCGAGATCACGAGCCCGGCGCGCCAGCGCGTCGTAGTCGACAGTATGGGAGATGCCGCGCCATGGCTCTCCTTCCACGTCCGCCTCGATCTCCAGCATCAGAGTCTGGCGGCGACCGTATTCGTCGGCGTTCACGCCGATCTCGGCCTCCACCGCGAGGCCGCGAATAAAGACCCGTGTCGCCACGCTCAGCGCCGCCCGTTCACTCATCGATCACGTCCGGGGTCCGCCAACCGAGGTGCTGCCCGCCATCGACCGCAATGAGCTGCCCGGTGACCGATTTGGCCTCGACGAGGTAGGCCATGGCGTCGGCGACTTCATCTGGACTGGCCGGGGTCTGCAGCAAGACGCCGGCGGCCTCTGCGGCAAACGCCTCAGACGTCTGATGAACCGATGGCAGGGTCGGGCCGGGCCCGATAGCATTGACGCGGATCCGGGGGGCCAGGGCCTGCGCCAGCATCTGGGTCCCCGCCCAAAGCGCCGCCCGGCTGACCGCATAGCTGAAATATCGCGGGTCGGGGCGCAGCACCCTCTGGTCGAGCAGATTGATGATCGCGCCCTTATCCGACTCCGGCAGCCTCTTGGCGAAGGCCTGCGACAGGAGGAGCGGCGCACGGGTATTGGTGGCGAAGGCAAGATCCAGCCCCGTTGCGGTAAGCTCGCCGAGACGGTCGTCCTCGAAAACTGAGGCGCAGTTGACCAGCAGGCTGAGGCGGCCAGGCGCCGCGGCGATCAGCTCGGACAAGGCCTCTGGATCGGCCAGGTCCCCAGCGACGGCGATCCCCTGGCGTCCCACGGACTGAACAGCTTCAAGGGTGTCCTCGCACCGCCCCGAGCGACTGTGTGCAATCACATGATAGCCCAGTTGGGCCGCACGGATCGCCAGGGTCTGGCCTATGCGTCTCGCAGCGCCCGTGATGAGGGCCCAGTCGCCTTGCGGCATGTGCTGGCCTGATCGCCTAATCGAAGCGATGGAACTCGAAATAGTTCAGGGCCCCAAGGGCCGCGACGAACAGCAGAACGGCAACGATGGCGACATGGGTCATGCGAAGAAGGCTCCATCTGGCCCGCAGCGGGCGCTTCGACGATCCTGGCCTTTAGCTTCGGCTTGACCAGATAACAAGGCGAAGGGAGCGCAGGGCGAAGGGAGGGCGGGATCCGCCCAGGCCCAGAGTCCTCTTCCCTGGCTTAACGCTGTTCACTAGAGTGACCTCAAAGGTGGGTGGCCAACAGTCCGTCACAGTTTCGGTCTAGACCTCCGCCGGAGTTCGAAGCTGGGCCGCTGCGGTCGCTCCATCGGATGATAAGGGAGAGAATGATGCGCGATTATCTGAAGTTCTACATCGACGGAAAGTGGGTCGACCCCTCGTCCCCGCGCACGCTCGATGTCATCAATCCCGCGACCGAAGCTGTCTGCGGACGCATCTCCAACGGCTCCGCCGCGGATGTCGACAAGGCGGTGACCGCGGCCAAGGCGGCGTTCGAGACCTTCTCGCGCACGAGCCGCGAGGAGCGCATCGATCTGCTGGAGCGGATCCAGGCCGAGTATCAGAAGCGCTTTGGCGATATCGCCCAGGCGATCACCGAAGAAATGGGCGCCCCGGCGTCACTCTCCCAGCGCGCGCAGGCGCCGATCGGGCTTGGCCATATCGCCACCGGCATCGCCGTGCTCAAGGCGTTCAACTTCGAAGAGGATCGCGGACCGACCCGGCTGGTGCGCGAGCCCATCGGGGTGTGCGGCATGATCACCCCCTGGAACTGGCCGATCAATCAGATCGCCTGCAAGGTCGTGCCGGCCCTGGCCACCGGCTGCACCATGGTGCTCAAGCCCTCCGAAGAGGCGCCATTCTCGGCTTATATCTGGACCGAGATCCTGCACGCCGCCGGGGTTCCCGCCGGGGTCTTCAACATGATCAACGGCACGGGCCTGGACGTGGGCGCGGCGATCGCGAGCCATCCTGGGGTGGATATGGTCTCGTTCACCGGATCGACCCGGGCGGGTGTAGAGGTCGCCAAGGCCGCCGCCCCGACCGTCAAGCGCGTCGCCCAGGAGCTGGGCGGCAAGAGCCCGAACATTATCCTTGAGGACGCGGATCTGGCCACGGCCGTCACCGGCGGCGTCAAGCACGTGATGAACAATTCCGGACAGTCCTGCAACGCGCCGACGCGCATGCTCGTCCCGGCGAAGAAGATGGATGAGGTCATCGTCATCGCCAAGGCTGCGGCGGAGTCGACCACGGTGGGAGATCCCAATGGCAACGCCCAGATGGGACCCGTGGTCAATCGGACCCAGTGGGAAAAGATCCAGCGCCTCATCAAGGCCGGGATCGAAGAGGGCGCGACCCTGGTCACGGGCGGCCCCGGCAGACCGGACGGCCTCGACAAGGGCTTCTACGTCAAGCCGACCGTGTTCGCCAATGTCACCAATGAGATGACCATCGCCAAGGAAGAGATCTTCGGACCGGTGGTCTCGATCCTGGGCTATGACACCGTCGATCAGGCGGTGTCGGTGGGCAATGACACCGAGTATGGCCTCGCGGCCTATATCTCCGGCACGGACATGACCAAGGTTCGGGACGTGGCGTCCAGGCTACGGGCGGGGCAGGTGTCGATCAACGGCGCAGGCGGCGACATGATGGCGCCGTTCGGCGGCTACAAGATGAGCGGCAACGGCCGCGAGTGGGGCGATTTCGGGTTCCATGAATATCTCGAAGTCAAGGCTGTCCTGGGCTACACGCCGAAGCAGGCGGCCGAATAGCCGATCGAGGAGGCTCGCCCCCGCCCGGCCCGGGCGGGGGTCCGCGCCCCTGAAGGCTCCGTTCGGATCACACCTCAGATCGAATCGGCCCCCCGTTGTCTGGCGACCAGCTCCAGCTCCAGTCGTCGGACCTCGGACGGCCATTTCAGCCGTCTCCGCTGCGGCATGGCGCCGAGACTCGAAAAAAGCGCGCTGAAGCTTGCTCGTCGGTCCGAATGGGTCCGCCAAGCCCAGCGGATAGGGTGATCGGGGGTGAACCAGCGCAACACGCTCTCCCGGTTGCCCGTCCCGGGCCATAGCTCCCGACCGGAGACGGCGCGCCTGAGCGAACGGCGGATGACGCGCTGCATGACGAACCAACGGGGATAATCCAGCCAGATGAGATCGGTGGCGCGGGATAGAGTGAAGGGCAGGGCCAGGCGGTAATTTCCGTCGAGAATCCAGGCATCCCCGGTCAAGGCCTCCGACACCTCCGCCATGAATGCCTCGGGGTCATCCTGCGACAGCGCCCTCCATTCGGGACCCCAGTTGATCATATCAAGCTCTACCACTGGCAGCCCAAGTCGGGCTCCTAGTCGTCGGGCCAAGGTGGTCTTACCTGACCCGGACGTCCCGATAACGGCGATTCGCACCCTACGCCTCCCCCAAAGGGCTCGATGCGCATCATGGGGCATCGCGGGGCAGAATGACCAGCATTCAATTTGAATTTGCCGTTAACGCGCCGAATCTTTTTCGGCCGACCGGGGCGCTGGCCCGACGAATACGTCCGATCGCTCAGAGACTGCTTGAGCTCAACCAGACCTGGAGGTCTCCGGGCTCGTCAATCGTTGAGGAAGGCTGATTGCAAGCGGCGGCGCCCCACGGCCCATCTGTCCCGACCCGTGAACGGGCTGCACCGCAGGCGCTGGCGGGATCGCGTCGATATGTTAGACGCCGAACATGGCCATAGGCGTGTTCGATTCCGGCATTGGCGGCCTCTCGATTCACCGGGAGCTCGCCGCGCGCCTGCCGGACGCCGACCTCATCTATCTCGCGGATCAGGCCATGACCCCCTATGGCGGGCGCTCGGGCGAGGACATCGTCGCCCTAACGCGCGCCGGCTGTGACCGTCTGTTCAACGAGGGATGCGATCTCGTCATTCTGGCCTGCAACACTGCGGCCGCCGTGGCGCTACGCCGCCTGCAGCAGACGTGGCTGCCTGATCGTCGGCGCGAGAATGGCAGAGCGGTCAATGTGCTGGGCATCATCGTGCCGACCATAGAGGCGGCCACGGGCTTACCTTGGGAGCAGGAAGCCGAGCCGACGAGCGACAAGATCGAGCGGCTCGATATTCTTGGGATCTTCTGCACGCCAGCCACCGCCGCAAGCCGGGTCTATGAGATCGAGATCGATAAGCGTCGCCAGGACCTCGCCGTGTTCAGTGAGCCTTGCCCAGGTCTCGCCTCGGCCATTGAGTCGGATGCCTCCGAAGAGCTCCTGGCTGAGCAGATCAGGGATCATGTCGCCGCCTTGACCCGGCGCATCGGCCGCTCGCCAGACCGGGCGATCCTTGGCTGCACGCACTACGAAATCACCGCCCACCTGTTCCGGTCGGCGCTGCCGCCCGGCACGCCCTTGATACACCAGCCCGGGGCCACGGCTGAGGCGGCGCTCGGCTACCTGAGGCGGCATCCGGAGTTCAGCCCAGGTTCGGGCGGACTGAGGCGTTTTCTCACCACCGGCCACGCCGGACGCCAGAACGGCCTGGCCGAACGATTCTGGGGCGGGCCCCTGATTTTCGAACACACCTGACGGCGAGTTGATAACCGGGATGGGGGCGTCCCGGTCTCACCCGAAAAGCCGCGCGCCCGGCCGCAGGAAACATGATTTTTCCGCGATCCGCTGGACTTCTCATAGGGCGCGTCTATTTGAGCCGGCGATGTTGCCGACCTTGCGCCAACTCCAATACCTCACCCAACTGGCTCAGCACGGGACTTTCAGTCGCGCCGCCGAGGCTGCCCATGTGACGCAGCCCACGCTCTCCGCCGGCATTCAAGAGCTGGAACGGACCTTGGGGGCGGCCGTGGTCGATCGGGCCCGAGGCGGGGTGATCCTGACGCCGGCCGGCGTGGAGGCGGTGGCGAGGGCGCGCGATATCCTGACTGCGGCAGAAGATCTGGTGGAGGCCTGTCGAGACGCCGCTGAGCCGCTGTCCGGTCGGCTACGTCTGGGTGTGATCCCGACCATCGCGCCGTTTCTTCTCCCTCGAGCCTTGGCCGATGTCCGGACCCGTCATCCCAAGCTGCGTGTGTTTCTGCGCGAGGATTTGACTCAACGCCTGATCGCCGACCTCAAAGCCGGGTTGCTCGACATGGTCCTGATCGCGCTCCCCTATGACACGACCGGGCTGGAGACGGCCCACGTGCGCGACGATGAGATTCTCGCGGCTCTGCCGGCGGATCACCCGCTTGCCCAAGCGGTCCGAATGCCGGTGGAGGAAATGGCGCGGCAGGAAGTCATCCTGCTCGAAGGCGGTCACTGCCTGCGCGATCACGCGATCGCGGCTTGCCATTGGGAGGGTCGGAGCCCTCAGACCCAGGCGAGCTTCGCCGCCACCTCCCTGGGCACGCTCATGCAGATGGTCAGCTCCGGCCTCGGCGTGTCGCTGATTCCGGCCCTCGCTGTGGAATCCGGTCTGGCGGAGGCGTCCCGGGTCGCCGTCCGCGCCCTGGATCCTGCACAGCCGGGCAGACAGATCGTGATCGCCTGGCGGCAAGGCTCGTCTCGCGGAGCGGAGGCTCGGGTCCTGGCCGATCTCTTTCGAGCCGCCATGGCTGCGCCCGCACACCAGAGCGTCGCGGCATGAACCGGCCGTTCGTGAAGATGAACGGTCTTGGCAACGATTTCATCATTGTCCCGGACCCGGACGCGGCCTTCACCCCCGATGCCACACAGGTTTGCGGCCTGGCGCGACGCGACGGGTCGCTGGGGTGCGACCAGCTGATCTCCATCGTGCCCTCGGCGCGCGCTCACGCGGCCATGCGGATATGGAACGCCGACGGACAAGAGGTCGAGCATTGCGGCAATGCGGCCCGGTGCGTCTCCTGGCTGCTCATGGAGGCCTACAGTCTCGATGGGGTTCGCCTGGCGACGCCGTCTGGCGTCCTCACCGCTCATCGCGAAGGACCCTGGCGGGTGAGTGTGGATATGGGTGAACCGCGCCTGGACTGGCGCGACGTTCCTATCGCCGCGCCGCAGGATACCCTTACGCTGCCCATGGACCTTGCCCCAGGGTTGCCGCGCGCCGCCGCCGTCTCCATGGGCAACCCGCACGCGACCTTCTTTGTCGCCGACCTCGAGGGCGTCGCGATAGAGACTCTCGGTCCGCACATCGAACGGGCGGCCCTGTTTCCCAACGGCGTGAATGTGGGTTTTGCGGAGATTCGCGCATTCGACCAGATAAGGCTCCGGGTCTGGGAGCGTGGCGCCGGGCTGACCAAATCATGCGGAACGGGCGCCTGCGCCGCGCTCGTCAACGCCGCGAGGAGGGGGCTGACAGCACGAACCGCGGTGGTCTCGACCGATGGCGGAGATTTGCGGATCACCTGGAGCGAGACTGATAATCGCGTCCGCATGGCTGGGCCCGTAAGCCTCGACCATACCGGCCGCCTTCCCGACCTGGAGTTTTACCTGCGATGACACGACCAGTCTGGCTGGAGGCGGGCCGAGGCGCCGTGATCACCGGTGGGGCCAGCGGCATCGGTCTGGCCATGGGCCGGGCCCTCGCGGCGGCGGGTATGAACGTGCTTCTCGCTGACAGTGACGCTGGCCGGCTTGACGAGGCCGCGGAAGCGCTTGGCCAGGCCCATCCTGACGTCCGCATCGAGCGCTTTGCTGTGGATGTCTCCCGACGCGAGGAGGTCGAGGCCCTGAGCCAGAGCGCCTTTGCGGCGTTTGAGGACATCGCCCTGGTGATGAACAACGCCGGCGTCGGCGGCGGCGGCCACGCTTTCGAGGCGCCAGACCGATGGGAGCGGGTATTGGGCGTCAATCTCTGGGGCGTCATTCACGGCGTTCAGGTCTTTACGCCGGCCCTGATCACGCAGGGTCGGCCTGCGGCAATCATCAACACCGGGTCCAAGCAGGGCATCACCTCCCCGCCGGGCGACACGGCCTACAATGTCAGCAAGGCCGGGGTGAAGACCCTGACCGAGGGTCTTGAGCACAGCCTGAGGGACCTGCCGGATCGGAAAGTGCGCGCTCACCTTCTCATTCCCGGATTCACCTTCACCGGCATGACCCGTCAGGCAGACAAGCCGCCCGGCGCCTGGACGGCCGAGCAGGTGGTGGACTTCGCGCTCGAGAGAGTCGCCGCCGGCGATTTCTACATTTTGTGCCCGGACAACGAGGTCAGCCGCAAGCTGGACGAGGCGCGCATCGCCTGGGCGGCCGGGGACCTGATCGAGAACCGCCCGCCCTTGTCGCGCTGGAGTCCGGAGTGGCGCGAGGCCTTCGCCGCATTCCTGGCCGAGCAGGGGCTTTAAGGCCGTGGATGTGAGCGAGGCGACGCCTGGCGTCGAGGTCGTGACCTTCGGCTGTCGACTGAACGCTAGCGAATCCGAGGACATCGCGGCCCAGGCCCGCGCCGAGGGACTCTCCGATCTCGTCGTTTTCAACACCTGCGCCGTGACGCGGGAGGCCGTGCGTCAGGCCCGCCAAGCCATCCGGCATGTGAAGCGGCTGCGACCTGGCGCCCGCCTGGCGGCGACAGGATGTGCGGTCCAGATCGATCCTCAGGCCTTCGCGGCCATGCCGGAGCTTGACCTGGTGATCGGCAATCGCACCAAGACCTCTCCAGGGGCCCTCGGCGCCGAGGGGCCCAGGGTTCGGGTCAGCGACATATTCGCGGCGGAGGAGACGATGGCCGCCCGCCCGCGGCCGACTGCGCAGGCGGCGGCCCATTCTCTCCGAAAGCGCGCGCGCGCCTACGTCCAAATCCAGAATGGCTGCGACCATCGCTGCACATTCTGCATCATTCCCTTCGGCCGCGGGGAGTCCCGGTCAATCCCCGCCGACGACGTCTCGGCCAGGGTCAGAAACCTGGCGCAACACGGTATCGCCGAGGTGGTTCTCACGGGCGTGGACCTCACGAGCTGGGGCGCGGACCTCGAGGGCGCGCCCTCTCTGGGCGCCCTTGTGCGCCAGATCCTCACCACGGCGCCGGAACTGAAGCGACTGCGCCTTTCCTCCCTGGACGCGGCGGAAATGGATGCAGAGCTCCTCGATGTGATCGCCGACGAGCCGAGGCTGATGCCTCACCTGCATCTGTCGATCCAGGCCGGGGACGACCTGATACTCAAGCGGATGAAGCGTCGACACCGCCGCGCCCAGATCCTGGACCTCGTCTCGTCCGTGCGCGCGCGACGTCCAGAGATGGCCATTGGCGCGGACCTGATCGTCGGCTTTCCCACCGAGAGCGATGAGGCTTTCCGCCGCACCTGTGACCTGGTCGAGGAGGCCGGACTGAGCTTCCTGCATGTCTTCCCCTTCAGCGCTCGCCCCGGAACACCGGCGGCGCGCATGCCGCAACTGCCTCCGCCTCTCATCGCTCAGCGCGCGGCGGCCTTGAGACGGGCCGGGGCGGCGGCGCTGAGGCGACGCCTGGAGTTCCGATGCGGAAGCCGCGCTCGCGCCCTCGTCGAGGCCCCCGGTCGGGCGAGGGACGAGGACTATATCGAGGTCAAGTTCACCGGCGAGGCGCCGGTCGGATCGATCATCACCGGCCCCATTACCGGGCTCACGGAAACCCACGTTCAGCTCGGTCGCTGGCGCCTTTTGGAGGATGACTCTCTGGCCCCCCTACCGATACCCGGCGCGCTCGTTTAAACCCGCCCGCCATGGTGGAGACCAAGCCCGGTTGGTGGCGTCGCCTGAGTGACGGGTTGTCGCGCACCTCGCGTCAGTTGTCCGGCGAGGTCGTGAAGGCCTTCGTCGCCAGACCGCTTGAACAGGCCGAGATCGACGCCCTGGAAGATATGCTGATCGAGGCCGACCTGGGGCCCCGGGCGGCATCGCGCATCGCCGCGAGCTTCGCCTCAGAGCGCTTCGGCAAATCCTCCTCCGACACCGAGATCAAGGAGGCCCTCGCGGCGGCGATCGGCGCGGAGCTGGAGTCGCGAGAGGGACGCTTTGATCCCTTGGGCGGACCAAGACCCTACGTCGTCCTGTTCGTTGGGGTGAACGGCTCAGGCAAGACCACCACCCTCGGCAAAATCGCCTCTGACCTCACCGCCAGGGGCGCGAAGGTGCTGATCGCTGCGGGCGACACTTTCCGGGCTGCGGCCGTGGAACAGCTCAAAGTCTGGTCGGATCGTGCGGGAGCCTCCTTTATCAGCCGGCCAGATGGCGCCGACGCCGCCGGCCTCGCCTTTGACGCGGCGCAGATGGCAAAGGATGAGGGTTATGACGTTCTGCTCATCGACACCGCCGGCCGGCTCCAGAACAAGCAGGGGCTGATGGACGAGTTGACCAAGATGATCCGCGTTCTGCGCAAGGTGGATCCCGAGGCCCCCCATGAGGTTCTCCTCGTGCTCGACGCCACCGTGGGTCGCAACGCCCTCGCCCAGGAAAACGTTTTCGGCAACGCGATTGGCGTGACCGGAATCGTGGTCACCAAACTCGACGGCACAGCGCGAGGCGGCGTGCTCGTCCCTGTCGCTGAAGCGTCGGACTCGCCGATCAAGCTCATCGGCGTCGGCGAAGGCGTCGACGATCTTCAGCCCTTCGACGCCAAGGCGTTCGCGCGCTCTCTGGTGGGGCTTTCGGACCTTCCCGCATGAGTTCGCTGCGCGGCAGGTCAGGACTCAAGATGTTCATCGACGGGGCCCCCGCCGTGGCTTTCGTCGGCGGCTACCTCATCACTCGGGACTTCCGGTTGGCCACCTGGTGCGTCGTCATCGGCTCGGCGATCAGTCTCCTTGTGGGCCTTCTGAGCGAGCGCCGACTTGCGCCCCTCCCAGCGGTCAGTGGGGTGTTGGCGCTCATTTTCGGCAGCCTGAGCCTGGCGCTCAAGGACAACGACTGGATCAAGATGAAGATGACCATCGTCGATGGTCTTCTCGGCGCGGCCCTTTTCGGCGGACTTGCACTCGGGAAGAATCCGCTCAAGGCGATCCTCGGCGGCGCCTTCACCCTGCCTGACCGCGCCTGGCGCACCCTTACCCTCCGCTACGGCGCCTTCTGGTGGCTCTGCGCCGGCGCCAATGAATGGGTCCGTCGAACACAGAGTGATCACGTCTTCGTCTATTTTCGAGGGGCGATCATCGTTGTCGCGATCGTCTTCGCCTTTGCTCAGACGCCCTTTCTTCTGCGCCATCATGTTCACCTGGCGCGGGCCGCCGAGCCGCCCCCGCCCGAGCCCAACCCGCACACGTGAACCGACCACTGAGCTTTTGTCGTGAAACTGACGCCTAGCTGAGCTAAAAGGCATCCGCGGTCGGCGTGGAGGAACTCGCCTTGACCAAGGCCAGAGCGAAGCCCGGGAATATTGAGGCCATCACAGTCGCGCCGGCAGACCGGGAGGCGTCGATGGTCCAGATGGCGGCGGGCAAGACAGCCGCAGGCAGAAGCTCGTCCGGAAAGACGGGGAAGAGCCTGCGCGACGCCCTGCAGGCGTCTCCCACCCATCTGCTCCATCGGGCCTTGCAGCTGGCCTTGGATTTTCATTCGGAGGCCGCCGGAAAGTCGCCGATCACCCAGCGTCAGTTCACGGTTCTGGCCGCTGCGGCCGGAGCCGATGGGTCCACCCAGAACGCCCTCGTCAAAGCGACGGGAATCGATCGCTCCACCTTGGCGGATCTCGTCTCACGCCTCCTCGCCAAGGGCCTTCTGCAACGTGAGAGATCAGCAACCGATGGCCGGGCCAACACGGTGCGCTTGTCCTCATCCGGACGCGCGGCCCTGGATGACGCGGCGCTGGCCGCCGCCGCCGCTGATCGACGCCTGTTGTCCGTCCTGTCCCCAAAGAAGCGCGAGACCCTGTTGAAGCTCCTGACCCATCTCGCAGCGGCGGCCGACGGTCCGCTCGCAGAGGTCAAGCCAAAGCGCGGCAAGGGGAAGGCTGGGAAGCCGAACAAGAAGAAGATCAAGGCCAAGAAGGCGCGGAAAGCCACAGAGGAATCGGCTCTCACCGCCTGAAACGCGGTGCGATCAGATGACGCGCAAATCCTTGAATCCAGCGCGAATGGTCTCCTGCCGGCGCGGGAGACGTTCTGGCCTCAGGGGGCTCAGAAGCCGCGCATCTCGGCCCAGACCTCAAAAGCGTCACGCCGCGTTCGCCAGCCATTGATGGCCGCCGAGACGTCCTCAAAGCCCAGGGCCATGCCGCTGAATACCTGAAGCTCCTCCGAAAGGCCCAGAAAGCGGGCGATAATGGTGGGGTAGCGCGCCCAGAATTCCTGAGCGCAGGTGGCCAGACCCCGCTCCTGCGCCAAGAGCATCACAGTTTGCATGAACATGCCGAGGTCGGACCATTGCGGGGGCCCAAGACCACGGTCCAGACAGAAGAACAGGCCCACCGGAGCGCCGAAGAAGTCGATATTTCGCGCCAGCTGACGAAGCCGTCCCGCCCTGTCCTCACGGGGAATCCCGATCGAGGCGTAAAGATCCTCTCCGCAAACGAACCTCCGGGTCCGGAACGGCTCCCACAGTTCGGGCGGGTAGACGTCGTATTCCGGCTCCTCGGCCCCTCCAGCGGCGACCTCCGCCTTGAAATCCGCCAGGGGCTGACCCGCCAGGGCATAGACGCGCCAGGGCTGAAGGTTCCCGCCGGAAGGGGCCCAGCGCGCCGTCTCAAGAATATCACGCACCATCTCGCCGGGGACGGGGTCGGGGCGAAAGGCCCGCACAGATTTTCGGGACAGCACCGCCTCGGTGACCTTCATCCTCTCTCCTTCATGGCGACGACGGCGATCACTTGACGCGCCGCTGTGCGCAGGAGACCTAAGGCAGGGCACGGACCCAGTGCAAGGCGTCGCGAGCAGCCGATCATCATGACGCGAGACATCCGACGAAAGACGGGAGGCTTCCGGCGACTGGCGGCTCGACTGTTCCTCGCGGCGATCATCATTCCGCCTGCGTGGGTCGCGATCTACAGGTTCGTTCCGCCTCCGATCACGATCCTGATGATCGAGCGACTCGTCGAGGGCCACGGGCTGGAGCGGGAGTGGACGCCCATCTCCTCTATCTCAACCGTAATGGTGCGGGCGGTGATCGCCTCAGAAGACTCCCGATTCTGCAGCCATCACGGGTTCGACTTCCGCGCCATCGACGCCGCCCTGAAGCATGACGAAAGCGGAAAAGGCCGCCTGCGCGGCGGATCGACCATCTCTCAGCAGACGGCGAAGAATGTGTTTCTTTGGCCGGGCCGCTCCTGGGTGCGAAAGGGCGCCGAGGCGGTGTTCACTGTGTTGATCGAGGCCCTGTGGGGAAAGCGGCGGATCATGGAGGTCTATCTGAACACCATCGAGATGGGCCCCGGGGTCTATGGCGTCGGCGCCGCCGCGCGCCACGACTTCCACGTCAGCGCCAGAAACCTGTCGCCTGAGGAGGCCGGCCGTCTGGCCGCCATTCTCCCTGACCCGTTGAAATGGAAGGCGACCCGGCCCGGCCCCTATGTCCGCCGCCGCACCGGCAGCATTCAGGCGCGCTCGGACACGGTCGCGCGCGACGGCCTCGCCGCCTGCGTCCTTGAAGATTAGGTGAGAAGTTCGCGGCTCGCCTGGGCTGCGTCCGTGCATCCCGTCAGTGACATTGCCATCCGCAATTCCTGGCGCAGGAGCTCGAGAAGCCCGGTGACCCCCGCCTCGCCGCCCGCAGCCAGGGCAAAGGCCCAGGCCCGGCCGATCAGACAGGCCCTGGCGCCCAGACTGAGCGCCTTCAGCACATCCAGACCAGACCGAACGCCGCCATCCATCAACACGGTGAGGTCCGAGCCAACCGCCTGAGCGATATCCGGCAACACCGAAATTGACGACGGCGCGCTGTCCAGCTGCCGGCCACCGTGATTGGAGACGACAATGCCGTCCACGCCGCAGGAGCGTGCCGCCCGCGCGTCCTCCACATCCAGAACCCCCTTGAGGATCAGCGGCCCGGGCCAACGCTCGCGCACCCAGTCGATATCGCGCCAGGTGAGGGAGGCGTCGAACTGTCGGCCGATCCAGCTCCAGAACTGGTTGAGGCTCGTCAGACCCTCGCCAGCGCCGGCAAGATTACCCAGCGTCCAGGCGCCTCCGCGCACACGCACATCCCAGAGCCAGCCAGGATGCGCAAGGCCATCGCACGCCTGGCTCACCCGGGCCCTCCATCGCGGATCGGTCATGCCGTGGCGCGCATCGCGGTAGCGCGAACCTGGAACCGGGAGGTCGACGGTGAACAGTAGCGCCGGGCATCCGGCCTCTCGCACGCGGGCCATGAGCTCGCTCATGAAGCCGCGGTCCTTGATCATATAGAGCTGATACCACGGCGGTTGAACCTCTCGCGCGACCTGTGCGGCCGTCGCCACACCCATGGTCGAGAGGCTGAAAGGGATCCCCGCCTTGGCGGCGGCCCGTGCGGCCTGGACTTCGCCACGCCTGGCGTAGAGCCCCGAGAGCCCCACCGGAGCGAGGATCACCGGCATGGCCAGAGACTGGCCGAACAGTTCGACGCCGAAATTGAGATGGGAGACATCCCTCAGCACCCTTTGGCGCAGGGTCAGGCGGGCGAAATCCTCAACATTGGCGGCGAGGGTCCGCTCGCCATAGGAACCGCCGTCAATATAATCGAACAGGACGCGCGGCAGGCGCCGCCGCGCCGCCAGCCGATAGTCGGCGACCGATATGGTTTTCACGCGCGCACCGGACGGCCCGCCGCACGCCGGCTAGACGCCGCGGCGGCGCCCTCCACGGTCGGCGGCGGCTCAAGAGTGAGCGTGCCCGGCTTTCCCGGCGCCGCCCGGCGTTGCTCCTCAAAGAGTGCGGCCAATTGCTCGGTCATGGCGCCGCCAAGCTGCTCCACATCGACGATCGTCACCGCCCGGCTGTAATAGCGTGTGACGTCATGCCCAATGCCGATTGCGATCAGCTCTATGGGCGAACGGGCCTCGATGTCGGCGATGACCCGTCGCAGATGCCGTTCCAGATAGTGTCCTGAATTGACCGACAGGGTGCTGTCGTCTACCGGCGCCCCATCGGAGATGACCATCAGGATCCGCCGCTGCTCCGGCCGCCCGATGAGTCGCTGGTGCGCCCACATCAACGCCTCCCCGTCGATATTCTCCTTCAACAGGCCCTCGCGCATCATCAGGCCTAGATTGCGCCGGGCGCGCCGCCACGGAGCATCTGCGCTCTTATAGACAATGTGGCGCAGATCGTTCAGGCGGCCCGGAGATGGGGGCTTTCCCGCCTTCAGCCAGTCATCGCGCGAGGCGCCGCCCTTCCAGGCTCTGGTGGTGAAACCCAGAACCTCGACCTTCACGCCACAGCGCTCCAGGGTCCGGGCGAGAATGTCGGCGCAGACCGCCGCGACCATGATCGGGCGCCCGCGCATGGATCCAGAATTATCGATCAGTAGGCTGACCACAGTGTCGCGAAATTCGGTGTCTTCTTCCTGCTTGAACGACAGCGGCGCGGTGGGATCGACGATCACACGTGTCAGCCGGGCGACATCCAGGAGACCCTCTTCAAGGTCGAAGCTCCAGTTGCGGTTCTGCTGGGCGAGCAGCTTGCGTTGAAGGCGGTTGGCGAGGCGTGAGACAACGTTCGAAAGACTGGCCAGCTGCTGATCGAGATAGGCGCGCAGCCGGGTGAGCTCCTCCGGGTCGCACAGGTCCTCCGCCTGAACGATTTCGTCATGAGCAGCGGTGTAGATCTTGTAGACGGGTTCGGCCCGGCCCGGGTCCTTCAGGTCAGGGCGGGCGGGACGATCACCCTCCGCCGCATCCATGTCCTCATCGACATCCCGCGACTCGGAGTCATCGTCCGCCGACGCGTATTCCGTCTCTGCGGACTCTGACTCGCGGGCGCTTGTCTCCCCATCATCCGAGGCGTCGGAGGACGGTGAAGGGCTTTCCTCCTGGCTCTGGCTCTCGCTGGACGACTCCGCGTCCGAGTCCTGGTCCTCATCATCCTGGACGTCCTGATCGGGCGCATCCGAGAGATCGTCGCCCATGGCGAGGTCACGGACCACCTCCCGCGCAATCCGGGCGAAGGCCCTCTGGTCGGTCAGGCTTGTGGACAGTCGATCGAGCGCCGGGCCCGCCTTGGCCTCGATCTGTTCGCGCAAAGCGTCCACAAGGGTTTTCGCCGCCGCCGGCGGCGGCGCGCCGGTCATGCGCTCGCGGGCCATCAGGGCGACCACATCGGCCATGGACGCCGTGCTGGGATCAACGATGTGATTGAGGCCTTTGCGCTGGGCGGCATGCTCCCAGACCTCGGCGAGATTCGCTTTCACTCCGGCGAGGGCGTTCGCCCCTATGGCCTCGATCCGGGCCTGCTCAAGCGCTTCATAGACCTGCAATCCCTCGGCCGATCTTGGCTTGGATCGCGCGTGAACCGCCTCATCGTGATGCGCCAGGCGCAGCGCCATCTGGTCGGCGAGCCCCCTCAGCCTCTGAGCCTCGGGTCCGGACAGCTCCCGGGGCGGGTGGGGCAGAACCGCCCGGTGGCCCTGAAGGCTGGGACCATCGCCGGAAAAGATCACCTCAAGGTCAGGTTGCTCGGCAAGCGAACGCGCCGCGTGCGCCAAGGCGCGCTTGAAGATCTCGCCGGGGGTCTCCTTCGAACTCATGTCACCGGTTTAGCCCGCCCGCCGCGCGACGGAAACGGCCGAAGTCGGCTAATCCTCGGGAAGCGGCGGGGCATAGGCCCTGCGGCCCTGTTCAGCTGACCTGCGCAACGCGCTGATATTTCCCGCGTAGGCCTGGCGCCCTCCTCTGAAGACCGCCGAACCGGCGACGACCGCATCCGCCCCAGCCGCGGTCAACAGCCCGACGTTGTCCGGGTTCACGCCGCCGTCCACCTGCACGCGGAGGGGTCTGTCGCCGGCCATGTCGCGTATCGCCCGCACACGCCCGATCGCCTCCGGGATGAAGGTTTGTCCGCCAAACCCCGGATTGACGGACATCACCAGGACAAGATCGACCAGGCCGATGACCGCCTCCAGGGCCGACACCGGCGTGCCCGGATTCAGGGTGACGCCGACCTTCTTTCCCAGCGCTCGGACCCTCTGCAAGGAACGGTGGACATGGGGGCCGGACTCGACGTGCACGGTGATCAGGTCGGCCCCGGCCTGAGCGAAGGCCTCAAGATAGGGATCCACCGGCGCGATCATGAGGTGAACGTCCATGGGCCGGTCGGTCCACTTGCGAATGGCCCGCAGAACATCCGGACCGATCGTCAGATTGGGCACGAAGTGACCGTCCATAACGTCCACGTGGACCCAGTCCGCCCCCGCCGCGACGACATCGCGAACCTCCTCGCCCAAGCGGGCAAAGTCGGCCGACAAGATCGATGGCGCAATGACGAGATTGGCGCCGATCATCCGGCGACGCTCAGCCTTGAGGTCCGAGGGAACTGGTCTTGAGGCGTCATGTGCAGGGACCGCAGGATCGCGACCTCGTCCGCATCACCGAGGATGACGGGCGCCCGCTGGTGGGGCTTGGCCGCGGAAAGGTCGAGAATCGCCGTGTCGCCATCGGTGGCGGCGCCGCCCGCCTGCTCGACCAGGAACGCCATGGGAAGGGCCTCATAGACCAATCGCAGGCGCCCTCGCTCGTACCCGGGGCGGACATCAGCCGGATAGAGAAACACGCCGCCGCGGCCGAGGATGCGGTAAACATCCGCGACCATCGATCCCGCCCAGCGCATATTGAAGTTCTCTCCACGGGGGCCATCCGCCCCGGCGAGGCAGTCATCGATGTAGCGACGGACCGGCTCTCGCCAATACCGGGCATTAGCCGCATTGATGGCGAACTCCCGACCGCCGCCAGGAAGTCGAACGCGCTCCTCCATGAGGACGAAGCCCCGCGAAGCGGGATCAAGGGCGAAGATGTCCACACCGGCGCCCACACTGACGACCAGGCGGGTCTGGGGGCCGTACATGAAGAAACCGGCGGCAATGACCCCGCGCCCGGTCTGCGCGAAAGCGAGGCCGGGATCCCGATCCGCGCCTTGCGGAGCTGGAAAGATCGCGAAAATGCTGCCGATAACGCCGTTGACAGCGATATTCGAGGAACCGTCCAGCGGATCGATGGCCAGGGCCAAGCGCCCGCCCCGCACGAGGGTCAAGGGGCCGTCCGTTTCTTCAGAGAGGTAGGGCCCAACACCCGCGCCGGCTGCGGCCTTCTGGCAAAGCTCCTCAGCGACGATGTCGAGAAGGCGTTGGTGATCGCCATCGCTGTTGGCCGCGCCCACATAGTCGCCCAATGACCCGTCCGCCGCCGGAGTCGCGACTCTTTGGGCCAGCTGCGCCGCCGCCCCGCAAAGACCCTCGATGAGGGAGATCGTCTCACCCGAGCGGCCGCCCGCCTCCCGGGCGCGATCCGTCAGGATCTCCGACAGTGAGCGCACGCGATGAGCCAACACACGTTCTCCTCTGACCGATCAATGCGCCGGACGATACCTGCTTTCATCCGTCGTCGCACCCCCACCCGCGCTTCCGGCGACGCGGGGGAGAGCCTGACGGCCGCGCCCCCTGCTCAAGGCGAGGGGGGGATCACGTCGCATTCCTCGCGAGAGCAGATTGCTTCGCCGGGTGGGTCGCTAGAAGGGCAGGGCCAGTTGCGGTCCGGCTTGAGCCGCTTCATCCGCGAACCCTTGCAACGAGACGCCGACCAGTCGCACGCCTTTTTCAGGCGGCATCAACCTGTGCAACAGCTCCCTGCAGGTTTCGTCAAACATCGCCCGATCGGTGACGGGTTGAGCCAATGTCCGACTTCGCGTCGCGATGCGGAAGTCGGCGAACTTGAGTTTCACCGTCACGGTCCGCGCCAGGGCCTGATGCTTCTCGCGCCACGCCCAGACATCGTCCGCCATCCTGGTCATCACTGTCTCGATCGCGTCCGCTGAGCTAAGGTCGGTTCGCAGCGTGGTCTCCGAGCCCGCCGATTTCCGCTCTCGGTCCGGACGGACCGGCCGATCGTCCTCAGCAAACGCCATCCGGTGGAACGCCGCGCCCATCTTGCCGAAGCGGTCGGAGAGCCAAGTCGCGTCCCGGTCTCTGAGATCTGCGGCCACCACAAGACCCAGGGCGCGCATCTTCGCCGCCGTCACCGGCCCCACGCCAGGCAGGCGCTCCACCGGAAGCGTCGCGATGAAGCCCGGGCCCGCCTCCGGGGGAATGACATATTGTCCGTTGGGTTTGCGCATGTCTGAGCCGAGTTTGGCCAGGAGCTTGTTGTACGAGACGCCAGCCGAGGCTGTCAGGCCGGTGGCGCTCAGAATTCGGGCGCGAATCTCCTGCGCCGTGTCGCTTGCCGAGGCCAGGCGGCGCGTGTTGCGGGTCACGTCCAGATAGGCTTCGTCCAGGGATAGCGGCTCAATGAGATCGGTGTAGTCGGCGAAGATCAGATGAATGTGTCGCGACACTGCCCGATAGACCTCGAAGCGCGGGCGAACGAAGACCAGGTGGGGACAAAGCCGAAGAGCCGTCGTCGAGGGCATGGCTGAACGCACGCCGAACGCGCGGGCTTCATAGCTGGCTGCCGCGACCACGCCCCGCGCAGCCCCATGTCCGACCGCCACTGGGCGCCCCTTCAGGGTCGGGTCATCTCTCTGTTCCACCGATGCATAAAAGGCGTCCATGTCCACATGGATGATCTTCCTGATCGCGCTCGGCGGCGGAGCCGCGGCAAAGGCCGAGGCAGCCTCGGCGAGGCCCGGCTCAAGCGGGGCCGCCTCGATCAAGGACCGGGGGCCTCCGGCCGTCCTCGCAGGACTGGGCGCAGCGGAAAGCGGGATAGCGGACCGGCGGCTCGGGGCATCGGCGCCTGGGCGGGCGCGGCGCGCCTGTAGACCAACGCTTCAGCGACATGGACCCGACGAACGCCCTCGGCGCCTTCAAGATCGGCTATCGTCCGCGCGAGGCGCAGGGTTCGGGTCCATCCCCGGGCCGTGAGCCCATGAACCTCGGCCGCGCGCTTTAGCAGGGAGGCGCCGGCCTCATCCAGTCGCGCGATTGTCTCCAGCCAGGCCCCCTGGGCCCGCGCATTCAGGTGAGCGGCCCCCGGACCGGCGCGACGGGCCCGCTCCGCCGCCTGCTCACGCGCCGCCGCAACCCGCCGCGCCGCCTCGGCCGTTCCCTCCATGGGTGCGGGCAGGGAGAGATCCGCCGGGGTCACCGCCGGAACGTCCACCGCCAGGTCGATGCGGTCAAGCAGGGGGCCGGAGAGCCGGCCCTGATAGGTCTGCTGGCACCTTGGCGCCTTCCCGCAGGCCCCCCGCCCGTCTCCACCCAGGCCGCAGCGGCAGGGATTCATCGCCGCGACCAACTGGGTCTGAGCCGGATAGCGGACATGGGCGTTGGCGCGCGCCACGACGACTTCGCCGGTCTCCAGCGGCTGTCTCAAGGCATCGAGCGCCTGGGGAGCGAATTCGGGGAGCTCATCAAGGAAGAGCACGCCATTATGCGCCAAAGAGACCTCGCCAGGTTTGGCGCGCGCACCGCCGCCGGTCAGGGCCGCCATGCTGGCGGAGTGGTGAGGAGCCCGGAACGGGCGAGCCCGGGTCAGAGCGCCGCGGGCAAGCAGGCCGGCAATCGAGTGGACCAGAGAGGTCTCGAGAACCTCCTCCGAGGTCATAGGCGGCAGGAGGCCCGGGAGGCGTTGGGCGAGCATCGACTTTCCTGATCCGGGCGGGCCGACATAGAGAAGGTTGTGACCGCCCGCCGCCGCGATCTCCAGGGCGCGTTTGGCGTTCTCCTGACCCTTGACGTCCCGAAGGTCGAGAACATCAGTCCGTTCAAGCATCTGACCCGGCGCCGGCGGGATGAGGGTCTGTGATCCCCGGAAATGGTTGACGATGGCGATGAGCGAACGCGGAGCGAGAATTCGCGTCTGGCCCGCCCAGGCGGCCTCCGGCCCGCAGGCCTCAGGGCAGATCAGGCCAAGACCCATGGCCCCCGCAGCCATCGCCGCGGGGAGAACTCCCGCCACGGACGCGATCTCTCCGTCGAGTTTGAGTTCGCCGACCGCCGCCCAACCCTCGAGGGCATCCTGAGTGATGACGCCCATGGCGCAAAGCAGCGCCAGGGCGATCGGCAGGTCGAAGTGATTCCCCTCCTTGGGAAGGTCGGCTGGCGATAGATTGGCTACGACGCGCCCCACCGGAAGGGCCAGGCCGAGGCCCGCGAATGCGGCCCGGACCCGCTCCCGCGCCTCGCCCACCGCCTTGTCCGCCAGACCGACCACGACGAAGGCCGACTGGCCGGCGGCAATGCGCTGGACCTCGACATCCACCCGTCGCGCTTCAACCCCCTCGAAGGCCAGACTGGTCACCCGCGCCGCCAAGACCCGTCCTCTCGCAAATCCAGGGGGCACAATGACCTGGAGAGAGTCCGCATTCAAGAACAAAAGAGGAACCCCTCACCTCGCCGCGCGTATGGCCTCGATTCGGTCCCAGAGAATCGCCGCTGCATCCGGCCCGCCGAACCGCTTCAACTGCTGGGCGCCGGTGGGCGAGGTCACATTGATCTCGGTGAGATAGTCGCCGATCACGTCGATGCCGACGAACAGCAGGCCCCGGCGCCGCAGCTCTGGTCCGATTCTGCCGCAGATCTCCAGGTCCCGAGAGGTGAGGCCGACCGCCTCGGCGCGGCCGCCTCTGGCGAGATTTGAGCGCACCTGTCCCGCCCCGGGAATGCGATTGATCGCCCCCACCGGCTCTCCATCGACGAGCAGGATTCGTTTGTCTCCGGCCGAAACCGCCGGAATGAACTTCTGCGCGATCACCGCCTCGCGGCCGATCATGGCGTGGAGCTCCAGCAGCGCGTCGAGATTGGGATCATCCGGCTTGAGTCGGACCACGCCCGAGCCTGCGCCGCCGTAGAGGGGCTTGAGGACCATATCTCCGTGGACTTCGCGAAAGGCATGGATCGCTTCGACATCGCGAGTGATCAGCGTCGGCGGCTGAAGGTCAGGAAAATCGGTGGCGAGGATCTTCTCGGGCGCATTGCGCACCTCCGCCGGGTCATTGACCACGAGCGTCTTTGGGTGAATTCGCTCAAGGAAGTGAGCTGCGGTGATGTAGGCCATGTCGAACGGCGGGTCCTGGCGCATCAGCACCACATCCATTTCCGCCAGCGCTCGCACCTCCAGGGGCCCCAGCGTACAGTGGCTTCCAGGTTCAACTCGGACGCTCGCCGATCGGCCCCGAGCAAAAACCTGTCCGCCATCAAGGGCCAAAGTCTCAGGTTGATAGACCCACAGGCCATGGCCTCGGGCCTGAGCCGCCATCATCAGAAGGAAGGTCGTGTCAGTCTCCGGATTGATCCCCTCGAGGGGGTCCATCTGGACGGCGATGCTAAGCGGCATATCGGGCCCTTTGTGTTCGACGCCGCCTGTTCAGGCGTCACGCCACGCATCGGCTATATGGCGGGGAAGTCTTCCCGGCGCGAGGGCGATGAGATCGAGGCGGATCGGCATGTGAGCGAGATCGGGCCGGCGCGCCGAAAGGCGACCCGCCGCCGCGATCAAGCGGCGCCTCTGGGCCGAGCCCACAGCTTCAAGCGCCTCATCGAGAGTGCGACGGCGCTTGACCTCAATGACCGCCACGACCCCGGAGCGGACCGCGAGGATATCGATCTCCCCTTGAGGGGTGCGGAGCCGAAAGCCCAGAAGCCGATATCCCTGCGCCATCAGCCATAATGCGCACCACCACTCGGCCCGTCGTCCGGTGCGCCGCGCCTTCGCGCCGCGGCTGGCGCGGATTGACCGGATCTTCATCCCCGCGGATCTCGTTTCAAGGCCTGAGCGTAGAGCTCCCGGCGGGACAGTCCGGTGGCGCGCGCGACCTCGGCCGCGCCGGCGGACAACCCAAGCCTTGCGACAGCTTCTTCCAGAACAGGCCCAACATCGGCGATGTCGATCTTCGTCGCCGCCGGAGGCCCAACGATGATCACGATCTCTCCCTTGGGCCCCTGGAGCCGCGGATCGGCGGCCAGAAGATCCAACGGCCCCCGAACGACCGTCTCATGGAGCTTGGTCAGCTCACGGGCCACCGCCGCCTCTCGGCGGCCGAGCGCAGTCGCCATATCACTGAGACACTCCGCCAGGCGCGGACCCGTCTCGAAGAAGATCAGGGTCGCCGATGCGCTCGCGACGTCCTCCAGCACTCGCCGCCGGGCGGCGGACTTGGTCGGCAGAAAGCCCACGAACATGAAACGATCGGTGGGCAGACCCGACACGGTCAGACCCGCCAGAAGAGCCGAGGGCCCAGGTATAGGAAACACCGGGATTCCGGCCTCCGCCGCCTCCCTGACCAGACGATAGCCCGGATCGGACACCAGGGGCGTTCCCGCGTCCGAGGTCAGAGCGATGCGCTCGCCAACCCCAAGTCGACGGAGAATCTCCGGCCGGACGCGCGCCGCGGCATGTTCGTCATAACGCTCCAGACGCGCCCGCAGACCATGAGCGGAGAGCAGCTTCGCTCCCATGCGGGTGTCCTCGCAGAGAACGAGGTCGACGCGTTGCAATACATCCAACGCCCGAAGCGTGATGTCGCGTAGGTTCCCGATGGGTGTCGCGACGATGTAGAGACCCGGCGCGAGGTCTCTCGGCTCGACGCGGCCTGGGTCCGATGTCGCCCGTTCGTCGCGCGTTGGGCGACGGGGTTCGGTGGCGAGATCACGCCGGACGGCGCGCGGGCGATGGAGCATGGAGTCGTCTCATCGACGCCGCAGAGGCCTTTGGCGCCGTTGCAAAATATCGTCGAAACGCCGTGGGCCCCGACTGGTGCTTAGACCATCCCAGGGGCGGCGACCTGCGGCAAGGCCCCTTGTCGCTCCGGCGTCGCTCAGTGCAACATCAGGTCGCTCCGGCGTCGCTCAGTGCAACATCAGAACTTCGCCAGGTCCCGCGACAGGATGAGTTTCAAAACCAGACCATCCGTGTTTGCGGTCATGCCGACCCCGGCGCCAAACTCCACATTCACGGGCTGGCCATTATAGTCGATCACCCAGAACAGCTGATGCTGCTGGAAGCGTGGCGGCTCAAAGCTGTTCAGCTGGCCAAAATCGTCATACTCCTCCACGCCCGTCGCCCATAGGCTATTGAAATTGTAGTCGATCCGGCTCTCCGGTGCGAAGTCGAGCCGCTTCACGCCGGTATAGGAATTGTCGAGAATCGGATTGAGGGTCAGGTCGAACCGACCCAGCCGCCATCCCACGATCGGGCGAATCTCCGAGGTGTACCGGTAAGGGTCCCAATGGGCCTCGTTGAAGCTGAACTCGAAATTGACCCCATAAAAGAAGGTGCGATCCGCCGCGTGAGGCGACACGAAGAGAGCTCGCAGCTTGAACCCGTCGAGCTCGAAATGACCAGGCGACGGGAGACTGTAGAGCGGGAGGTAGAGTCCGGCTTCGAACCAATCGGTCACCCCGTAGGCGAACTCTGGGACCCCGTTCCAGGCGTGGTTGGGCGTAACCCCACCCGGAAAGTCCGGCTCTAGGCGCCCATCCGGCGTATAGTTGTTGTGAAGGGTGAGGTTCAGGACCCCTGGAGGTGCGATTTGCGCATTGTAGACCTGGATCTCATCCGTTTGAGCGAAGGCGGCCCCAGCGGAGACTGCCGAGACGGCAAGACCGAGAAGCCCCGCCAACCCCACAGCGCGTCCGCGTCTCATTCCGCCTCCCGTCCTGCGAAAGCGCTCGCCAGAGTCCCCCGGCTCAGCCTTCGCTGGCGTCTTGGGCGAGGCCCAATATAGTCACTCGCCATCAGAGAGAAAGCCGCGATCCTGGAGCGTTCGCGGCGGTCTGGGAGAGGAACATGAGCGACCGAAAGCCCGCGACCGCCGCCACCCGGACGGTGCAAAGTCGGAATGCGACCAGACTGCCGCCCGAAGATGGGGCTGATTTCGCCCGGGCGGACCAGGGCTTCCTGGGCACGATCCCCGACGCCACCATTCCGGGCGCCTGGTCGATGGCGACCTATGGCTTCCTCGATGGCGAAGGCCCCGACACGGTGCATCCGGGCCTGTGGCGACAGGCAAAGCTCAATGCCCGGCATGGTCTGTTTGAGGTCACCCGCGGCGTCTATCAGGTCCGGGGCTTTGACCTCTCCAATGTCACCTTCATCGAAGGCAAGCGCGGGTATGTCGTTATCGACCCGTTGATTTCGGCCGAGTCCGCCGCCGCCGCCCTGGCCCTGATGAGGTCGCATCGCGGCGACAAGCCGGTCACCGGGGTCATCTATACCCATAGCCACGTGGACCACTATGGCGGCGTGCGGGGCGTGCTCAGCGATGAAGATATCGCCTCGGGCCTCACAATCGTCGCGCCCGAGGGCTTTCTCCAGGCGGCCGTGAACGAGAACGTTCTGGCCGGAAACGCCATGGGCCGGCGCGCAACCTATATGTACGGGTCGCTTTTGCCTCGAGATGCCCAAGGTCATGTGGACTGCGGTCTCGGCAAGGCGGTTTCGCTCGGCTCCGTCAGCCTCGTCCCTCCCACCCGATCCATCGCTCGAACCGGCGAGAGCCTCGTCCTGGACGGCGTGGAGATCATCTTCCAGGTGACGCCGGACACCGAGGCGCCAGCGGAGATGAACTTCTATTTCCCCGGATATGGCGCGCTGTGCATGGCCGAGAACTGCTCCTGCCAGCTACATAATCTCTACACTCCGCGCGGCGCCCAGGTCCGCGACGCCAAGGCTTGGAGCCGTTACATCGAAGAGGCGCGCCGCCTGTTCGGCGGCCGTACCGAGGTCATGTTCGCCAGCCACCATTGGCCACGCTGGGGGGCGGACGACGTCGACCTCTTCCTTCGCCAGCAGCGCGATCTCTACAAGTTCATCCATGACCAGAGCCTGAGGCTGGCCAATCACGGGCTGGTCGCTAGCGAGATCGCCGAGGTTCTGGAGCTGCCCCGGGCCCTTAGGGCTGAATGGCACACACGCGGCTATTATGGGACGCTCAGCCACAACGCCAAGGCGGTGTACCAGCGCTATCTTGGTTGGTTCGACGGCAATCCCGCCCACCTCAACCCCCACCCGCCCGAAGCCGCGGGGCAAAGATATGTGGCGCTCGCCGGCGGCCCAGACAGCTTGCTGAAAAAGGCCCGGGCGGCCTTCGCCGATGGCGACTATCGCTGGGTGGTGGAACTGGTGAACCACCTTGTGTTCGCGGATCCTCAGAACGCGGCCGCACGGGAGCTCCAGGCGGATGCCCTTGAGCAGTTGGGCTATCAGTCGGAATCGGGGCCCTGGCGCGATTTCTACCTCACCGGCGCCGCGGAGCTCCGCAATCCCCGTCCTGCAGCGGCCGAGCCGCGCCAGGGTGCGCTCGGTCAACTGCGCAGCC
>JAKBBV010000081.1 GCA_021808285.1 Pseudomonadota bacterium | reverse complement strand
ATCAGAGGGGCGGTGGCGAAGCCGAACTCATCGGCGCCGAGAAGGGCGGCGATGGCGACATCCCGACCGGTGCGCAGGCCGCCGTCAGCCTGAACCGCGACGCGGGCGCGCAGCCCGTTCAGAATCAAGGTCTGCTGGGTCTCGGCCAGACCGATCTCCCAGGGCGAGCCTGCATGGGTGAGTGAGGTCAGGGGACTGGCGCCGGTGCCGCCCTCGTAGCCCGAGATCGTGATGTGATCCGCCCGACACTTGGCCACACCTGCGGCCACCGTGCCCACCCCGACTTCGGACACTAGCTTGACGGAGACTCGCGCCTCCGGATTGACGCTCTTGAGGTCGTGAATGAGCTGCGCCAGGTCCTCGATCGAGTAGATATCGTGGTGCGGCGGCGGCGAGATCAGGCCGACGCCCGGCGTGGCGTGGCGGACGCGCGCAATGCCCGCATCCACCTTGTGCCCCGGAAGCTGTCCGCCCTCGCCCGGCTTCGCGCCTTGGGCCATCTTGATCTGGATGTCGCTGGCGTTGACGAGATATTCCGCCGTGACCCCGAACCGGCCGGACGCCACCTGCTTGATCGCCGAGCGCTGGGAGTCGCCATTGGGCAGAGGCGTGAACCGGTCGGCCTCCTCACCGCCCTCGCCCGTGTTCGAGCGTCCGCCAATTCGGTTCATGGCGATGGCAAGGGTGGTATGGGCCTCCCGGCTGATCGACCCGAAGCTCATGGCGCCGGTGGAGAACCGCTTGACGATCTCGCTGGCGGGCTCGACCTCCTCGATGGGGACGGGGGTGCCGGAGCGCCGAAACTCCATCAGCCCGCGAAGGGTGAGCCGGCGCCGGCTCTCGTCGTTCACCGCTCGCGCGAAGGCCGCATAGGCCTCGGGCAGGTTCCCCCGGGCGGCGTGCTGGAGATGCCCGATCGCCTCCGGCGACCAGACATGGGCTTCGCCACGGGTCCGGAAGGCGTAGAGGCCGCCGACATCGAGACGTTCGCGATAGATGGGCGCTTCGCCAAAGGCCTGCCTGTGTCGACGCAGGGCCTCCTCGGCGATCTGAACGAGACCGGCGCCCTCGATCTGGCTGGCGGCGCCGGTGAAGTAACGCCCCACCAGGGCGCTGGACAGACCCACGGCGTCGAAGATCTGGGCGCCGCAGTAGGACTGGTAGGTCGAAATGCCCATCTTGGACATGACTTTCAGGAGCCCTTTGCCCAGAGCCTTCACATAGTTCCGCGCCGCCCTCTCAGGGTCGCCGCCCGTCTGCCGGGACAGGGCCGCCAGGGTTTCCAGGGCGAGGTAGGGATTGATCGCCTCGGCGCCGAACCCGGCCAGGACGCACATATGATGCACTTCCCGCGCTTCACCGGTCTCGATCACGAGGCCAGTCTGCATGCGCAGTCCCTGACGGATCAGCTTGTGGTGCACCGCCGCCGTGGCCAGCGCCGCCGGGATCGGACTTCGCTCCGGACCCACCGCGCGGTCGGAAATGATCAGGATGTTGTAATCGGCGAGCACAGCGTCCGTGGCGGCGGCGCACAGGGCGTCAAGGGCGGGCTCCAGCCCGGAGGGGCCCGTCTCCGCTGGCCACGTCGCGTCCAAAGTGATGGTCCGGAATGCGCCGTCGAGCAGGTCGGCGATGGAGCGCACCTTCTCCAGATCGGGATTGGTGAGAATCGGCTGGGACACCTCAAGCCGCTTGTGCGTGCCCGCCTGACGGCCGAGAAGATTGGGGCGCGGCCCGATCATCGACACCAGGCTCATGACCAGATCCTCCCGGATCGGATCGATGGGCGGATTGGTGACCTGGGCGAAGTTCTGCTTGAAATAGTCGTAGAGGAGGCGCGGGCGCTCTGAGAGCACGGCCAGGGGAGTGTCCGTGCCCATCGAGCCGACCGGATCCTCCCCTCCTTCTCCCATGGGCGCCAGGAAGATGCGCAGATCCTCCTCGGTATAGCCGAAGGCTTGCTGGCGGCTCAGCAGTTCCGCGTCGTCCCCGGAAGCCGCCGGGGCCCAGTGCGGCGGCTCCGGCAACTCTTCCAGCTTGAACTGGGTGCGCGCCAGCCAGTCGGCGTAGGGCTCGGCGTCGGCCAGCTCGCGCTTGATCTCCTCGTCCTCGATGATCCGCCCCTGGACCATGTCGATGAGCAGCATCTTCCCCGGCTGAAGTCGCCACTTGCGCACGATCCGATCTTCCGGGATCGACAGCACCCCCGCCTCGGAGGCCATGACCACGTGGTCCTGGTCCGTGATGACGAAGCGCGCTGGACGCAGGCCGTTGCGATCGAGCGTCGCGCCGATGCGTCGGCCATCGGTGAAGGCGATGGCGGCCGGACCGTCCCACGGCTCCATCAGGGCGGCGTGATACTCGTAGAAAGCGCGACGCTTGGCGTCCATGAGCGGATTGCCGGCCCAGGCCTCCGGGATCAGCATCATCATCGCATGGGGCAGGGAATAGCCCCCGGCGAGAAGCAGCTCGAGCGCATTATCCAGCTTGGCGGTGTCGGAGTCGCCCGGATGCAGAAGCGGCCACATCTTGTCGAGATCGGGGCCCAGAAGCTCCGACTCCAGAGTCCGGCGCCGCGCGTTCATCCAGTTGGCGTTGCCGCGGACGGTATTGATCTCGCCGTTGTGGGCGATGAAACGATAGGGATGAGCCAGCTTCCAGGAGGGGAAGGTGTTGGTGGAGAACCGCTGGTGCACCATGGCGAGCGCGGATTCCGCCCGCGGGTCTGTCAGATCGCGATAGAAGGCCCCGACCTGCGTCGCCAGGAGCTGACCCTTATAAACCACCGTCCGAGATGAGAAGGACGGCATGTAGAAGGTCTCGAGGCCAGGCAGATCATAACGCTTCGCCAGGGCCGGGAGCGGGTTCTGAGTCTGCTTGCGGATGGCCAGGATCTTCCGCTCGAAGGCGTCCTGGTCGGCCACGCCAGGTCCGCGACCGACGAGGCACTGGCGGATGATCGGCGCCCCCGCGAGGATGGTCTCGCCCAGTCCAGTGGGGTCGACGGGGACGTCGCGCCACCCCAGGAGAACCTGCCCCTCGACCCGGATGAAATGCTCGAGTTGCCCGACCGCGGCCTCCCGGGCCGGAGAATCCTGGGGCAGAAAGCACATGGCGACCGCATAGTCGCCCGGCGCCGGCAGGATGATGCCGACAGAGACCGCCCAGTCGCGCAGGATGGCGTCCGGAATCTGGATCAGGCACCCCGCGCCATCGCCCACGAGGGGATCGGCGCCGACCCCGCCGCGGTGGTCGAGATTGACCAGGATCTCGAGGCCCGCGGAGATGACCTCATGGGATTTCCTGCCTTTGATATTGGCCACGAAACCGACGCCGCACGAGTCATGCTCGCGTCGGGGGTCATAAAGTCCCGTGGGCTTTGGGGCAGGCGGCAAAATCTTTCCTCGTTCCAGGCCAAATCGAGACGCGTCGGCAAGACGGCGCCCCTTTGGGCTATAGCTGAAGGGTTCTTTCGCCTTTACACGTCAAAGGTGAAACTTGTCGACAGTCTCGCGTCGCTGAGGCGTTGAAAGTGGGTTGCCGTGCTTGACGCTTAGGCGCCCGCATGGCGAAGCTCATTCAGCAGGAGCCGGCTGAGTTCGGGATCCGGCCTTCAAGGAGTTCCCATGAATTCGACGTCCCGTCGGCTCATTCCGCGGCTTCTGATGCTGGCGACGTGCGTGGGCGCGGGTTCCGGGCTGGCGGACTGTGGGCGCAAGCCCTCCCCGCCCGTGATCACGGCCAAGGTCATCGATGACATCAAGGCCGACGAGGTGGACTGGAACGCCGACTATCGTTCCGGGGACCCCGCCAAGGTCGTCGCCCACTTCGCCCCCCATGCCATCGTCATGGCGCCGAACCTGGCTCCCGTTGAGGGAACGCCGGCCATCCGCGCGCTCTTTGACCAAGCCTATCAGGACCCGCATTTTCTGTTCAGCTTCACCAGCGACAAGGTGGATGTCGCCGCATCCGGCGATATCGCCGCCGCCCGGGGCGTGTGGACCGAGACCCGGACCGATCCGAAGTCCGGCCAGCCGGTGAAGACAGGGGGCGCCTATGTCACGGTCTACAAGCCTCAGCCGGGAGGAAGGTGGATGGCGGTCTGGGACATCGCCACGCCGACCCCGCCGCCGCAGACCCCAAAGGTCCCCTCACCGACGCCTTGACCTCCCCCCACAGCGGCCTAGCCTGGGGAGACGGCGAGATCGCCCGAAAAGGGTGAGGCGGTCCGCGCGGGTGAGGATATGACCATGGAGCTGTCGCCCAAAGCCACCGGACTTTCGGTGGCGCGTCTGGAGCGGATCACCGAGCACCTGGAGCGAAACTATATCGCGCCCGGCAAGATCGCGGGCTGTCAGGTGGCCGTGGCTCGCCGTGGGGCCCTGGCCTATTTCCGCTCGCTCGGACTTCGCGACCGGGAGCGCGACAAACCGATGACGGACGATGCGATCTTTCGCATCTATTCGATGTCCAAGCCGATCACCTCCGTGGCCCTGATGACGCTATATGAGCGGGGCTATTTTCAACTCAATGACCCGGTCAGCCGGTTTTTCCCCTCCTGGAAGGGGCAGCGCGTCTGGGTCTCGGGCTCCGGCGCGGACATGGTCACCGAGGCGCCGCTGCGACCCGTGTCGATGCGGGACATGCTCTGCCACACCGGCGGCCTGACCTATGGCGCCATGCTTGTCGCTCTGGGAGCGCCGGATTCCGGTCACCCGGTGGACGGGGCCTATGCGGAACAGGGTGTACGGCGCGGCCGGGACGAAACCCTGATGGACTTCATGGACAAGCTTTCCCGCGTGCCCCTGCGCTATCAGCCGGGCGACCGCTGGATGTACTCCCTGTCGACGGATGTGTGCGGGGCCTTGGTGGAGAAGATCAGCGGCCAGCGCTTCGATCGCTACCTGGCCGAGACCCTCTTCGAGCCCCTGGGCATGGCCGACACCGGCTTCGCCCTGCGCTCTGACAAGTCGGATCGGTTCTGCGCCAACTATCGTCGCGGCGCCGACAAGAGCCTGCAGCTCATCGATGACCCGCAGACCAGCGACTATCTCAACGAGCCGACCTTCCTTTCCGGCGGCGGCGGGCTGGTCTCGACCACGACTGACTATCTGCGCTTCTGTGAGATGCTCCGCCGGGGCGGGGAGCTGGACGGCGCGCGCATCCTGGGCCCCCGCACGCTGGAGCTGATGCGCCGCAACCATCTCAAAGAGGGCCGCGACCTCACCCAGATGGCCATCGGGGGTTTCTCCGAGACCGCCAACGAGGGCGTCGGATTTGGCCTGGGCTTCGCCATGACCCTCGATTCCGTGCGCAACGGCGCATTGGGCGAGGGCGACTATTACTGGGGCGGGGCCGCCTCGACGATCTTCTGGGTGGATCCCAAGGAAGACCTCTGCGTCGTCTTCATGACCCAGCTCATGCCCTCAGGCAGCTTCAATTTCCGCGGACAGCTCAAGAGCCTGATCTATTCGGCGATCATGGACTGAGCCGTCCCCGGCGTGGGGGCCCCGGCATGGCCGCGGGGCCCTCACGCCGGGACGGCCGAGCCTATTCGGCCGCCAGGCTCAGGGTGGCGGAGCGTTCGCGGAAATTGATCGTCTTGAGATAGGCGATGCCCTCATCGGCGATGTCGTCGCCGACCATCTTGTCGCCCTCGGCCTTGAGCTCATCCATGTCCACATACATGCCATAGAAGGCCCGCGTGCGGTCGGTGATGATGCCGGCGTTGAGCAGGGTCTTGATGAGGACGCGGAAGATGTTGGTCGACCGCTTCATGTCCTCCCGACGGGACTCGTCGGTGGCGATCTTGGCGATCTCCTCGAGCACCTTGTCGGGATCGAGGCCGAACTCTTCATAGAGATCGCGCTGCTCCGACGGCGAGACCAGGTTGAAGAGCAGCACCTGGAAGCAATGGGCCGCCCAGTCCTCGACGATGGCGTGCTCTTCCGCCGACAGCTTGGGCACCGTGCGATCGGCCCAGATCTTTCCGAACTTGTGGTGGAACGCCTCGTCGGTCATGACCAGCTGCATCAGCTTGCGGCCGAGCGGATCGCGCAACTCCTGGAAGAAGGTGGCGAAGGCGCCCATGGCCAGGCCCTCCACCAGCATCTGCATGCCGATGATCTTCTTATAGACCTCGGGCGCGTGGATGATCTCCACCAGGAGATCCTTGAGGACGGCGCTGACCTCCACCGGGCGACCCCAGCGGGCCTTGATGTATTTGGCGAAGGCGGTGACGTGACGCGCCTCCTCCCGGGTCTGGTTGGCGGCATACTCCTGCGCGCCCTGGTCGTAGAGCACGTGGCAGAGCGAGGCGGAGAGGTTGAGCGCGCCCTGCTCGCCGTGAAGGATCGAGGAGAAGCTGCGCAGCAGGGACTTGTTGATGAACTGGGCCCGAAGCGAAGGGTCCTTGAGGTGATTGGAGACGTAGTCGGTCTGCAGGGCGATGTTCAGATCTTCAGAGACCAGGGGCTCATTGTCCATGTCCCACGGCTCGTCGAAGTCGATGTATTTCTTGTCGAGCGGGTCCCAGAAATGGTCGTGGGTGGCGCTGATGATCTTGTCGAACGCGGTGGAGCGCTGGCCGTAGCGATCGAGATTGAGCAGAGCCTCGAAATCGTCCGGGGCCACGGCGTCATACATCGAGTCCTTGGTGATGTTTCCGTCAGCCATGGGGGAGCGTCCTCCAGAAGGGGTTTGATCCAGATCAATCTCCCGGCGAACAGCGTCCGAGTCAAGAAAAATGACGGCGGCGTCACCTTCTTCGGCTCCCCCGGCACGGCGGCGGCGCCCTCACGGAAGGGACGTCAGGGGCGGCCGGCGTCCCGGCGTGCGCCGACGCGCAGGCGCAGGGCATTGAGCTTGATGAACCCCGCGGCGTCGCGATGGTCATAGGCCACCGCGCCTTCCTCGAAGGTGACCAGGTCCTGATCGTAAAGGGAGTCCGGGCTCTGGCGGCCGATCACGGCGACGTTGCCCTTGTAGAGCTTGAGCGTCACCCGGCCGTTCACCTTGGCCTGGGACCAGTCGATGGCCGCCTGCAGCATCTCCCGCTCAGGGGCGAACCAGAAGCCGTTGTAGATCAGCTCGGCGTATTTGGGCATCAGCTCGTCCTTCAGGTGCATGGCCCCGCGG
>JAKBBV010000031.1 GCA_021808285.1 Pseudomonadota bacterium | reverse complement strand
CGACGGTCCAAACTTAGCTAGCCGGCAGGCTCAGCTTCGGGCGCTCAGGGGCTATCAGGCTACGCCCGAACCTGATCATCGGTCTCTCAATGAAACGATACGAGAGCCCAGACAGCGCGATCGAAATCGCGAAAATGGCCAAGTATGCAATGGGCGCCGCTGCGACAGAGTCTTTGAACAGTCGACCTATGACTCCGATGACACCAAAATGAATTACATACACACTGTAGCTTATGCGCCCGACGTAGGCCGTCCACGGATTGACCAGCCAGCGCGGAGGCGAGAGCGCGACGCTCAATGTCAGTATGGCAAGCACGCCATCGGCTATCATGTGAAAACGCGCCAGAGGGCCGCCGATTCCAGAGAGAACCACCAACGTCATTAATGAAGATAATACCACAATCGGAGATATCAAATGACTTATTTTTCTATTCCTCACACTGTGAAACACAAAATATACCAGAAATCCAAACGCAAAAGCAGGCGCTTGTCCGATAGGATTGAGATAAGAATAACTTCTAATTGTGGGGTCACCTCTCGCACCGAGCTTCAGTATTAATCCCATCGTAATCAATGATCCGACTATAGTAAAAAGGAGAAAAATAGAAGACTCTCTGACTGAACGCACCTTCATCATCAAAATGGGAAATGCCAAATAGAACATCGCTTCGCAACTGATGCTCCAGCCTCCGGGCATGACCGAATAGGCCGCATTTGGAAACCAAGCATTTAGGAACGCGAAATTCAGGATAACGTCAATTGGCGTGACGCCGTGGGGCGAATACATGCTCGCGCCCATGCCATTTCTTATCGTATAAAAGACGATCCCAATGTATAACATCGGAAAAATGCGAAAAAATCGGCGTCCGAGAAATCGCCAATATTTCACGTCATGTTCGACTGTCAGAAGTGTGAAGGCGCTCACGATGAAGAACAACTGAACGCCGCGGCCCCAAAATGCCCCCACGTTCGCGATCGTGCTGTTGGGATTATAGAGTTCGCTGACGTGCAGCCAGACGACCATCGCGATTGCTAATGCCCTGAGAGAATCGAGAAACATCAATCGGTCTGACGACGAGGCCAAGTTGGAAGGCTCCACGTTTGATCCGGGCACGGCGCTTCAAATCTCCATAGTAATATCGCGCAACGCACCTGTCTGATTCGCCGGTGCCCACAGAACATTTCTCCGGTGCGCTCGGTGACACTGCCTCAATTCCCAAAGTTGGCGCCAGGGTAGCCGATGGTCAAATTATAGGGGCCCGAGCCGCTTTGGACGTTGACCGCCCCCGTGGAGGAAAGGATTTGCACGGACGACCCGCCGGGGTCTCCGACAAACACGTTGTAGGTTTGGGGCCAGCACTGGGCTGGAAGTGTCAGGATCGAGCCCGTGCCGCCTCCGGCGACGCCACGCAGGTGGACCAAGCCAGAGCTATCCACGTAGCATGTGCCAGCCGACCCGGTCCAAGACCAGCCGGAGTTGAGGGTGAGCGTGGCGGCCGGCGTCTGAAAGTTGGTGGGAGGCAGGTTGGTTGTCGAAGCACCGTTGAGATCTTGATAGAGGTTCACCCCCGTTCCCATACCGGAGATGCGGAAGGCCCCGAACCGGTTTCCGGCCGCGCCGGAGCGGAAGGCGACGCCTCCCAGATAGTTGACGCTGTTGCCCTGAAGGTTCGCTGCGATCGTGTTGTTCGATCCGGTGATGTCCAGCAGCCAAAGGTTGTTTGTGTACGAGGCGGAGGTCCCATCGCCCCTCGACGAAATGTTGTAGGTCTCGCCCGAGGCCGTGTTGCACAGCACCTCGCCGGCGTTGCCGTAGGTGACGGCTGTGATCGCATTGCCCGTCGCGTTGTCGCCGCTTGCGCCATTGTCGGAGATCACACACTGGCCGGTCGTGCCTTGGGCCGTCACGTGGATGATGTCGCCGTGAACATCTCCGGTAACGTCAAGAGCGCTTCCGGACGCGCCGCCGACAATAGAGACGTTTGAAATGTTGGCGTAGTTGATGCCCGTGCCTGCGGCGAACGCCGCGTCTTCAAAGCCTACAGTGACGGGGTTGTAAACGGTCAGCTTGAAGTGATCGCCCCAGGAATTGTTGAGGATGCGGCCGCCGAGATAATCGCCGCCAGTCGATATCCAGTCCACAATGTCAAACTTCGAGGCGTTGATGTCCAATCCCGGCTCGGTGCCCACGGAGACGGACCCCTGACCGTTGTTGTTCGACCATCCCTGGGCGTTGTCATAGTTGGAATTGATGAATATCCCGACGCCCCCGTTCCAGAAATTCTGCGCTACAACGTCTCGAACCGCAGAATAAGAGTCGTTTGTGTAGCAGATGCCCCACTCGGTCGTGTCGTCGGCCGGCCGCGTTATGTTCGCCTTGTTTCCATCCAGGGTGACGCCCTCGACGGAGACAGAGTTGACCGCCGGGGCGCTGTTTCCGAGGGCGCAGCTGCTTCCGTCGATCAGGACCGAATTGGCCGATCCCGCCAGGCGTTGCAGGGTGACGAGGTTGTGGCCCGCGCCGCGAAGGCGGAAGCCCGCGACCTGGAGCGGCAGGTAGCTGATCTCATACTTTCCCGGCGGGAAGTAGAGATAATACAGCGCCGTATTGGTCGCCACGAAGTTGCGCGCGGCGACCACGGCCGCCGTGTCGTTCGTCGTCCCGTCGCCCTTGGCCCCGAACTCGCGCACGTCCACGCGGCCCTCGGGGAACACCGCCAGCCAGCACTTGCCGTCCGAGGTCGGGATCTGCGAGCCGCCGTCGCCGCCGGAGATCGGGCAGGGGGATGACGAGGGCAGATAGGAAAGCTGTTGCGCGTCCCCCGCCGTCGCATAGCCGTCCCGGACCACGATGGGATAGGCCGTGGAGGCCGCAGCCGTGAGCGCGGCCTTGTTGGCGAGGTGAGGAAGGCCGCTGAGGGCATTGAGCGCGGCGGGGGCCGTTGCCTCGCCCGTGCCGCCCTCCGTAAGCGGAAGCGCGGTCGTCAGCCCCGTCAGAGACGTGATGTCGCTGTTCGCGCCCAGAGCCGCCGCGCCAAGGCTGGTGCGGGCGGCCGTGGCCGTCACGCCGCCCGTGCCGCCCGAGGTCACGGCCAGGGGCGCGCCGAAGGTTGGGGCTTGGGAAAAGCTGTTGGCCCCGGTCCACGCATTGGAGCCGCCAAGCACGCCCAGCACGGTGGAAAGATAGCCCACCGGCGTGCTCTGAAGCTGCGTCGTGCCCGGCGCCTGGATGGGGATCAGGTCCGTGGCGGCGGCATAGCCGTGCGCGGGCAGGCTGGGCAGGCCGACGTTCTGGGCGAAGGCCGCCTCGCCCTGACAGGAAGCCAAAAGGGCGAGAGCCGAAACGGCGCGGATCAGGCGGTATCGCATCACAGGCTCTCCGAGGCGGTCTGGCCAGTCCATTGGGTCTGCGGCGTGACGATCAGGACATCGCCCTTGGAGTCGGTCTCCAGGGCGTCGAGGGCCTCATCCACGGCAAGATCGCTCTCGCCCTGCGGATCGAAGGCCTGGTGGCCGGTGAAGGGCATGGGCCCCTCCTTGTGCGTCAGGGGTCAGAAATACTGGCCGCGCGTCTCGCGCCGGTGCGTTCCGGTGCGGGTCATCAGGGCCTCGCGGGCCTTGCGGATGCGGTCCTGCAGGGTCGGGGTGATCTGCGGCGCGCCGGAGAGCACGTCCGCCGCGCGCTCGGCCAGGAGGGCGGCGACCTCGCCGTCAAAGCGGCTGTTGAGGGGGAAAGCGCCATCCAGGCTGAGGCCCAGCGCGCTCACCCAGGCGTTGGTGTCCTCGCGGTAGAAATAGAGCCCGCTCTGCGTGCCCACGATCTCGATCCGCGCGCCGTCCTGCGGCGGTCGCCACGCCACCCAGTCAGCGGGCCCCGTGCTCCCCGCCGGCGGGAACACCTGGGGGTCGTTCATATAGGCGCCGTCGAAGCCGTAGTCGTAGGGGTCATAACCCCCGAACATGGCCACGCTGTTGGGCAGGGTGACGGTGACCGTCGTTCCCGACTGGATGCGCAGGCGCTGGTTCTCGCCGGGCACGACCGGGCCGCTCAACGGTCCGGTGATGTCCAGCGTCAGGAGCGACCCGCGCGCCTCGTGCAGGTTGAGGATCAGGTCCTGCAGCTCATCCAGACCCACGGCCAGCTCGTCCGCCGTGGGCCCGTCTCCAGGCGCGATGGCCCCCAGAAGGCGCAGGGCGCGCGTGATGGCCAGGCGCGGCGTGGTCATGACGGTGCCCCTTCTGGCTTGAGGATCAGGCCGCGACGCCGGTGGAGGGCGTCTGCGCCGCGAACGCCGTCAGCTTGGCCTTGGCCTGGGCCGCCAGGGCGTTGAGGCTCGCGCCGCCCTTCTGCACCAGATAGTCGATGGCCTTGTTGGCCTCGGCCACGGCGGCGGCGTCGATCTGCGCGCCGACCACGGGCACGGGGCCCACCGCGGCGGTGATCGCGGCATCCACCGCCGTTTGCAGGTCGGTCTCGAACTGCACCTCCACGGCCGCCGTCACCGGCGCGGCGGGCAGCGTCTTGGCGACATCGCCGGCCAGGGCGTGCAGATCGGTCTCCACCGCCTGCTCGGCCTTCACCAGAAGGGCCTTGAGCGGATCGCCGACATATTGAGAAAACCAGGACATGGGAGTCTCCGTTGGGGGTTGAACAGGACGGGCGGCCGCCGTGTCGCCCTGGACCGCCCCCTCCACCGCGTCCCGCGGTCCCCCTCCCCCGCTTCGCAGGGGAGGATCAATTCATCCCCCCCATGCAAATGGGGGAGGGGGACCCCGAAGGGGTGGTGGGGGCTCCAGAAGAGCGAGGCGTCCGCAACCGATCCTCCCCCGTTCACGGGGGAGGGGGACCGCGGAACGCGGTGGAGGGGGCTCCAGCCGGGCGAGGCGTCAGCCCGATCAGCTGATCCGCAGGTGCTCGACCGCTTGCGCGCCCGCGTCGCGGATGACGGCGTTGGCGGCGGTGTCGACCGGACCGGCCAGGATGCCGGCCTTCCTGTGGATGGCCGCGTCGACCATGGCCTCGATCTTGGCGACCAGCGCCGCTTCCGCCTGCGGAAGGGCCGCGTTGTAGGCGCTCGTCCCGCCGCCCCGGCTCACCAGGGACTTGAGCAGGACGATGGGGCTCTGGCGATGGGGATTGGCGTTCAGGATCTGCCAGGCCACGCAGATCGCCGCCAGGATGCCGCCGCCGACGGCCTGCTCCTGCGCGCCGGTCATGACGCCTCGCGCCACAAGGGGCGCGCCCACGCCCATGAGGACGGTGGAGAGCAGCGTGTCGGCATAGGTGGGCATGGCGGCCGGGCGCGCGGGCGCCTGGGTGGGATCGGACATGAGGATCTCCGTGGGGTCAGGCCATCTGGCCGGTGAGCATGATGCGCGCCTCGGCTTGCGCGCGGTTCGGCGTCTGGCAGTCCCAGGCGCTGACCAGCATCTCGTCGTGCGCCGCGCGCCAGTCCCCAGCCTCCATGGCGCTGAGGGCCTTGGCGAAGCGGAGAAGCCCCGCCAGGCCCAGCTGATAGGCCATGTCCAGCAACACCGCCTGGCGCGGCGGGCTCATGGTCCGCCACCAGGGGATGGCCCGGTCGAGCTGGGCGATGAGGCCCGCGACCTTGACCTCGAACCACGCGTCCGCCTGGTCCTGGGTGCAGGTCATGCCAGGATGCACACCCGCGTCGGCGCGGCCCCATCCGATGGTCCAGACGCCGCGCGTGTCCTGATAGGCGCTGAGGCGACAGGCCTCCTCGCCCTTGATGAGCGGCGCGGCGAGGGCCAGCAACGCCGCGTCCGCCGCCGAGGTCACGCCGCGTCCGCCTTGCGGGCTCGCGGGGCGGTCTTGTGATCGTGGTCCCAGCCGTCCAGCCGCTCCAGAAGGGCGGCCATCTTGCTCTCGACCCGGATCAGGTCGTCGGACAGGTTGTCGATGGGCTTCACCTTCTCCTGAAGGTGTCGCAGCGTCGCCTGCATCGTGCCGCCCCAGAAGGCGATGACGCCTGTCTGAAGCAGCACGAAGCCCGCGATGTAGATCAAGGCGCTGTCCTGCATCGCCTCTGCCTCCGTCTCGCGGTTAGGGGCGTCAGGGCGTGGTCGCGGTGGCGTCCTCGACGAAGTAGTCGATCAGCACCTCCAGCGTGCCGGCGACGGGCGTCGCGGCGGCGGTGTGGACGGTGACGATCACCTCCACATCCGATCCGGTCGTGTCGTCATTGCTGGTCGCGTTGGCGTAGAGGAGGCCCCCGGCGTTGATCGTGGCGTCCGCGCTCGCGCCGCTGGAATGGCCCACCGTGGTCACGGCGGACTTGAAGAGCTGCGCGGTCCCGGCGACGCCCAGATCCAGCGCCAGGGTGGGGCTGGCGTTGCTGTCCAGCTGGCTGGCGGCCTTGAGCACCGCGCTCGTCACCACCGCGCCCCGCGGCAGATAGCCGACAGCGAGGGTGTCGCCCGCCGCCCAGGTGGAGATGGTCCCTGACTTGGCGTGCAGGCAGGTGCGGTTCTTGGAGAGCCCATGGCCGCTAAGGGCCGGGGTCTTGTTGACGACGTTCTGGGTCGAATAAGCGGTCATGGCGACGCGCTCCTTTCATCAAAGGGGTGTGGGATGAGGGATGTGTGGAGAGCCCGCGTTCTGGACGCCCCCTCCCCCGTAGACGGGGGGATGATTGAATCTTCCTCCCCCGTTCACGGGGGAGGGGGACCCCGAAGGGGTGGAGGGGGCTCCAGGGAGCGAGACCGCAGGACTTGCCCAGAAACCCGATCTGCGCTCACCTTGACGGTATGCGGGCGGGCGATGTGACCTTTCGTCGGGCGCGAGACCTGCGGCGGCGGATGACCGCGCCGGAGGTGAAGCTCTGGAGCCTGCTCCGGGGGAGAAGACCCCGCTTTCGACGCCAGCACCCTGTGGGGCCTTACATCCTCGATTTCTTCTGTCCCGAGCGGCGCCTCGCCGTCGAGGTCGACGGCGCCGGCCACGACCACCCGACCCAGGCCGCTCACGACGCCGATCGCGGTCTCTGGCTCGAACAACGCGGCATCCGGGTGATCCGCTTCGCCGCCGCCGCAGTGCTCGACGACGAGGGTGTGGAAGGGGTCCTCCAGGCGATCTTCACCCCCGAGACGCCCTGACGGCGCGGGTTTGTCCCTGGCGCCTCTCTCCGACGAGCCCCCTCCACCGCTTTCAGCGGTCCCCCTCCCCCGCTTCGCAGGGGAGGATTGTCTGATCCTCCCCCGTTCACGGGGGAGGGGGACCCCGAAGGGGTGGAGGGGGCTCCAGACGGCGAGGCGTCAGCCGGATCAGCTGTCGGCGGCGGCGCCGGCGAACACGGTGACCATGCCGTTCTGGATGCCGTTGTAGTTGACCTTCTTGACCCCCAGCAGCTCCTCGATCGCGACGCCGGGACGGAACCCGTAGTCCTTGATCATGTCCGTGCGCGGGGTCGGCTCCTGGCCCCAGGCCACGGCCACCGAACCGCCGCCGCAGACGAAGATCGGCCGCACGTCCGCGCCCGAAGCGCCCGCGCCGTCGAACGCCGCGCCGCCGTTGGGGTTGGACGAGCACAGATCGCAGTAGGCGTCGATCTCCGGGATTTCCCGGTGGATCACGCCGTCATAGATCAGGTCGCCGTCCTGGAAGATCGGGTTCTTGTCCATGCCCATGCCTTCACGGCTGCGGGCCTGGGTGTTGGCGTTGTAGATCGTGGTGTCCGCCTTGAGGTCGCGGAAGGTGCGCGAGCCGTGGAAGGCCACGAAGTATTCGCGCCCGTCGCCATCCTCCACCCGGAAGGGCCGGATGTGCGGATCGGCCAGCTTGGCGATGCGCTTGGCCAGACCCATCATGCTCGCCGAGGCGGTCATGGCGGAGGTCACATTGGCCAGAGCCGTGGCGAAGGTGGTCGAATAGTAGCTCTTCGCCGTGCCGAACAGCACCCGGTCAGGGTTGGCGGTGACCCAGGTGTTCTGCTGCGCCGCCGTGGCCTGGTCGTTGAACGCCACCGTCCCATTGGTGTCGACGACCATCTGCGCCAGGGCCTTGATGATGTCGTCGCGGAGCTTCTCGCTCTCCCACACCATGAGCGCGTCCTTGGCCGCGTCCCACAGGTTCACCTCGGTCATGAAGGTGGTGGACTTGGGCAGGCGAACGCCGTTGCGCCGCCAGTCGATGCTGATCGGCAGGTTGTAGTTGACCAGCTCCTCCTCCGCGCCGTCCAGCACGCTGGCGCCGGTGACGCCGGCCGACTTGAGCCGGGCGATGAAGGGGACGTTGATCGTCTTGTAGGCCTCGTCCTCGCGTTGGAACTTGGTGAGGATGATGCCGCCCTTGTTGATGTCCGCGTTCGACATGTAGGGGGCGAAGCGGGAATACCGGACGTATTCCTGGAAATACTTGGTGATCCAGATCTGACGTTCGGAGGCGGTCGCGAGAGTGGTCTCGGCCATGGTTTGGGTATCCTTGAATCAGGGATTGCCCGGCCGGACCATCCGGCGGGGCCTATCGGGTGAAGAGGCTCTTGAAGGCTTCGCCCGCGCCGACCGGGACCTCCGTCGCGCCGCGTCCGCCCGCATTGGGCGCGTGGGCGAGGCTGGCGGGAGGCGGCCGGACCGGCGCCGCAGCGGCGGCGGGGGCGTGCGCGGGAACGGCGCCCTGGGCGGCCTTCTGGGCCTTCCAGGCGCGATAATCGTCGAGGTCGTCAGGGCTGACTTCGTTCAGGAGCTGGTCCTGACGCCAGGCCGTGTAGGCGTCCTCGTAAGGATCGTCCGAGGCGAGCATCTTCTGGTTGAACAGGGGGTCGGCGTCGCACCGGGCTTCGGCCCAGGCGTGGACCTGCGCCATCGTCTCCGCGCCATAGGCCTTGTCGGCGAACTTGCGGGAGATCCGCAGGTTGTCGGCATAGCGTTGCTGCGCGGCGCGGGCTTCGGGCGGCAGGTCCTCGGCGGAGGCGCGGGCGGCGGCTTCCCGCTGCCTCGCTTCCACTTCGGCCAGCTTGGCCTCCAGCGCCTTGCGCTTCTCCCGCTCATCCAGCATCGCGGCCAGCGGCACATGGCCGGGCTCGGGAGACTCGGGAGCGGCCGGGGCGCCAGGCGCGGCTTGCGGCGGCGTCTCGCCCTTGGGCGCAAAGCGGCCCTTGTCGTCCCGCGACGGCGCGGCGCCCTGGGGCGTGCTGTCCGGTTGCGGAGCGGGGTCGGGAGCCTTGGCTTGCGGCGCCTGTTCAACGGGCGCGGGTGCGCCCTCGCCTCCGATCAAGGAGGCCAGTTCGGTCTCGTCCATTCTCGATTGATCCTCATCGCCCATGCGGTGGCGGCCCGTGTCGCCCGATCTGCGGCGGCCAGGACCGGCTTGCGGGGCCGGTCATCCCGATTGGCGCCCGTCAGCCCAAAGGCCCCCCGGCGGCGGGGTGGTCAGATGTCTGTCAGCATCGCCCTCAGCCGGTCGGCGAAGGCCTCCTGCGTCATCGTCCCTTCGATCACCGCGACCATGTCGTCGGCGAAGCTCACATCGTCGTTGGCGATGACCAAGTTCAGACCCATTCTCTTGGATCATCCATTTCGATCACGCGACGCAAAGAGTCGGCGAACTGCTCCTCGGTCTCCTGACCAACGATCACTGCAAGCATGGCGCTGGAACAGGCGGTGTCATCCCGAAGTCTCAGGGCAAAGCCGTTGATGGCCAGAAAGCCCACCATAGCCGCAAACGCCGTGCGCTTGTTCCCCTGCTCGAACGGGTGGTTTTTCGCTATTCCAAAAGCGAGGAGAGTCGCCAGGGTTGCGACGTCGTCCTCACAAATGAGGGCCCACGCATGCTTTGGCCTATGACATGCGCTCTCGAGAAGGTCCTGATCACGTAAAACGTGACGCTCGCCTTCCGACAAGATGTCCTTATTAATCTGGATCACCCCCTCTGCGGTGATCCAGCAAGGCTCATTCAGCAAGGTGCGCGAGTATTTTCGGGAACCTACGCTTCACGTCTTCAACGAGGGCTTTGTAATCAAGCTCACCGCAGGGGCGCGCGCGATAATACTCTTTTGGGCGCTCATTTTTTGGGGTCGCGGCACCGGGCGCATATTGCGCCTTTTCGACATAGCTCATAACGACCTCCTTTCCGCTTTAGCTCCAACGTGTGGCTTCCGCCTCGTTGGCGACAACTTTTCCACGGCTCTAATTTCGTAGCGCCTGTTGGCGATTGTATGACCCACACATAATTCGCCAGCATAAAATCGCACGTTGCGAATTATTCCAACACCTTTTTGGGAAACGATGGGCCAACACCCTTTTTGGGAAACGATGGGATAATTCCCTTTTTGGGTGTTGTCTGGCCGCATCAATTCGCCGTTTGTTGCGGATCCCTTCGTCAACGGCGGTGGATTTCAAACTGAGACGCTGACCGCGCGTCAGGTCGGCGCCCCTCCGTTCAATGCTTGGTCCTGCGCGGTCTGCGCGGCGGCCTGTTCGGCGGCCGTCTGTTGCTGCGTCATGGCCTGGGCCTTGTCCGCCTGAGCTTGCGCCACGCCCGCCTCGAAGCCGGCGGCGTTGTGCTCGGCGTGGACGGCGTGAGCCTCCGAAAGGGCGTTCAACATCCTGGCCGTGCCCTCGGCCTGGTTGCGCTGCGCCTCGCTCTGCAGCTTGCCGATCTGGGCCTGGCCGTGGGCCTGGGCCAGCGCGTGCTCCTGCTGCGCCTGGGCCTGTTGCGCCTGGGCGGCCTGGTCGATCACGTCGAGGACCGCCTGCTTGTGAACGATGGGCGAGAGCTGGATCAGCTCCTTGAGGCTCACCTGCTGCTGATAGGCGGGGCTCAGCTTCACCAGGTCGATCAGCTCGCTGAACGCCTCGGCCTGGAGGTTGCCCACGTCCTGCTGCGTGTCCACCTCGATATCCACGTCCATCTCGGCCAGGGCGTTGCGATAGCCCAGGACCATCCTCCCCTGCGCAGCGGGGGAGGGGGACCCCGAAGGGGTGGAGGGGGCGACGTCAGGTGGGGCGTCGGCATAGATGGGCTGGTTCAGCCCCACGAAGCGCGGGGCGTTCTCGTCGTCGGTCACGCGGATGAACTGCGGCGCGCGCCAGAACTGCTTGGCCCGCGCCCAGCACTGGCGATAGACCCGCAGCTCCCAGTCCTCCAGACCGCCATAGAGCAGGGACAGCTCGGTCAGGCCCGATTGCTGGCGCGCCAGGAGGGCCCGGCCCGAAGCGTCCTCGGCGCTGCGCCCCAGAACCGCGGGGCTTGGGCCCATGCGCTCCAGCTCGGACTTGGCCTCGGCCATCAGCTCCAGATTGCCCTGCAGCTCGGCGGTGTTGGGCGAGAGGCCCCAGCCATAGGGGATCACCCCGTCCGGCCGCGCCGCCTCGCGCCGCGCCTCCTCCGCGTCGATATTGATCGCGCTGGGGTCCTTCACCTCGATGCGGGTGACGCTCAGGAGGTGCAGGCTCTTGGACCGGCGCTTGTTGATCTCGTCCTGCACCGGGATCATGTCCCAGACCGCCCCGTAACGCCCGTTATCCCGGCGCACATAGGCGCTCTGGGCCTCGATCGGGCAGGTCGGGCGCCCCTTGTGGTCCAGATAGGGGCTCGGCCCGTGCTCCAGGATGTCCGAGCCGGTGAAGACCGAGCGGTTCCAGTCCGCCCCGTCCCGCCAATACATCTCCAGCACCAGGAGACGCCGCAGCTTTGGGTCGATCCACGCCCCGCCCGTTCCGGGGCCGTTCAGAGGCCGGTCCTGGAAGCTCTGGTCCGGGACCATGCCCCCTCCGATGGGCGTGTTCTCCACCGAGAGCGCGACCTCGCGGGCCTTGTCGGGATAGAGCGCGACGAGGTCGTCGGCATACATCCACTTGGCGATGCCCAGATAGCGCGCGTCCTTGTGGTCGGCCCGGCGCGAGCGGGGATCGGCGAAGAACTCCTCCCAGCGAATCTGGGTGATGGTCACCTGCAGGTCCGCGTCCGCCCCGATCAGGGCCGCGCCCGTGCCGGCGATCAGCATGTCCTTGAAGGCGTCCAGCTTGAGCCGGCGGAAGCGGTTGAAGTCGGCCACATAGCGCAGCACGTCGGTCGCCACATCCGCCGCGTCCGTGTCGGTGGGGTTGCGCGGCCAGGCGCGCGGGTCGGACCGCCCCTTCTCCGCCACGCCCAGGATGCCGTTGATCGCCGGCTTGATGCGGTTGATGACGATCGCCGGCTGTCCCCGCTCGCGCAGCTTGGCCAGCTCCTCCCGGGTGAACTGGTCGGAGTCGTAATAGTCGATGGCGGTGAGGCTGTTGCGCCGGGCCTCGTAGGTGAGCTGCTCGAACTCGGTGAAGTAGCGCTTGAGGCGGAGGAGGTCGGGATATGGGGCGGCATTCCCCGGTCGCGGCGCCGGGCGTTTCGCAGCGGCCATGCCGGGCTCCCGCGTGAGAAGATTGCGAAAAAGGTGGAATTGTCCGGGCTGCTTCGAAGGGCGCAGCACCGTGAACATGCAAATTGCAACACAGTCTCGCCCGGCCGTCAAGCCCCTGCCGGCGCGGACTCTCAGGCGGCTGCGGTTGGACCCACGGCCGCCGCTTTCCAGGCGCTGAAGCGGGCTTCGGTCTCGTCCGCGGACAGACGCGGCTCCACGGTCAGGTCATAGGCGGCGAAGGCCTCGGTCGATATCGCCAGCCCGGCGCCCCGCCCGGCGCAGATCGCCGCGCCGCAGGCGGTGGCCTCGGCATGGGCATAGCGCCGCACCGGCCGTCCCAGGGCGTCGGCCTGGATCTGCAGGAACAGACGGCTGGCGGTGAGCCCTCCGTCCACCGCCAGGGACGGCGGCGGCGGCTGCCCCGCCGCGCGGCAGAGGTGGTCGAACACCTCGCGGGCGCGGAACGCCACCCCCTCCAGGGCCGCCCGCGCCACCTGGGCCGGACCGGTGGCCAGGCTGAGCCCTCCCAAGGCGCCTCGAACGAGCCCCTGGCTATAGGGCGCGCCCAGCCCCTGCAAGGCCGGCAGGAACCAGGCCCCGCCGCTGTCGGCCACGCTCGCCGCGCGGGCGTCGAAAGCCTCGACATCGCCAAGGCGCAGAAGACCGCGCACCCAGTCGAGCGCGGCGCCGGCGGTATAGACCATGCCTTCCAGGCAATAGCGGGTCTCCCCCGCGGCCGAGGCGATGATGAAGGGCGGGATGGACATGTCTCGAAACACCAGCCGCGGGCCGGTGGAGAGGTCGAGTGTGGCCGAGGTGCCGAAGGTGGCCTTGATCAGGCCCTCGCTCTCGCCGTGGGCGACCAGGGCGGCCTGCTGGTCGGCGATATCGGCGCAAATCGGTGTGGCGGCGCCCAGGATGCGGGGATCGGCGCGCGCGATCGGCCCCCAGGTGTCCACCAGGGTCGGGAAGGCGTCGGGGTCCAGGCCTTGGTGGGCGATCAGGGCGGGGTTCCAGCCCTGGGAGGCGAGGTCCAGATAGCCGGAGGGCCAGGCCTGACTGCGGTCGCAGACGTGGGCCTCCCCCCCGCTCAGGCGGAAGAGGATGTAGCTATCGATATTGCCCCAGGCGAGGGGCGCGCCGCCCTCGACCGCGGCCATCATGCCCTCCAGCTTCGCGGCCGACTGTTGCGGGGCGATCATGAAGCCGGCCTCTCGCAGCTCTCCGGCGCGCTGGAGGCCGCGAAGATCGCTCCACACCACCAGGGGCGAGCGCGGCGCGCCGGTGGCGCGGTCCCATATTACGGCGCTGGCCCGCTGGGAGGCGATGCCGATGGCCGCCAGATCCGCCGCCTGGCGACCCGCTTGCGCCAGGGCCGCGCGCATCGCCGCCCGCGCCGCCCGCCAGACCGCCGCCGCATCCTGCTCCACCCGTCCGGGCGAGGGCGAGGCGGAGGTCAGGCGACGCCGGCCCAGGCCCAGAGACCGGCCGTCCGGGGCGAACAGGGCGGCGACCACCGAGGTGGTGCCGACATCGAGCCCGAGCAGGAGTTCAGGCATCGGGAATGAGGACCCCGGGGTTCATGATCCCCTGCGGATCGAGCGCGCTCTTGATCTTGCGCAGCAGCGCCACGCCGGACGGGCCGATCTCGCCGGCCAGCCAGTCCCGGCGCACGCGCCCGATGCCGTGATGATGAGAGATGCTGCCGCCGTGGCGCGCGGTGGCGTCCAGGATCCGCCGCCAGCCCTCCAGATAGGCCGGCTCCATCTGGTCGGGGTCCGTCGTCTGCACCGCGAAGGTGAAGTAGAGATTGAGGCCGCTGCGATAGACGTGAGAGCTGTGCGCCGAGCCGGCGATGAGCCCGTCGATCCCTTTGAGCGCGGCGACCGCGTCGTCATAGACCGCGCCGATGTCGGTCCAGCCGGCGGACACCTCGACCGTGTCCACCACCAGGCCGCGCGACAGCAGGGTGTCCCAGGAGGGCACGACGTTGCGGTGGCTGAACCAGCGCGCGACGATCTCGCCCGGCCGCTCGGGCGCCGCCGCCGCCGCCGCCAGGTCGCGGACCGCGGCGGTCTCCGCCGCGACCAGGCCGGCCGGCCCCTCGTGGGCCATCAGCAGGAGACAGCCCGTGGCGTCGCCGTCCTGCCGTCGACTCTCGCGGGCGTCGTACTGGCGCATCACGGGGGGGCGCCAGCCGCGCTGCACGATCTCGCGCTGCAGCTCGAAGCCCGTGCGCATGTCCGGCGCTTCGAAGCAGCTGAAGGCTTTGGCCTCGGGCTGCCGCCGCAGGGAGACGACGACGCCGGTGATGACGCCCAGCGCGCCCTCCGAGCCCAGCATAAGCTGGCGCAGGTCCGGCCCGGCCGACGCCCTCGGCCCCTTGCCCAGCGTCACGAGCTCGCCGTTGGGCAGCACCGCCTCGACGGTGTGCAGGATGTCCTCGATATTGCCATAACCCGTGGAGAGCTGACCGGAGGCCCGGGTGGCGACCCAGCCGCCCACGCTGCTCACCGCCACCGACTGCGGCCAGTGGCCGATCGTCAGTCCTTGAGCGGCGACGGCCTCCTCGGCGGCGAGGCCGTTATGGCCCGCATCGAACCCGGCCATGAGGTTCGTGGCGTCAATGAAGCGCACGCGCTTCAGCTCGCTGAGGTCGAGGAGGATGGCGTCCGGCGAGGCGATCACGCCTCCCACCACCCCGCTGCCGAGGCCGAAGGGAATGAGGGCGACGCGGCGCTCGGCGGCGAAGCGCACCACCTCCTGCACCTGGGCGACGCCAGTGGGCCTCACCAGGACACCCGGAACCGGAGCCGGGCGGCCGACATGATCGCGCAGGTGGCTGAGCGCCCAGTAGTCGTGCCGGCGGGCCGCGAGTTGCGCCGGATCGGCGACGATCGCCGCCTCGCCAATCGCCCGGGCCAGGGCGTCCAGTCCGTGGAGGCTCATGCCGCCTGCTCCTTTGTGACGACGTCCAGGCTGCGCGCCCTGAGCGCGCGGCAGTGGGCGATCTGATCGGCGCGGTCCGCCTCGCTCCAGCCCAGGAGCGGGGCCATGGCCTCGGCGGCTGGCGCCAGGGAAGCCTCGCCGCCCCGGACGTCGAACCAGGCCCTCGCGCTGCGCCGCACCCAGTAGTCCTCCAGGGTGAGGGCCCCTTCCTGGAGCACCGCGTGGCGCGCCTCGGCGGCGACATCGCCTCCGTCGGCGGCGATCGCCGTCGCCTCCGATCCGTAGAGCAGGACCAGCCGCTCGGCCTCGGCGATCCCCGCCTTGCGAAGCGCGGCGATGGCCCCGGCCACGTCCACATCGCCGCCGGGCAGGGGCGAGGTCGCCGTCCGGCAGGGCGTGACCTGGCGCCCCAGAGCGGCCTCGACGCGGTCGACCACCCGCTCGGCCATGCGCCGATAGGCGGTCAGCTTGCCGCCGCCTATGGCGAGCACCCCGGCGGGTCCCTCCCACATCTCGTCCTTGCGGCTGACGTCAGAGGCCGACTTGCCGTCCTCCGCCACCAGGGGTCGGACGCCCGACCAGGTCGCGACCACGTCTCTGGCGGTCAGCGGGGCGAGGGCGAGGCCCCTGTTGGCGGCCGCCAGCAGATAGTCGACATCCTCGGCGGTGACCGGGGGCCAAAGGTCGGCGGGCTCGTGGAAGGTGTCGGTGGTGCCCAGATAGGCCGCCCCGCCCCGGGGCACGGCGAAGACGCTGCGCCTGTCCGAGGCCGGCAGGATGACCGTGCGCTCCACCGGGATCCGGCGCCGGTCGAACACCAGATGCACGCCCCGGCTGAGCTTGAGCCGCGGCGCGGCGCCCTGCGCCTCCAGCGCGCGGATGGCGTCGACCCAGGGCCCGGCGGCGTTGACGATCTGGCGCGCGGCGAGGCGGACGCCACGGCCGCCGGAATCGACGATGTCGAGGCCCCGGGCCTGGCCGTTCTCCACGACAATGGCGGTGGCGCGGGCGTGGTTGAGGCAGACCGCGCCGTGGGCCGCGGCGCTGCGCACATTGGCCAGGGTCAGGCGGGCGTCGTCGGTGAGATATTCCGGATAGACCACGGCGCCCGCCAGGTCCTGAGAGCGCACGGCCGGCTCGCGCCGGGCCAGTTCCTCCGCGTCCCAGACCTCATGCCGCCGGCTGCGGGGCACGCCGCCGAGCTTCTCGAAGGTCCAGAGGCCGGCGCGCAGCTTGGCGATCGTGGCCGCCGTGCGCGCGGGCATGACGAACGGCGTCTCGCGCGCCAGGTGAGGGGCGATGGCCTGGACGATCTTGCGCTCCGAGGCCGCCTCCCGCACCAGGGCCAGATCGCCCATGGCCAGATAGCGCAGCCCGCCATGGATCATTTTCGAGGAACGGCTCGATGTTCCCGAGGCGAAGTCCTCCGCCTCGACCAGGGCCACGGAGAGACCGCGCATGGCCGCGTCGCGCGCCACTCCCGCGCCGGTGATGCCGCCGCCGATCACCGCGAGGTCGAACACACGCCCCTCCAGCGCCGAAAGGGCCGAGGCGCGGTCTCTCAGATCGAGCCGGTCGCTTGGCATGGGCGCCTCCCTGGTCCGCCTCTGCGGGCGTCGTTCGCGCCGCTGTTCTGGCGCCGTCCGGCGCGATTGCAAATGACCTTGGGCCTTTAGGGTGCGATTCATCGCCTCCAGACCGAGACGCTCGTGCAGCCGCCGTCGCCGACGCTCTTCCCCGCCGTCGCGGAAGGCGGCTAGGTAGGGAGCCAGACAGGTCCTTTCAGAGGGAGTCGGCCATGACCCAGCCCAAGTCGGTTCCGGAGGAGGCGCTTGCCGCCGCGCACCTTCCGGCCCTGCTCATGGCGACAGTGCATCTGACCGGCGATGCGGGCTTGCTCGCGGAGGACGCGCGTCCGGTCTATCCGCTCATGGGCGACGCCTCCGACGGCGGCCTCTCAGCCGAGGTGCAGCAGAGGATCCGCGATCGGGCCCGCCTGGCGATCAACGCCTATCTCAACGGCGCGGGTCTTCCCAATCCCCCCAGCGAGGCCACGGTGCGCAGGATGATGACCTTCATCGCCGGCGCCGAGATTCCCGACCCCTATGTCCCCTTCCTGCTGGAAGAGCTGCACATCTCTGGCGAGGACCCCCGCGCTCCGGACTGGTCGGAGCCCACGCTCCAGGCCGCGGCGCGCCGCCTGCATGTGATCGTCATCGGGGCGGGAATGTCGGGTCTCTTGACCGGGATTCGCCTCAAGCAGGCCGGGGTCGCCTTCACCATTCTGGAGAAGAACGCGGAGGCGGGGGGCACCTGGTTCGAGAACGTCTACCCGGGCTGTCGGGTCGACAATCCCAACCACATGTATTCCTACAGCTTCGAGCCGAACCACGACTTCCCGCAGTTCTATTCCACCCAGCCGGTGCTGCTCGACTATTTCCAGAGGATCGTCGCCAAGCATGACCTGCGCCGGCACATCCGCTTCGAGACCGAGGTGGAGGAGGCCCGCTTCGATGAGGCGCAGGGGCTGTGGCGGGTGAGCGCGCGCACGGCCGGCGGCGGGCGCGAGAGCTTCGAGGGCCAGGCCCTGATCACCGCTGTGGGCCAGCTGAACCGGCCCCGGCTGCCTCAGATCGACGGCTGCGACGACTTCGCCGGGCCGAGCTTCCATTCGGCGCGCTGGCGCCACGACGTTCCGCTCGATGGCAAGAGGGTCGCGGTGATCGGCACGGGGGCGAGCGCGTTCCAGTTCGTCCCCGAGATCGCGCCGAAGGTCGCCCATCTCAGCGTGTTTCAGCGCACGCCGCCCTGGATGATCCCCGGACCCAACTATCACGACGACGTGCCGGAGGGGATCAAGTGGCTGATCCAGCATGTCCCCTTCTATGGCCGCTGGTATCGGTTCTTCCTGTTCTGGAGGCTCACCGACGGCCTCACCGAGGCGGTCAAGGCTGAACCGGGCTGGAACGGGGGGCCCGGCGCGGTGGGCGCCGCCAACGCCATGCTGCGCGAGATGTTGGCCGCGGCGGTGCGCATCCAGGTTCCGGACGATCCGGACCTGGCGGCCAAGCTGATCCCGGACTATCCGCCCGGCGGCAAGCGCGGCCTGGTCGACAATGGCGTCTGGGTTCAGGCGCTCCGCCGCGACAATGTGGATCTGGTGACCACGCCGATCCGCCGCATCCGGCCAGAGGGCGTGGAGACCGCAGACGGCGCCTTGCACGAGGCCGAGGTGCTGATCTTCGGCACCGGCTTCGAGGCCAGCAACTTCCTGGTTCCGATGAGGATCCATGGCCGCGGAGGCGTCGAGCTGCACGAGGCCTGGGGCGGCGACGCCCGGGCCTATCTGGGCATGACCACGCCCGGCTTTCCCAATCTGTTCATGCTCTACGGGCCCAACACCAATATCGTCGTCAACGGCTCGATCATCTTCTTCTCGGAGTGTTCGGTGCGCTATGTGGTCGGGTGCCTGAAGCTTCTGGCCGAGACGGGGGCCCGCAGCCTGGAAGTCCGGCGCGAGGTCCATGACGCCTTCAATGTCCGCGTCGACGCCGAGAACGCGCGCATGGCCTGGGGCGCGCCGCAGGTGACGAGCTGGTATAAGAACAGCCTCGGCCGGGTGTCGCAGAACTGGCCCTTTCCCCTGGTGGACTATTGGAGCGCCACCAAGGCGCCCGATCCGGCGGATTTCATCGTGGATGGCGCGCCTCAGCCGACCTTGGCCCTGGCGCCGGAGCCGGTGTGAACGCGGTCTCGGGCGGAGCGCTGTTCGTCGCCCGCGAGGGCTGGAGCCTGCCGCGCGAGGCCTATGTGTCGGAGCCGGTGTTTGCCGCCGACCTCGACCTCCTCGCCGGGCGATGGACCCTGGCTGGACATATCAGCGAGGCGCCTCGGCCCGGCGACTGGTTTATCGCCGCTCTGGGCGATGAGGAGGCCATCATCGTGCGCGGCGAGGACGGGTCCCTGCGCGCCCTGGCCAATGTCTGCCGCCACCGCGGCTCCCGCATCTGCGTCGCCCCGCGCGGCCGCTCCCGGTTGCTGACCTGTCCCTACCACGCCTGGTCCTATGGCCTGGATGGCGGTCTCGTGGCCGCGCCCCAGATGGACGAAGGCTTTGACCGCTCCGCCTTCGCGCTCAAGTCCCTGCCCCTGGCCGAGATCGGCGGCCTCATCTTCATCGCCTTCTCGGACGCCCCGCCCCGCCTCGACCTGGCGCGCCCGGTCCTGGAGGCGATGACGGCGCGTTTTGGCTGGGCGCAGGCCCAGATCGCCGGCCGCGAAAGCTACGAGGTCGCCGCCAACTGGAAGCTGGTGATGGAGAACTATCACGAGTGCTATCACTGCGGCCCCGCCCATCCCGAGTTCGCTCAGCTCCACGCCCTGGCCCGGCCGGGGCGCCGGACCCTGACGCCGGAGGCGGACGACGCCACGGGACTCGCGGACTTCGAGGACTGGGGACTGTCCGGGCTGGAGCGCGAGACCGCGCGGGTGATGCGTTCGGAACTGGCGGAGGGCTGCGCCACCGGCTCGCGAGACGGCGCCCCGCTCGCCCCGGCCATGGGTCCGGCCCCGACCCTCTGGGGACGCTGCGTCTTCGCCGAGCTGGGCTATCTTTCCGCCGCTCTCGCCTATGCGGATCACGGGGTGATCTACCGCTTCATCCCCCTGGCGCCGCAGCGAACGCGCATGGAGGTGATCTGGTTGGTGGAGGGCGCCGCCCGGCCGGGGGCGGACTATGACCTCGACGCCCTGACCTGGCTCTGGCGGGTGACCAGTGAGGCCGACAAGACCATCATCGAGCGCAACCAGGCCGGGGTGAGGTCCCGCGCCTATACCCCGGGGCCGTTCTCGCGCATGGAGCCCGGGACGCGGCAATATGTGGCGCGCTATGTCGCCGACCTCGCGCGTCTCGGCGCGGGCGCGGGGGCATGAGCGACGACGACGCCCTGATCGTGGGCGGTGGCCGCTGCAGTCGGGTCTCGCGACCTCAGATCCGCATCTCCAGGCGCTCCAGGCCGCGGAAGAAGGGCAAGGGCCGCCAGGCCGGCGGCGCCTCAGGGTCCGCCAGGCGCAGGTTCGGGAATCGGGTCAGGAGGCGGCCGAGGGCCACCTGGGCCTCCAGACGCGCGAGCGGCGCGCCGATGCAGATATGGGCGCCGCCGCCGAAGGCGACGTGCGAGGTTCGCTTCTTGGTGATGTCGAAGACCTGCGGGGCCTCGAAGGCGGACTCGTCGCGATTGGCGCTGCGCAGGGACACGGTCATGACCTGGGCCCTGTGGACCGGACAGCCGCGCACCTCCATCTCGCCACTGGCGGTCCTGCTGGTGATGTCCACCGGCGGTTCGTAGCGAAGGATCTCCTCCACCGCCTGATTGATCAGACCAGGATTGGCGCGCAGGGCGGCGAGCTGATCGGGGTGGTGCATGAACAGCCACACGCCGTTGCCGATCAGGTCGGTGGTGGTGAGGTTCCCGGCCACCAGAAGGGTGCTGAGATTGGTCCGGATTTCGGCGTCCGTGAGCGCCGCGCCCTCGGCCTGCAGGGCGACCATGTCCGAGACCAGATCGTCCCGGGGCTCGCGGCGACGCATCTCGATGAGGTTGGTCATATAGTCGTTGAGGGCCACACCCGAACGCTCCAGGTGCGCGGTCTGTTCGGCGTTGCGCATGGGATTGAGGCTTTGGACCACGCCCTCGGACCAGTCCCGGAACTCGGTCAGCCGGTCGGTGTCGACGCCCAGGATCACCGCAATCACGTCGATGGGAATGACCACCGCGAAGGCGCTCATCAGATCGAACCCGTCGCGCCCGGCGAGCCCGTCCAGGGTCTCGTCCACCACCTTTTCCACCGCGGGCCGGCTCCTGGCGACTCGCTTGTAGAGCGCCTGGGCGAGGGGGGTGCGGATACGCGCATGGTCGGGGTCGTCGAGAAAGAGGATGCTCATCCCGTCGTCGCCGTCTGGACGCGCCTCGGACTGATCCACCAGCCTCCGGGTCATGACGGCCGCCGGTTCCGCCTTGCGCGGATCGCGCCACAGGGAAAGGTCTGTGACGATGCGCCGGACGTCCTCGTAACGGGTCAGCAGGTAGGAGCCGCCCATCTCGTCGCGCATCATGGGGAACTGTTCGCGCAGCGGTGTGAGGAGCGCGTGAGGGTCGTCGCGGAACGCCGGATTGAGCGGCGTCAGCTCCAGAACGGACTGAACGGGGGGGCGGGGGGCGTCGTCGGCCATGTCAGGGATCCTCTGCGCGCGCCTGTTTTAGCCTCTCGCGAGCCAATTTCCAAAGCGGAACTCAGCGGCGAGGCGCGGACGGGTTCGCCAGGACGGGCGCCTCGGGCTGATCGGCGGGCGCCTCGCGGACGACGGGCCGCCTCGGCGAGGCTGTCGCGGATCTGTTCCGCCGTCCGGCCAGCCAGGCGCGGATCGGGGCATCGTAAGCGCGCTCGAAGAGGTGGGCGAAGGCGAGCGTTCCACCAAAGGCCAGGACCCATCCGATCTTCCCTTCCAGGGGCGTGATCGGAGGATGCTCCATAAGCAGCCAGCGATAGCCGCGCAGAAGCGGAACGTGGAGGGTGTAGAGGGGATAGGAGATGGCTCCGAGCCAGAGGACGGGTTTCATCCAGCGCCCCTTGGCCTCGGCGCTCACCGCGAAGGCGACGATGAGCGGCAGGATGACGATGACGAGGATGAGGTCCCGGGCCCAATAGAGCCTTATCGAGGGCGCCCAGCGGAACATGCAGAGCGCCAGGACGAGGAGGAGGAGCGGGTAGGGAACCTTGGGCGCGCTCCATCCCCTGGCCTTCAGGCGGAAGATGAGGACCCCGGCGGAAAAGCCGTAAATGACCCGCGGCAGGCCGCACCAGAAGGTGCGCCGCGTCCAGCCCACATCCAGCCACCCCCAGGCCCAGGCGGCCCAGGCCAGGCCGATGGCGGCGATCGCCATGATCCATGCCAGTCGCCTCGGGGTCAGCCAGCGGAACACCGCCGCGTGCAATCCGTTGGCCACGACCTCCCAGAACAGCGACCATTGCGGGCCATCGAGGGGGAAGATGTCGCCGCCATAGAGCATGGGACCGACCAGGACCGGCAGCAGGGCGAACTGAAAGGTGAAGCTCCAGATATAGGGGCCGCCAAAGGCGAACCGCAGAATGAGGGCGATCACCAGACCTCCCAGTATGGCCGGGTAAAGGCGCGCCAGACGGATCCGCATGTACTCACCCCACCTCAGGCCTGCGGCGAGCCGATGCTCATAGGCCTGGGCGATGACGAAGCCGCTCAGCACGAAGAACAGGTCCACGGCCACGGCGGCCTGCTGAAGATGCAGGTTGATGTGGCTGAGGTTCTGAAAGTGCTTGAGGGCCACGGCGAGCGCCGCCACGCCCCTCAGCCCATCGAGAGAGGCGAGGTGTTTACGCACCCGTGCTCCATAATCCGCCTCATCGGCGTCGTCGACGGCAAGTTCACATTCCTGTGACCGCGCCTGTGACCGCGTCTGTGACCGCGTCTGTGACCGCCGCGGTGGCGGACGCCTGCGACAGTCGTGCGGCGAACAGCATGCGTCCCCCTTCGAGCGTCGCCAGGACCCGGGCCCGATCGACCCGATCGATGGCGAAGCAGCCTTCGCTCCAGCCTGTCTTTCCGGCGAGCCGGACCACGTCCGGACTCACATAGAGGGCTGAATGCACCACCACGTCGCGGCGTCGCGCCTGGTCGTTGGTCGGATCCAGACCATCCAGTCTGAGCGACAGGCCATGGAGGCCATGATAGGCGCCGCCGCCGCGATAGGCGCCCTCCGAACTGGCCTGAGACCCCTCTTGGTTGGAGAAGCGCTTTAGCCAGCCGGTGAAATCCGGGTCGGACCCGCAACCGTGGGCCACGAGCAGGCTGTCGCGTCGTCCGCCCTCCAGGTCGAGGAGGTGCAGTCTGGGGATCCAGGATGGCTGGGCGAAATCCACCATCACGACGCGATCGCGCCGGGGGATCTGGCGACCGAGGCGGTCAAGCTGGGCCCGGGCCAGGGCGGAAAGGTCCGTGTCCGAGGGCGCCGGCGGAGGCGCAGGGGAGCCGGGCGTCGGGGGGGGCGGCATGGTCGCGGCGACCTGGCTGCGTCCTCCGCCCGGGGCGAGCAGACCGGCGCCCAGCGCTCCGACGCCGGTCAGGAGGGCCCGGCGGTCAAGCATGGCCCAGCGGAGCGAAGGCGTCGGCGGGACCGCGCCAGTCCACGAGTTCGGGATGCAGGAGATGGGCGAGCAGCTCGACGCCCTCGGACACCCTGGGACCGGGTCTGGCGAAATAGGCGTTGGCGTCCACGGCGAACACCCGGCCGGAGCGGACAGCCGGCAGGCCATCCCAGCCGGGGCGGCGAAACAGCGCGCGGCCCTCCTCCAGGGCGCGGGACAGATTGAGACCGCAGGGCGATAGGATCAGCACCTCCGGGGCCGCTTGGAGCACATCCTCCCAGTCGGTGCGCACGGAATCGACGCCGGGGCGACCGAGGGGATCGAAACCGCCCGCCAATTGCACCATCTCCGGGACCCAGTGCCCGGCGCCGTACACCGGATCGACCCATTCGAGGAACACCGCCCGGGTGCGGGGGACGCCGTCGCTCAGCAGCGACGACATCGCCTCCAGGCGCTGCTGCGCCCGCGCCGTCACGGCCTGGGCCGCGGTCAATGTCCCTGTGGAGCGTCCGAGCCGATCCAGATTCTCGAAAATGTCGGCGATCGAGCTGGGGCTGAAGGCCAGGACTTCGGGGGCGGGATCCAGACCGGCCGCCAGCGGGCCGAGTTCGAGGTCGGACGGTGCGCAGACCGCGCACAGGTTCTGGGTCAGGATCAGGTCCGGCGCCAGCCGCCGCAACAGGATCTCATCGATCTCATAGAGACTGGCGCCCGTGGCCAGGCGGTCGCTGACGGCCTGGTCGATTTGCGCCTGGCTCAGGCCCTCCAGCTTGAGGGCCGGACGGGTGATGCGAGGAAGCGAGCCAACGCCTGAGGGATAGTCGCATTCGTGGCTCACCGCCCTCACCTGATCGCCCAGGCCCAGGGCGAAGGCCATCTCCGTGGCGGCGGGCAGAAGAGAGACGATGGTCCGGCTGGGCGGCGCCACGGCGCCCTCCTCGAATCAGGCCGGCTGCAGCCCCAGGGGCCCGCCCTCGCGCAGGGCGGCGAAGCGACGCTCAAGCAGGGCGAAACCGCCGAACAGCAGCAGATTATAGACCAGATCGCCTTCCACGGTGTTGCGCAGGAAAGGCAGGGCGGCGACGAAACAGGCGTTCAGACCGGCCAGAGTGTGGGGATAGAGGCGGCCCTCAGCCCACACGCCCAGATTGGTCAGGACGAAGAACAGCACCGATCCGGCGAGGCTGGCGGCGAGGATGGGCAGGGGCTGACGGCGGCCGCGCAGGGCGAGGCCGAGGGCCGCGACGGCGAGGAAGCTCGGATAGACGAAGATCATTCCCGGATAGAGGCCCAGCGCCAGGTCGCTCAGGAACAGCGCCGCCAGGGGGGCCAGAAAGGCCAGCCGCCGGTCATCGAAAGCCGCGCCGCCAAACAGGGCCAGGGCGGCCACCGAGGTCAGGTTCCAGGGATGCGGCGCCAGGCGGGAGGCCGCGGCCGCGAGGATCAGGCCCAGAAGCGTCAGGGCGCGCGTCTTCAACATCCTCTTCCCTTTCATCTCCAGACGCCGCCCGCCGCACGCTCAGGCGGCGGGGGTCAGGTCACGGAACCAGAATCCCCCTCGGCATACCACGTCGCCGAGGCAAATGCCCACCGGTCGCGTGAACGGAGGTCCGTCATGGACGAAGGAGTGAAACTCCCCGTTTTCGCCACACGGGTCGACGCCCTTGGGCAGGTCCGCCAGAAGCTCGGCGTCCAGACTGCGGCCCAGGAACGCCGGGTCGAGCTGATCGGGATCGACGCAGACGATCACCGCCCTGAAGCCGAGATCGAGAAAGCGCGCATAGGTCGCAACGGTATCCGCGCCCCAGACCGGATAGAGCGCCGTGAGGCCGTGGCGGGCGACCAGGCGATCGCGATAGGCGCGGATGTCCTGCAGGAAGAGGTCGCCGAAGGCGATCTCGAACACGCCCTCGCCGCGGCAGCGGTCGAAGACCTCGCCCATGGCCGCCTCATAGATGGCGTTCGAAGCCTGGGCCGGGATCAGGCACGGCCAGAGCGGCAATTCCAGGCTGCGCGCCTGCGCCTCCAGCAGCTCCCGACGCACGCCGTGCATGCTGATGCGGTCATAGTCCGCCGTGAGCGTGGTCAGGAGGGCGCAGACCTCGACGGTCGGATCCTCTCGCAGCGCCTGGAGCGCCAGAGCGCTGTCCTTGCCGCCGCTCCACGACAGCGCGACGCGGCGTCTCGCCCCGCTCACGCCGACAGGCGATAGGGGATGCGGACCGGGAGGGTCTCATAGCCCTTGACGAAGATGGAATGGGTGCGCTGCGGCTCCTCCAGCACCTCGACCACCGGGAAGCGCTTGAGGATTTCCTCCCAGATCACGGTGAGCTGAAGCTCCGCCAGGCGGTTGCCGACACAGCGATGGACGCCAAAGCCGAACGACAGATGCTGGCGGGGCCGCTCGCGGCTGATGTCGTAGGCGTCCGGGCGAGCGATCACCCGCTCGTCGCGGTTTCCGGAGACGTACCACATGACCACGCGATCGCCTTCGCGGATCCTCTGGCCGCCAAGCTCGATATCGCGCAGGGCCGTGCGGCGCATATGGGCCAGCGGGGTCTGCCACCGGATGGTCTCGCTGACCATGGCCGGGATCAGGGCGGGGTTCTCCCGCAGCTTGGCGTACTCGGCCGGGTTGCGGTTGAGGGCGTAGATCGAGCCGGAGATGGTGTTCCGCGTGGTGTCATTGCCGCCGATGATCAGGAGCGTGACGTTGCCGTGATACTCGTGGATATCCATGTGCCGGGTCGCCGGATTGTGCGCCAGCATGGAGACGAGGTCGAACCGCGGCTCCGCGTCCACGCGGTCCTTCCATAAGGTGTCGAAGGCGGCGAAGCAGGCGTCGATCTCGGTCCGCTTCTGGTCCCAGCTGGTCACCGGACCATGGCCCGGGGCGTTGGTCATCATGTCGGACCAGTAGGTCAGGCTGCGCCGCTCCTCGAACGGGAAGTCGAACAGGGTCGCCAGCGTCATGGCCGTCAGCTCCTTGGACACCAGGTCGACCCAATCGAACCGCTCGCCCACCGGCAGGGCGTCGAGAATGTGACCGGCGCGCTCGCGGATGATCGGCTCCATCCGCTGGAGATTGCCCGGAGCGACGACGGGGCTGACAGCCTTGCGCTGGGCGTCGTGGCGCGGCGGGTCCATGCTGATGAAGCTCGGCCGCACCGGGCGCTTGGCGGTTTCGGCGTCCTGCTCCTTGCTGGGCAGAGTGATGCCGTCGGCGGAGGAGAACACCTCGTGGTTGGTGTCCACCGCCATGATGTCGTTGTAGCGGGTGACTGACCAGAACGGGCCGTAGTCCTCGGACTCGGCGGCGTAGTGGACCGGCGCCTCCTCGCGCAGGCGCTCGAAGATCGGCCAGAAGGCGTCGCTCGCGAAGAGCTCGGGCTGGGCCGGATTGAGGCTCTCCAGAGGCTCCGCGGAAATACGGGCGCGCACCGCCTCTTTGAAGTCCACCGATCCGTCGCTCATCCTCGCCTCCCGGCTTCGCGCATCCCTCCTTCGCTCGGGGACGCTGCGCACATACCAACAAGACTTCGCCCATTGCGCAAGTCACGCCCCTGCGAGGGGCGAGGGGCGCAAGTCACGCCCCTGCGAGGGGCGAGGGCTCCCTGACGAAGGCGGGGGCGAGATCACGCGGCCGCACGGCGCGATCGCCGGCGGTCACAGCCTCCAGCAGCGGCTCGAACAAGCCCCGGGCCAGATGGGCCACCACGGGCGCGGCCACGCCGTCTCCGGTGAGGTGCAGGGCGTCGGCCTCGCGGGCCGGGAGGCGATAGGAGTCCGGCAGACCCATCAGGCGCGCCGTCTCGCGCGGGGTCAGGCGCCTGGCGTCAATCCTTGGCCCCTCCACCTCCAGAAGGAGCTGGCGGCTGGAGCCCCCTCCGGGCGTCCTCAGGCAACCGGCCAGCCCGTCGAACCGCGCCTCGGCCCGCTGTCGGGCGATCCCGTCGGGGCCCCGCCGTGTGCGGCGAAACACCGCGCCGACGTGACGTCCCCCCTGCGCCTGCAAGGTCGCCAGACGGCGGCGCTGGGTCTCCGACATCAGGGCGATCAGGCGCGCCGTGCGGGAGGCCCCCAACCGGGACCGGGCGAGGGCGGCGTCGTCGAGGTCGAGGATATCCGCCAAGCTCGGCCCGCGGCCGCGGGGCGGCTCCAGTCGCCACCATCGGTGCGCCTGTCTCAGCTCCACGGGCAGACCGGTCACCGCCCGTGTCAGGGCTGGAGGATGAAACATCGCTTCCGGGGTGTCCCCGACGAGCGTCGCGGGCGGCTCCAGGTCATCTCGGGCGCCGACCAGGAAAAGCCGCGGCCGCGACTGGGGCGTGAAGCGCCGCGCATCGATGACGAGGGCGCCGAAGCCATAGCCGGCCTCGACAAAGGCCTGGCAGAGCCGGGCGAAGTCCCCGCCGCCCCGGGAGGTGAGGGCGCCGCAGACATTCTCCAGAGCGATCAGACGCGGCGCCCGGCCTTCGTCCGCCAGGTCGCGGATCAGCCGCCAGAAGGCGAACACCGTGCCCGAGCGCGCGCCTTCCAGGCCCCCGCCCAGACCCGCCAGGGAGAGATCCTGGCACGGGAAGGAGGCCCAGGCGAGATCGGCGGTCCCGGGCAGGTCGTCGCCCGTGAGGCTCGCGATATCCCCCTCGACCAGATCGTCCTCGCCGAAATTGACCCGATAGGCGGCGGCCTTCTTCGCGTCCATGTCGTTGGCGAAGAGACAGGACCAGTCGGGGCCGAGACCGACCCGGGCCATGCCGCCGCCGGCGAAGAACTCATAGAAGCTGCGCGGGGAACGGGCGACCATGGCGTCGAAAGCACCACGACTCGGCCCCGGCTGACCAGAGCGGGCCTTTGGACGATCGGCCATGGTCTCGCCGCACGGCTCGGCTTAGGTTTAGGGGCCTCATTGCCCGCAACTTCAGGAGCACCGCCGGTGCTGGCCAGGCTCGCCGCCCTCGTTCCGCCTCTGCCCCACTATCCCCGCTCGTCGGAGCGGACGGCCGATGGCGTCGTCCACGCGGTGGGTCTGGTGAGCGCCGCGCTCGGCGGCGGTCTGCTCCTGGGCCTGGCCTTCGGACGCGATCATCCGACAATGGCCATCGCTCTGGCCGTCTACGCCGTGTCGGTCATGCTGATGTTCGCCTGTTCGGCCGCCTATAACTTCGCCGGCGAGAGGACACGGCCGTGGCTGCGGCGGCTGGACCATGCCGCCATCTTCATCATGATCGCCGGCTCCTACACGCCGTTCACGACGCTTCGCCTTCGAGGCGCCTGGGCCCTGGGCATGACCGGAGCGGTCTGGGGCTTGGCGGCGACCGCGGCCCTGGCCAAGCTGTTCGCTCCGGGCCTCGATCGGAGGCTCTGGATCGGGCTCTACCTCGCGTTCGGCTGGATCGCCCTGTTCGCGCTCAAGCCGCTCTTGGCCACCGTGTCCCTGGCCGCGCTGGTCCTGCTCGTTGTCGGGGGCCTCGTCTATTCGGCGGGAGTCCTCGTCTATCTGCGGCGCAACCTGCCTTATCGGCGCGCCATCTGGCATGGCTTCGTCGTGGCGGCGGCCGGGGTCCACTACGCGGCCATAATGCTAGGCGTGGTCCTCGCGCCGCCGCCCGGCCTTAGCTGAGGCGATGGGCCGAGGGGCGGGGACATGACCGATCTGGCGCTCGACCCTTTCGCGAACGCCGATGGCCGAGAGATCGCGCTCGGGTGTTCGGACTGCGGCGAGATTTCCCTGATTCCCCGACACCCGGGCGGGGGCGCCGTGTTCCTCTGCCCTCGCTGCGACGCGGCCCTTGAGCGGACTGGCGGGCGCAGTCTGGAGGCCGGCCTCGCCCTGAGCTGTGCGGCCCTGGTCCTCATGGTTCCAGGGCTCGTTCTGCCGCTCATGACCACCTCGGCCCTGGGCGCCGCCCGGACCAGCGCGCTGACCGGCCTGCCGGGAGTGATGTGGCGGGACGGGCGCCCGTGGCTCGGCCTGGCGATGCTGCTCTTCCTTGTGGTCTTTCCGCTGCTGAGGCTCGGCCTCGTCACGACCGTGCTCGCGCGTCTGCACCGGCGCGGACGCCCGGCCTGGCTCGGACCGGCCTTCCGACTGGCGGAGGCGCTCAAGCCCTGGGCCATGACCGACGTTTTTCTCGTGGCCTTGCTGATCGCCTATAGCCGCCTGGCGGCCACGATCTCGGTGAGCCTGCGACCAGGAGCCTTCGCTCTGGCCGGAGCCGGGGTTCTCATGCTCGCCGCACGGGCCGCCCTCGATCCGGCGCAGGTCTGGGAGAGCATCGCCTCGGCGCCGGAGCCCCGTCCGGGACCCGCCCTGGCCTGCCATGTCTGCGGGCGTGTCGAGCCTGGCGCCCGGTCCGGGGCGCCTTGTCCCCGCTGCGGCGCGCATCTGCGTCGGCGCAAGACCGGCGCGGTGCGGCGGGCGGCGGCGCTGACCCTGGCGGGTGCGGCGCTCTACATCCCCGCCAACCTCTATCCGATCGCCACCCTGCCAGTGGGTCTCACGCCGACCCGCTACACGATTCTCGAAGGGGTTCGAGATCTGGCCGCGGCGGGCCTCGGCGGCCTCGCCCTGGTGGTGTTCACCGCCAGCTTCGCGATCCCCTGCATCAAGCTCGTCGGCATGGCCTGGTGCGCGACCTCCGTCGTCGCCGGCTCGCGCCGCGCCCTGAAGGTGAAGTCGCGCCTGTTCAGCGTCATCGACGAGATCGGGCGCTGGTCGATGATCGATCCGTTCGTGATCGGCGCCTTCGTCCCGGTCATGCAATATAACGATTACATCTTTGGGCGCGCCGAACCGGCCGCCGCGGCCTTTACGGCCGTGGTCGTGCTGACCATGCTGGCGGCGCGCGCCTTCGATCCGCGCCTGATGTGGGATGCGGCGGTTTCGCCGCGAGGAGGAGAAGCGTGAGCGGGTTGCTGCCGCGCCGGGCGCGCGCTGTTCTGGGCCGTCGGGCGGGCCTCGTCTGGGCGGTGCCCCTGGCGGCGCTCCTGATCGTCGCCTATCTGGCCATCCGGGCCATCGCCGATCCGCGGATCGAAGCCACCATCGTCTTCAAGGATGCGGCCGGGGCCGCGCCCGGCGACACCAAGGTGGTCTATCGCGGGCTGCAGGTGGGGCATGTCAGCCGCATCTCGCTGGATCACGACGGCCACAGCGTCGACGTGACGGTTCGCCTCGATCCCCGGGTGCGTCCGGCGCTGACCAGCTCCGCGGCCTTCTGGCTGGAAGGCGCCAGCGTCGATCTGTCCGATCTCGCCTCGCTTCGCGCCGCCGTGGCGGGGGTGACGATCGACATGGCCGCGGGGGTCGGCGGCGCGCCCGCGCGGCATTTCGTCGGTCTGGATGCGCGACCGGTGGTGATGCCCGATGAGCGCGGAACCTGGTACTGGCTGCAGACGGACAATATCGGAACCATCCGGGCGGGTTCGAACGTGCTCTACAGGGGCATTGAGGTAGGAAAGATCGCCCGCGTCGACCTGGGCGAAGGCCCCTTGCTGCGCGCCCACGCCTTCGTCCGCGCGCCCTATGACGCCCGAGTTCGGCCCGGCTCATTGTTCTGGACGGTGGCGCCGTTGCGGATCTCCTTCTCTGGCGCGGATATCGGCGCGCAGTTCGACCCCTCCGCGGCTCTGGGCGCGGTGACGTTCGAGACTCCGGACGCCCTTCGCGGACAGCCCCGCAGCGCCGCGGGAACGGTCTATACGCTGTTTCCGGATCAGACCCACGCCCAGGGCGAGGGCGTCGGGCCCAAGGTGCTGTACCGGGCGAGCTTCTCCGCGCCGGTGGGCGCGCTCGCCAAGGGCGCCCCGGTGACCCTTGGCGGGGTTCAGGTCGGGGCGGTGACCGATGTCGGGATGTCGCTCGACCCTGCCACGGGGCGTCTCGACATGCCGGTGACCTTCGCCATCGAGCCGCTCCGGACGCACCTCAAGGGCGTCGCCTCTCCCAGAGGCGGTGATTGGGGGCCGGTGATGAACAGGGCCATGGCCGGCCTGGTTCGGCGCGGCTATCGCGCCGAGCTTGAGCAGAATCCTCCCTTGGTGGGCGCGTCCTTCATCGCCCTGGACCCGACGAACCTCGGGCCGGCCCGGCTTGGCCGCAGCGGGCCCTATGCCGAGGTGCCCAGCTATGCCAGCCCAGACCTGACCGATCTCGGCGACAAGACGGCGGTCCTGCTCGATCATCTCGACGCCCTGCCGCTCCAGGAGATCGGCGATAATACGCGCCAGATCACGGGGCGTCTGGCCCGGCTTCTCAATTCGGGCAAGATCGATGAGAGCGTGTCGCGCCTTGACGATACCCTGAACCAGACCGATCAATTGCTGCGTTCGGTGCGTCCTCAGGCCGGGCCTCTGATCGCCGATCTGCGTCACGCCGCCGACCAGATGGACCAGCTGGCCTCCTCGGCCAACCAGATGGTGACCGGTCAGGGCGCCAATCCCGACGCCAACCTCCCAGACGCCCTGCGGGAGTTGACCAACGCGGCGCGTTCTGTGCGGTCCCTGGCCGACGAGATCCAGCGTCATCCGGAGGCCCTCATTCAGGGGAAGAGCCAATGAACCGGGTTCTCGCCGCCCTCCTCGCGGGGGGCGCCGGTCTGGCCGTCCTTTGCCAGACGGCCTGTCTGCACAGCCCCAATACGCGGCTCTACACCCTGGAGCCGATTGCGCCGTCGGCCTCGGCCGGTGTGTCGGGCGTCCGCCTTCAGCTGCGCGGAACCCACGTGCCGCCGCAGTTCGATCGCCTTGAGATCACCGCGACCCCGCGCCGCGGACCCTTGCACACCTATGCCTTCGCCCAATGGGCCGCGCCCCTGCCAGAGCTCGTCCAGGCCACTCTGGCGACCGACCTCGCCCGCCGGCTTCCGGCGGGGCGGCTGGTGAATTCGGCGGCGCCGACGCCTGCGGACGCGGCCATCCTCAGCTTCGATATTCTGAGCCTCGAAGTGGATCGCGGGGGCGCCCAGGCAGAGGTCAACTGGACGCTGTCCCGCCCAGGTCAGGCGGCCGTCAGCCGGCAGGCCAGCCTTGTCGCACCCGCTCAGGGCCGGGGTCCCGAGGCGGACGCCCGGGCGATTTCGCGCCTCCTGGCGCTCGCCGCCGACCATATCGTCCAGAGCCTGCCCGCCGCCTGACCGGATAACCGGTTTCCACCCGTCCAGAGGCGCTTTAGGAAGGGATCGAAGATCGCCTGGAAACTGACGGGGGGGGCATGGCGGGGACATACGTGGCGGCGATCGATCAGGGGACAACCTCTTCGCGCTGTCTCATCTTCGACGCCGCCGGCGATGTCGTGGCCATGGCCCAGTCGCCTCACCGTCAGCTTCATCCGCAGCCGGGCTGGGTCGAACACGACGCCCTGGAGATCTGGGATCGCGTCCAGGCCGTGACCGCCGAGGCGCTGCAGCGGGCCGGCGTCTCCGCCCGCGATCTGGCCGCGGTCGGCGTCACCAACCAGCGCGAGACCACCGTCATCTGGGACCGCCGCACCGGTCAGCCCATCGCCAACGCCGTGGTCTGGCAGGATACCCGCACCGCCGATCTGGTCGCTGAGCTGGGTCGCGACGAGGGGCAGGAGCTGTTCCGGGCGCGCTGCGGACTGCCCCTGGCGACCTATTTCTCCGGCCCCAAGGTGCGCTGGCTGCTCGACCATGTGGAGGGGGCCCGGGCGGCGGCGGCCCGGGGCGAACTGATGTTCGGCACCATCGAGACCTGGCTGATCTGGCGTCTCACCGGCGAACACGTCACCGACGTCACGAACGCCAGCCGCACCATGCTGATGAATCTGGCGACCCTGGACTGGGACGACGAACTGCTCGGCGT
>JAKBBV010000003.1 GCA_021808285.1 Pseudomonadota bacterium | reverse complement strand
AATCACTAACATATTATCCGGCATCACCTCGGTGTCGAGGAACTGGAACACCCGGTGCTTCGCGGTCTCCACGGTGGCGATATAGCGCTCCAGGCCCGCCAGGGCCGGCCGCAGCTCCGACCGGGGCTTGCCGAATACCCACCATGTCTCAAGGTAGTCTTTTGCATCGCGGGTCGGAGAGCGATCATAGGCCTTCTCGCGTGCCGGCCACACGGTTTGGCGCAGATGCTGATACACCTCCGGATAGCGCTCCCGGACGGTCTCGGCGGTCAGGCCGAAAAGGTCGATGACCAGGGCCCCGCGCGAGCGCCCGGTGAGGTCGCGGCCGTTGCGATAGGGCCGGATATGGGCCTCCAGCCCCGGCCGGTCCGCGCGCCCCAGGCCCAGATGCGCGGCCTGGGCCGGGGTAACGATGAAGCCTGCGCCGTGGAGCTTCACGCCCGGCGAACACAGCCCGGCATTGGCCCGCAAGGGCAGGGCGCGGGTCAGGTCCACCCCCAGCGTCAGGTCGGGATTGATCCGGCCGGTCCGCGCGCGCAGCTCGACCTCCGGCTGGTCCGTGTCGAGGCCGGTCTCGCGCATGACCGCGGCGAGTTCGCCCTCGGCCTCGCCCGCCTCAGCCACGGTCATGGCGATGCGCACGGCGGCGGCGTCGCGATCGGCCTTGGTCCAGGGATGGTCGTCCACGGCGAAGACGAGGGAGAGCGCGCGGCGGTTGGGGTTGGTCGGGGACATCCAACGGGCCAGGGTGCGCCTCTGAAACATCTGAGTGATCGAATTGGTGGTGACAAAGCCGAACCGGCGCAGTCGCGAACCCTTGCGCGTCAGAAGATCGGCGGCGCGATCCCACCAGTGCATGACCAGATCGGCGCTGGGGTTCATCTCGCGATCGAGCCCCCATAGCGCCTGGCAATAGGCCTCGCCCTGTTCGGCGCGCAGGTCCTTGCCGCCGATGAACGGAGGATTGCCGACGATGAACTCCGCCTCGGGCCAGGGCGTCCGCCGCGCGCGGGGGTAGGAGACGCCGCCGCCGCCGATGACCGCCCCGTCGCTCTGCAGCAGGGCGTCCACCGCCGGGTCGCTCGGACGGCCCCGCGAGGCCAGGGGATTGATAAGCCCGTAGGCCTCAAGGACGGGGTCGCGCGCGCCGTAGTCCGGATCGCGGCGGAAGCTCGCCTGGAGATAGCCGATCCAGAGCACCAGCTCGGTGATGGCGGCGGCGCGGGGATTCAGCTCCAGGCCATGGAACTGGCGCGGGTCGACGCCGCGCTTGGTCTCGGCGGTGATGAGGTCCTGATCCTCCTCCGCGTCCTGCATCAGCGCCTCGCGCGCCTCCAGGACCTCGCTCTCAAGGGCCTTCATCAGCTCCAGGGTGACATAGAGGAAGTTGCCCGTGCCGCAGGCGGGGTCCAGCACTCGCGTGCGGGTCAACCGGTCATGGAAGGCCAGGACCTCAAGCTGCGCGGCGGTGACGTCGCCCGCCGCGCGCCGGTCCTCCGCCGCCGCCCGCGCCGCCGCCCAGTCCTCCCGCAGAGGCGCCATGACGGTCGCCTGGACCAGGCGCTCCACATAGGGGCGGGGCGTGTAATGGGCGCCCAGACGGCCGCGTTCGGCGGGATCGAGCGCCTTTTCCAGCAGGCCGCCGAAGATGGTCGGCTCGACGTCGCGCCAGTTCTTGCGCGAGGCCGCCAGCAGGACGCCGATCTCCTCCCGCTGGAGAGGAAATGCCCGGCGATCCTTGTAGAAGGCGCCGTTGAAGCGACGCACCATGGCGTTCAGCCCGGCCGAGAAACCCCCTTCGTCCATGCGCTGGAAAAGGTCGCGCGCCTGCCCCTGAAAGGTGTCGGGACTGTCGAGGCATCGCTCCAAGAGCCCCTTGAAGCTTTCGGCCGGCAGCAGGCCCACATCTTCGGCGAACATGGCGAACAGGATTCGGGTGAGGAAGGTCGCCACCTCCTCCGGAGGATGTCCGCGATCCTCCAGGGCGCGCGCCACCTGGGCCAGATAGCCGGCCACCTCGCGGGTGACGTCGGCGCGCCGGCGCGCCGGATCGAGTTCGCGTGGGACGCTCCACATGGTGTGGAACATGTCCCGCACCGACGGGTCGGCCAGGTCGTCGAGCGCGACGACGCGGCGGCGTTCGTCCGGGAAGGGGCGGTAGGCGCGACCCTGTCCGCTGAAGTCGGCGTGAATCTCGAAGGTCCGGCCCACGTCGCAGATGATCAGGAAGGGCGGTCTCTCATGGTCCGCCGGGAGACGGTTGGAATAGTCCCATGCCTGGTGGAAGGCCGCGCGCATGTCCGCGTCCCAGTGGCGTCTTCGCGCAGGCCGGGCGGCCGGAACGGGGTCCGGAAACAGCGGCAAGGCCTCGTTCTTCTCCGGCCGCAGGCGGCTTTGCTTCGCCTCCAGGATGAAGCAGCCTTTCTTGTAGAGGTCGATGCGCAAGGGTTGGCCGGCGTCGCCTCGCACAGGAAATTCGAAACGATAGGTTGAAGCGCTGTCAGCGGGCTCCGGCGGCTCCAGGTCGAGCGCGTCGGTGAATTCGCGCAGAAACAGGGCGTAGTTGGCGCGCTCGGCGCCGCCTTCCAGGCCCTTCCAGCGTTGAATGAAGGCGTCAACGCCCAAGGATGCCCCTCGCCCTTTCATCGGACGCAGGCTGTCCAGGTGCGGCCCCGCGGTCAAGCGCCTTGCGCGCTCTCGCTCAACCGGCCATGGCCAGCCTCACGGCCAGGGCGGCGATGAGGGCGGGGGGCATGACGCGAAGGCCCAGCGACAGGAAGCGGCCATAGCTCATCTCCTGGCCCTCCCGGCGCAGGATCGTGAGCCAGAGGATCGTCGCCAGGGACCCGGTGATCGAGAGGTTCGGCCCCACATCGACCCCGATCATGGCGCAGTCCAGGAGGCGCGCCGAGGCGTGGGCGGCGGCGAGGGTCTCGCTCATCAAGAGGCCCACGGGCAGGTTGTTGGCGAGGTTGTCGGCCAGGCCGACGCTCAGTCCCGTCAGGCCCGCGACCCCGCGATCATGGGCCGCCCCCGTGTCCAGCAGGTGGGCGAGCGCCTGGGCCGCGCCTCCGTGTTGCAGACCCTCCACCAGCACGAACAGTCCCCCGACCAGGGGCAGGATCGACCAGTGGATGGCCCCCAGCAGACTCCCCGGCGCCTCGCGCCGGCGAACCAGGCTCGCCGCCGCCGTGATCGCGCCCAGGGCGAGGGTCGGCGGGCCGAGACTCCTTCCGAACCATGAGGCGATCATGAGCCCAAGCCCGGTGACGCCCAGACCCGCCAGGGCCGTCCAGCCGCCAGGCCCCAGGCGTGGCGGCTTCAGGTCTCGGGCCAGGTTCAGCCTGAGATCCCGGGCCTCCGTCCAGCGCAGGATGCCGTAGGTCGCGGCGAGGGCGGCCAGGCTGGAGGGGCCGAGCCGCAGCAGCCAGAGCCCCAGGCTTGGCGGATGCCCCTGGAAGAGCACCAGATTGGCCGGGTTGGAGATGGGCAGGACGAAACTCGCCGCATTGGCCACCATGGCGCAGGCGATCAGATAGGGCCGCGCCGGGGCCTTGGCGGCGCGGGCCACGGCCAGGACGGCGGGGGTCAGGACCACGGCGGTGGCGTCGTTGGAGAGGAAGGCGGTGACCACGGCTCCCAGAGCGAACACCAGGGTGAAGAGGCGCGCTCCCGAGCCCCGGGCGGCGTCCACGGCCAGGGCCGCGACCCAGTCGAACACGCCCTCCCGCCGCGCCGTCTCCGACAGCAGCATCATGCCGGTGAGGAACATATAGACCTCGCCGCCGCGCAGGACGCCGGCCCAGGCGAGGGCCGGGGGCTCGATCCCCAGGATCACCGCCAGGGCCGCGCCGGCCAGGGCCCAGACATATTCAGGCAGGCGGAAAGGCCGGGCGATCATGGCCGCCACGGCAGCCAGGGCGATCAGCCAGATCGCCGCGTCCCCGGTCAATGCCCCACGCCTAATGTCATGGTGCGGACAAAGCCCGCCCGGGTCGCTGCTGTCCAGTGGCGCTCCGGATCGGGTCGGGGGGGGGTAGTTTCGGGGACGCTATATTTAATTCCTTCCCCGCCTCGCATGCCCTGCCGCCCGCGCACATGAATTAAATATAGCGTCCCCGAAACTACCCCGAAGCCGCCACGTTTTCGTGTCCACACTCCGCGCCATCGGCTAAACCCCTGCAGCGCCACCCCTGAGTGAGGTCGAGATCTTTGCGGCGATTCCGGCTGTTCTTCCTGCTCCTTTTTGTCTGGGCCGCTCCGGCCATGGCCGCGTCGCCGCCTCAGGCCATCCGCACACCCGACGCCGACATCCAGTCGGTCATCAGCCAGGCGGACATGCAGCTCCATGACGCCGGCGCCGGTTTTCGCACCTCCAGCCTGAGCGATATCGAGATCAAGCAGCGTCTGGCCGAGATCGATGCGCTCGAGCCGCGTCTGACCACCGTCCTGGCCGAGATCTCCACGCGGCTGCACGATGTCCAGGCTCGCCAGGCCCAGCTCGGACCGGCGCCGCCCAAGACCGTTCGCGAGGATCGTCGCACCGAGGAGATGCGCCGCCGCTTCGATCACGCCGTCTCCATCCTTTCCGATGACCAGCATCAGGTGCAGGTGATGCAGGTCGAGGGGCAGCAGATCAGCGACGTTCTGACCGAGCGTCTGAAGACCAATTTTGACAATCGCCTCTATTCCCAGAGCCGCTCTCTGCTCGATCCCGAGCTTTGGCGCATGTTCGCCGCCGAGGCTTCGAGCGATATCGACCGGGTCGCCGACGCCCTCGCCGATCAGAGCGACGCCTATAACCAGAACTCCGCCGCCAATGCCCAGGTCACGCTTCTGGCGGCGGGACTGGTCTGCTTCCTCATCCTGGGGCCGCTGCGCGTTCTTGGTCTGGCGCTGGGCCTGAGGCGGGCGGGGCGCGATGAGACCCACTCCCCCCTGACCCGGTCATGGCTCGCTCTCTGGCGGGTGCTGGTGGGAACCGCGACGCCGCTCCTCGCCGGCCTCCTGTTCCGGGCGGCGCTGCAGAACGCCCAGGCCGTATCGGATGTGGGCGATACGGTCATGGCCCTGCTGGTTCGGACGGTGACCTTCGCCGCCTTCATCGACAGCCTCGGTCGGGCCGTTCTGTCGCCCGGACACGGCGAATGGCGTCTCGCCCCGATCCCGGATGACCTCGCCCGTCGCCTCGCGGTGTTTCCGACCCTGATCGGAGCCAGCACGGCGCTGGGGGCCTTTTTTGGCGGTTTCGACGCCGCCGTGGGGGTGAGTCTCGCCAGTCAGGTGATCGTCGACAACATCACCACGGCGCTGCAGATCCTGGTCGTGGGCGGCGGTCTGGTCGCCGTGGGGCATGCGCGCCTCGCCCAGCTCGCCGCCGCCGAGGCGCAGGGGGAGTCGCGCCTCCCCTGGGTGCTCGCGGCCCTCGCGGGCTGGCTGTCGGTGGTCGTCGCCATCGGGGCGGACCTGTCGGGCTATCTCGCCTTCGCCAGCTTTGTCGTTCGCGAGGCGGTCTGGGTGGGGGCCATCCTGGCCCTGATCTTCCTCGTCATCCGTCTGGTGGATGACGCGGTTCCGCGCCTGCTGTCGCCCGACCATCCCCTGGGCGGGGCGCTGGAGTCGGCGCTCGCCCTGTCGCCCGAGGCGGTGGAGCAGATCGCGGTCCTGATCACCGGACTGGCGCGGCTGGGCCTGTTCGTGTTCGCCTGGATCGCCATCGTCGCGCCCTTTGGGGCCAGCGCCGGCGACATCTTCGGCCGCGTCGCCCCCGCCAGCTTCATCCTGCGCCTGGGCAAGGTGACCATTTCTCCGAGCGCCGTCCTGGGCGCCCTGGCCCTGTTCTTCGTCGGCCTCCTCTTCACCCGCGCCGTGCGCCAATGGCTCGAGCGCCGCTACCTGCCCAAGACGCAACTCGATATCGGCGTGCGCGCCTCGCTGACCATCGGCGTCAGCTATCTGGGCGCCACGGCGGCCATCGTGGTGGCCTTCGCCTCACTCGGCCTCAGCCTCAGCCAGATCACCCTCTTCGCCAGCGCCCTGTCGGTGGGCATCGGGTTTGGCCTGCAGTCGATCATCGGCAATTTCGTCTCCGGCCTGATCCTGCTGGCCGAGCGTCCGGTGCGGGTGGGCGACTGGGTGGCCATCGGCGATCTGGAGGGGGACGTCCGAAAGATCTCCGTCCGCGCCACCGAGATCGAGATGGCGGATCGCTCCCGCCTCATCGTGCCCAACAGCGAGCTGGTGACCAAGACCGTGCGCAATGTCACCCATGTGGCGGCCACGGGTCGGGTGCGCATCGTGCTCAAGGTGGCCGCCTCGACCGATCCGATGCGGGTGCGCGATCTCCTCATGGCCCGTCTCTCGGCGCACAAGGACCTGTTGAAACAGCCCGCGCCCGGTGTGTTCCTCACCAATCTCGTGGACGGGGCCCTGGAGTTCACCTCCATCGCCTATGTGCGCTCGCCGCGCGACGCCTTCCGGGTCAAGAGCGAGCTTCTGTTCCAGATCGTGCCCGATCTGCGCGCCGAGGGGATCGAGCTCTCCAGCTCCTCGCCGGTGGTGAATCTGGGCCTGGGCGAGCGCCTGATCGAGCCGGACGAGCGTCCGGCCCGGACGCCTCGCGCCCCGCGTCGCAGGCGCGACGCCTGACCGCCGCGCCGCAAACGGCATCGACGGCGGGCCGTCACTGGCCTAACCTCTCCTGGGGGGACCATCACAGGTCTGGAGGAAAGCCCGGAATGTCGATCTCTCGAACCCTGACCCTCGCCGCCGTCGCCGCCGGCCTCGTCGCCTTCGCCTCAGCCGCGGCGGCTGAGACCGTGCGCTATGTGGCGACCCTCGATGGCGCCCATGAGACGCCGCCCAACGACTCTCACGGACATGGTCTGGCCGATGTGACCTATGACTCCGACACCCACAAGATCTCCTGGAACGTGACCTGGGATGGGCTGAGCGGCCCGGCCACCATGGCCCATATTCACGGGCCCGCCCCGGCGGGCAAGGCCGCGGGCGTGGTCGTCGGCCTGGGAATGGCCCCCACCAGCCCCGCCTCCGGCCAGGCGAGCCTGACCCCGGTCCAGGAGGGCTATCTCAAGGACGGCCTTCTCTATGTGAACGTCCACACCGCCGCCCATCCCGCCGGAGAGATCAGGGGCCAGCTCGCGCCTGCGCCGTAAGGGCAGTTTCGGGGACGCTATATTTAATTCATTCAGCGAAGTGTAGCGGTTATGACGTGGCGTGAATTAAATATAGCGTCCCCGAAACTGCCAACAGTCCGTGGGGAGAGAATCGGATGGCTATTCGGGGCGGGTGGATGAGGGGCCTGCTGGCCGCAGGGGCCGGGGTTGGGGCCCTGCTCCTCGCCGGGGCGTGCAGCGCGCAGACGGCCGCGGCTATCCCGAACGCGCCTCCCGCCGCCTATGCGAGCCTTGGACGCGACATGCTCAAAGGGCTGGTGGAGATCGACTCGACCCACGCCCACGGCTCGACCGGCGCGGCACGGTATCTGGCGGCGAGGTTCCTGGCCGCCGGTTTTCCCGCCGCCGATGTCCAGGTCCTTGCCCCTCCCGATCACCCCACCAAGGGCAACCTGGTGGTGCGCCTGCATGGAACGGGCGCCGGGGCGCCGGTGATGTTCCTGGGCCATCTGGACGTGGTCGAGGCCCACCGCGCCGACTGGACCTATGATCCCTTCGCCTTCACCTTGGTCGACGGCTACGCCTATGGGCGGGGAACCGAGGACATGAAGAGCGGCGACGCGGCCATGGCCGCCGCCCTGATCCGGCTTCGGGAGTCCGGCTTCAAACCGTCGCGCGACATCATCGTCGCCTTCACCGCCGATGAGGAGGCGGGGGGCGACGCCAGCGGCATCGACTGGCTGCTCAAGACCCACCGGCCCCTGATCGATGCGGGCCTGGTGATTAATCCCGATGGCGGTGAGGCGGCGCTCAAGGACGGCCGCCAGCTCTATCTGGCCATTCAGACCAGCGAAAAGGTGTTCGCCACCTTCCGCCTCGAGGCCCACGACAAGGGCGGGCACAGCTCCCGGCCGACCCCAGCCAATCCCATTTATCACATGGCCGCGGCGCTCGATCGGCTGAGCCACTACAGCTTCCCGGTGGATCTGACGCCGACCACCGAGGCCTATTTCAAGGCCCGCGCGGGTCTGGAGACGGGCCAGGTCCGCGCCGACATGCTCGAAGCCGCCACCGGCCATCCCAGCGCCGCGGCCGTGACGCGCCTTTCCTCCCAGCTGGACACCAATATCGCCCTGCGCACCACCTGCACGGCCACGGTGATCAACGGCGGCCAGGGCGAAAGCGCCCTGCCAGAGGACGTCACCGCCCTCGTTCAGTGCCGCGTCATGCCCAATAAGCCGATCGCGGACGTGGAGGCGCGCCTCAAGTCGGTGATCGATGATCCCGCGATCGCCATGAGCACCTATACGGCTCCCAAGTTGAGCCCCGAGTCGCCGCTCTCGCCCCAGGTCACCCAGACCGTGAGCGCGGTGGCTCATTCGATCTGGCCGGGCCTGATCATCCTGCCTGAGCTCTCCGCGGGCGCCACGGACAGCGCCTTCACCCGCGCCGCAGGCATCCCATCCTATGGCGTCGACGGAGACTTCCTCAGCCTCGACGACTCCCGCGCCCATGGCCGGGACGAGCGGGTGAACCTGGCCGCCTTCGACCAGGACCTGGAGTTCACCTACCGGCTGATGAAGGCGTTAGGTTCGGCGAACTGACAGGCACGGGGGTGAGGCGCCGATCAGCCGCTGATCAGCCCCCCTGAGCCATGTTAACCAGATGGGCGAGCACGGCGACGATGCCGATCACGCCCAGCAGCATGAGGAAGCGCCACGGGGCCCAGCGCGGCTTGAGCGAGAACAGGGGCCGGGGCTGAGCGCCCATGAAGCCGAAGAACAGGGTGGCCAGCACCACCACGCCCAGGACGACCAGGGTTCCAGGAACGCCCATCAGTCCGCCGCCAGCGCCGCGAAGGCCACCGGATGCACGGCGCCGTCGTTCAGGATTCCCGCCAGAGGGGCGCGGCGGAACAATCCGGCGAAGGCGGCGTCGCGGATATTGAGGCCGCCCGCCAGAGCGCCGAAGGCCGGCAGGACGATCCTCTCGCCATCGGTGACGAAACAGCGCCGCCGCACGCTGGCGCCGCGACCCCTGACCTTGGCGCAGGGGTGGAGGTGCCCGGCCACCTCGCCGGGCCTCGCCTCCGGCGTCGGCTCATGCACCAGGGTGAGTCCGTCCAGCTCCAGCTCGGCGGCGACCTCGCCGGGCAGGCGCGCCGGGCCCTCGGCGTCGTGGTTGCCGAGCACCCAGATCAGGCGTCGCCCCTGGGTCAGCCGGGTCAAGCGGTCCGCCGTCATCGGGCTCATCCGGTTTTCGGCGGCGGCGTCGTGCAGGGTATCGCCCAGAAGCACGAGGATCGCGGGGTCCAGATCGGCGGTCTCCGCCTCCAGGCGGGTGAGGGTCTCGGAGGTGTCGAAGGGCGGCAGCATCTGACCCCGCGCCGCGAAGGCCGAGCCCTTTTCCAGATGCAGATCGGCCACGATCAGGGCCCGCGCGGCCTCAAGCCAAAGGGCGCCGCTGGCCCGGCACTGCGCCCGCGCGCCGCCCAGGGTGAGGGTCAGGCTCATGCGGGGGCCAGCTCCACAGGACTCGCGATCGCCGCGGCGATCAAGCTCTCGGTCCAGTGCGGGGTATCGGAGCTCGTCTGGGCTTCTTCCAGGATCAGACCCGCCGCCGACTGGCCCGGCGAAGCCTGACGACCGATCTCGGCGATCACGGACACGGAAAAGGGCGAAAGCCGCATCAGGGCTTCATGCCTGATCAGGCCCCTGATTCGGGAGAGCAAGTCCGCCAGCCTGGCCACATCGATCATGCCCTGGGCCGCGTCCGCTCTGGCGCAACGCAGGAGAAGATGGTCGCTCTGATGCCGGCGCAGCACCTCATAGACGAGGTCAGTGGAGATGTTCACCTGACGCTGGGTCTTTTCCCCGGCGGCGAAGCGTCGCTCGATCAGGCCCGAAATCAGGGCGCAGGCCTTGAAGGCGGACTTCATCAGCGGGCTCTCCGCCAGCCAGGCCTCGAGATCGTCGCCCAGCATGTCCTCCTCGAACAGGGCGCCCATGTCCAGTCCGGCCATATCGCGCACCGTCCAGACCGCCAGGGCGTAGTCGTTGCAGACGAAGCCGACGGGTCCCATGCGCAGGCGCTCCAGGCGCCTTGTGAGCAGCATGCAAAGGGTGGTGTGTGCGAGGCGGCCCTCGAAAGGATAGGCCACGAGGAAGAAACGCCGGCCGTGCGGAAAGGTCTCCACCAGCATCTCCTCGGGCGCGGGGATGGCGGACCGCTCGCGTTGCAGACCGAGCCATTCCGCCACATCGGCGGGCAGAGCGCTCCAGCCGGAAGCGTCGGACATCAGGGCCCGCACCTTGGCCGCCAGGAAGGTGGAAAGGGCGAACTTCGATCCGCCCCAGGAGGGCATCTTGGCTTCCTCGCCTGGCGCGGGGCTGACCAGGACCTCGGTCCCGGTGACGCCTTCCAGCCGCCAGACCTGACCCGCGAAGACGAAGGCGTCGCCCAGCTCCAGCACGTCGAGATAACCCTCCTCGACCTCGCCGATCTTGCGCCCGCCCCGGCTATGAGGTCCGATCCTTGGCCGGACCTGGCCGCCCCGGCGCGAGACCACCCGCACCGCGAGCATCGCCGGCGAGACGATGGCGCCAATGTTCAGGCGATGGCGCAAGACCGTCTCGCGATTGCGCGCCATCAGAAGGCCGTCGGGGCGCCTGACGATGCGCGCGAACCGGTCATAGGCGCGCAGGGCATAGCCGCCTGTGGCCGCCAGATCGAGGGTTTCGTCGAACGCGGTCCGGCTCAGCTCCCGATAGGGGCCGGCTGTTCGCACCTCCTCATAAAGATCGTCCGCGGCCGCCGGCTCGCCGCAGACCAGTCCCATGAGATGCTGAGCGAGGACGTCCAGGGCGCCCGTCCGGGGAGCCTCCCTGTCCAAGGCGTTCTGGGCGATCGCCTCGCGCGCCGCCTGGCACTCCAGCATCTCGAAGCGGTTGGCGGGGACGAACAGGGCGCGGCTGGGCTCATCCAGGCGGTGATTGGCCCGGCCGATCCTCTGCACCATGCGCGAGGCGCCCTTGGGCGTGGCCACCTGTATGACGAGGTCCACATCGCCCCAGTCGATGCCCAGATCGAGCGTCGAGGTGCAGACCACGGCGCGCAGCTCGCCCCGGCTCATGGCCGCCTCCACCTTGCGCCTCTGCTCGGCCGAGAGCGAGCCGTGGTGCAGAGCGATGGGCAGATTGTCCTCGTTGAGGCGCCACAGCTCCTGGAAGGCGAACTCGGCCTGGAAGCGGGTATTGACGAAGACCAGGGCCGAACGGGCCCCGCGGATGGCCTCATAGACCTCGGCCATGGCGTGGTGGGCGGTGTGGCCGACCCACGGCACGCGACCTTCCGAGAGCAGAAGCTCCACCTGGGGCGCCGCGCCCCCGGCGCCGCGCACGAGGCTCACCGGCGCCTCCGGATCGGGCGAGAGCCAGTCGCAGATCAACTGCGGCTCGGCCACGGTGGCCGACAGGCCGATCAGGCGCATGTCCGGGGCGAAGGTCTTGAGGCGCGCCAGGCCGAGCGCCAGCAAGTCGCCCCGCTTGCTGGGCCAGAGCGCGTGGACCTCGTCGACGACTACCCGCCGCAGGTCCTCGAAATAGCGGCGCGCCCCCTCCCAGGCCAGGAACAGGGCGAGCTGTTCGGGGGTGGTCAGGAGGATGTCCGGCGGGATCCGCCTCTGCCGCTCGCGCCGGGCGAGGCCGGTGTCGCCGGTGCGCGACTCCACGGAGACCGCCAGGCCCATCTCGCCCACGGGGGTCAGGAGATTGCGCTCCACATCCACGGCCAGAGCCTTGAGGGGAGAGATATAGAGGGTGTGCAGACCCGGCGCCCCCGGGTCACCCGGCCGGCGCGGCGGCCGCGCGGCCAGTTCCACGAGGCTGGGCAGGAAGCCGGCAAGGGTCTTGCCCCCGCCCGTAGGCGCGATCAGCAGGGCGTGGCGCCCGGCGCGCGCCTCGTCCAGCACCGCCAGCTGATGCGGCCTGGGCGTCCAGCCGCGCGCGGCGAACCAGCGGGCGAAGGGCTCGGGCAGGGGGGCGGGCAGGGCCGCCGGGTCACCCGGCGATCCCGTCAATTCTCCGCTCCGGCGAGGCGTCGCGCCATACATGGGTCATGCCATAGCATGTTCCTGATTTGTGCAGGGTCGCCCGTCTCGTCTGTCGCGCGGGTCGATGATAACCCATGACGCCGATCCGCCGCAGATTGAACAGGAGGCGCTGATCCGTTGCGACTTTGGGCATCCCTGACGGCGCCGAATATCCCGCCCTCCGCGAGAGCCTTTTCCTATGGTCGCTCCGTGGGCCTGGTGTCCGGCGTTCTGCTCGCGGCGGCGGGGGTCGAACTCCTGGTGAGCGACCTGGTTGTGGAGCTGTTCGTCCCCAAAATCGCAGGGGCTGTGCTGCTGATCGAGGCGGTGGGCGTCGTGTCGCTCGCGAACCTCTTCCTGTCTCTCTTTCGCCATCCCATTCTGCTGTTTGATCAACATCTTGTCGTGCGGCTGGGGACCCTCCTCAGCATCCAGGCGCCGCTGAAGGACCTCAGAGCCGTTGAGACGGCGACGGGCGGCGCCGACACCCGACGGCGAGGTTTCCTGCGCGCCTCGGCCTTGGCGCATCCGAATCTGATCCTGCATCTGCGCAAAACGCTCATCCGTCGTGATCGCTGGCGGCGATTCGTCGAGATCGACGCCATCGGTCCTTGTCTCGACGATCCCACGGCTCTTCGCGACGCCCTGCGCCCGTGGGTCGATTAGCGGGGACTCACCGGTCGCCTCGCGCTGCGGCGGGTGTTAGGCGGGAGGGATGCCGACGCCCGCGAGTCTCGCCGCGCCGGAGGGACCGGTTCCACCTGCCGGGACAGCCCTCCTGCCCCCCGCCTTGGCGACGCCCCCAGGCGGCAGGGCGGCGGTGGCCGATGACGCGGGCGCGCGCGAGATCGCGCTGAACGCGGCGGGGCGGCTGTTCCGCGAAGGACCGGTCATGGTCCTCCATGCGGCCGTCACGGCCAGGCGCCTGGGGGAAGGGCCGCGCGGACGCTCTCCGCGCCTCCTCGATGTGCTGGAGCTGTTCGCCTTCGTTCGCCCGGCCGAAATCCTGGCCCCGTCGCCGGCCGGGCTTGCCCTGGCGTTCGGCCTGCCGGCGCCTCAGGCTCCGGAACATCAGGCGAGGATATTGAGGCAGACGGCGGAGCGCCTGCTGGGCGAGCTTCAGTCCCATCCTCTCCCGTCGCGCGCCGAGGCCGTGGCCCAGGCTGAGACCCTGGGTCGGGCCGGCTGGGCGTGGGCGGCGCCGGTTCTTGGCGCCCTGCGGGCGGGCGGTCGCGTCGATCGGCCCTGGCGCGGCGACGGTCTCGATCCCTGGGCCCATATCGCAGAATGGGAGGACGAGGCCCCTCCCGGCGAGGCGGGCTCGGCGCCGATCGATCCGGAAGCCGTGCGCCGCCGCCTCGCCGAGCTTCTGGCCCGAGCCGGGCTGAGCGAGCCGCGTCCCATGCAGGCCGACTTCGCCGCCCTGGCCGCCCACGCCTTCCAGCCGCGCGAGGCGCCCGATGCGCCGCGAATGATTCTGGCTGAGGCCGGCACCGGCACAGGCAAGACCCTGGCCTATCTCGCCCCCGCCTCGCTCTGGGCTGAGGCCAACGGGCCGTCCGTCTGGATCTCCACCTTCACCCGCGCCCTGCAGCGCCAGATCGCCCGGGAGGCGCAGAGCGTCTATCCCGATCCCGTCGTGCGCGCTCGCAAGGTGGCCGTGCGCAAGGGCCGCGAGAATTATCTCTGCCTGCTCAACCTCCAGGAGGGCGTCAACGCCGCGCGTCTGGGCGAGGGCGACCTGATCGGTCTGGTTCTGGCGGTCCGCTGGGCTCGCGCCACCCGCGACGGCGACATGACAGGCGGCGATTTCCCCGCCTGGCTTCCCAATCTGTTCGAGGTCCCGCCGGCGGCCCAGGCCGGCCCGGCCAATCTCGTCGACCGGCGCGGCGAGTGCGTCCATGCCGCCTGCGCCCACTATCGCGCCTGCTTTGTGGAACGATCCGCGCGCGCCTCGCGCCAGGCCGATCTGGTCATCGCCAACCACGCCCTGGTGATGAGCCAGGCCGCCCGCCAGGGCCTGGCCAGCCGACCCTCCGACGAGGGCCCGCCCCGCCGCATCGTCTTTGACGAGGGCCATCACCTGTTCGACGCCGCCGACAGCGCCTTTTCCGTGGCCCTGTCGGGCGCCGAGACCGCCGAGATGCGCCGCTGGATGAGGGGTCCGGAGACGCGGGGTCGCCGGGGCCGGGGCCTGGAGGCGCGGCTGGACGACGCCCTGCGCGCCGCCACCCGCGAGGACGCGATCTCAGACGCCGCCGAGGCCGCCAGGGCCGCCCTGCAGGCCGCCGTGCGCGCCGCCGTCATCCTGCCGGGCGAGGGCTGGTCGGGACGGATCGCGCCGAGCGGCGACGACGCTCGCCCGCATGGCGAGATCGAAGCCTTTCTCGCCGCGGCGCTGGACCAGATCCGCGCCCGGACCACCGGGCAGGGCGAGGGTCAGCGGGAATGCGAGGCCCTTCCCGCCCTGGGCCCCGTGATCACCACCGCGAAGGCCGCCGAGCGAGCCCTCGGGGAGGTGGAGGCGCCGCTGAAGATCCTGGCGCAGAGACTGGGCGATCTCCTTGACGATGAGGCGGATGTCCTCGGCCCGGTGGAGCGCAACCGGATCGAAGGCGTCCTGCGCGGACTCGACTGGCGCGCGCGTCAGATCCTGCCGGCGTGGCGCGCCATGTTGCGCAGCCTGGCGGCGGGTCAGGAAGGGGCGCCGCCCGGAGCGGCGGGCGCTCCGGCGCCTGAAACCCCGGAGGACGCCCCGTTCGTGCAGGTGTTCGAGGCCGGTCTCCAGTTCGGCCGGGTGGTGGATGCCGTCTATCGGCGCCATTGGCGCGATCCGAGCGAACCGCTGCACGCCAGCGTTCTGACCGGCGCCCACGGCGTCCTCGTGACCAGCGCCACCCTGGCCGATCCGCACCCCAAGACGCCCTTCGCCCTGGCCGAGAGGCGCACCGGCGCCGCGCGTCTGGCGACGCCGGCGCGAACCCTGCGCCTGGCCTCCCCCTTCGACTACGCCAAGGCGGCCCTGGCCATCGTTGTCACCGACGTCAACCGTGACGACGCGCGTCAGGTCGCCGCCGCCATGCGCGAGCTGTTCCTGGCCGCCAGGGGAGGGGCGCTGGGCCTCTTCACCGCCATCCGTCGCCTGCGCGCCGCGCACGCTCTGATGGCCGGCCCCCTCGCCGACCGGGGCCTGCCCCTCTACGCCCAGCATGTGGACCCCCTGGACGTCGCCACCCTGGTGGACATGTTCCGGGCCGAAGCCGACAGCTGCCTCCTGGGCGTCGACGCGGTGCGCGATGGGGTCGACGTGCCAGGCGAGGCCCTGCGCCTCCTGGTCTTCGATCGCGTGCCCTGGCCACGACCGGACGTCCTGCACAAGGCTCGGCGAGGTCTCTTCGGCGGCGGCGCCTATGACGACGCCCTGACCCGCGGGCGCCTGGCCCAGGCCTTCGGTCGCCTGATCCGTCGTGAACACGACCGTGGCGCCTTCGTGCTCCTCGATTCGGCGGCGCCCAGCCGCCTCTTCACCGGACTTCCAGAGGGCGTGAGCCTTCGTCGCATGGGCCTCGTCGAGGCCATCGAGGCGGTGGCGGGCCACCTGCACGGCGCGGACCCTGGCGCCGGCCCCACATCCGTCCCGCAGGCGACCGGACCCGGTTAGAGCGAATGTGGAGTTGAGCGACTCGCCGCGGCGGCGGTCAGTCCTCCTTGCGCCAATAGACCCCGGTCCAGTCGATCGGGATGATCGGCGTGGTGATGCCCTGTTCGCGCCGGTAATCCTGCACCGCCTGCTCGCACGGGGCGCAGGCGCCGTAGTCGTCGACGATCAGATAGCCGCCCCGGGAGAGCTTGGGATAAAGCGCCATCAGCGCGTCCATGGTCGAGGAATACATGTCGCCGTCGAGGCGCGCGATCGCCAGCTTCTCGAAGGGCGCGCCGGGCAGAGTGTCTTTGAACCAGCCCTTCAGAAACCGGATATTGTCATCGAGCAGGCCGTATTTTCGGAAGTTCTCGCGCACCTCTTCGACCCCGACGCCGAGATCGCCGCGCAGCCGCCACAGACCGTCGCCCTTGTCCTGACCGTAGCGTCCGTCGGGTTTGGGGAGACCCTCGAAGGAGTCGGCGACCCAGACCTTTCGCGTCGTCTCGCCATAGGCCGCCAGCACCGCCTTCATGAAGATGCAGGCGCCGCCGCGCCAGACCCCGGTTTCGATGAAGTCGCCTTCGATCCCGTCGGCGAGCACGGAGTCGATGCAGGACTGCAGATTGTCCAGACGTTTGAGCCCGATCATGGTCTCGCCGTCCGAGGGCCAGTCCCGGCCCTCGATGCGAAAGCTCAGGTCGTCCGAGACGGATCGGTAGAGCTTGAGGCCGGTGAGCCGGGACAGCAGGCGAAAGGGCAGGAGGGCCGCCCATGTGAGCGGCTTGGTGTCGGGCAGGGCGCGACGGAAGGGACGGTGGCTCTCGAAGGAGATCACCCGGGTGAGGACCTTCTTCATAAGGTCCAGATAGAGGTGACGTGCGTCGGTCTCGGCTGCGGTCATCGTCTCGCGCATCGGTGCGTCCGTAAGGTCCCCTGGGAGCGCGCCAAGCGGACCCGTCCCGGCTCCGGGCGCCAGCCTCTCGCGCCAGCGTCCTTCCTGGCCGCGCCGCCCGGTCATCGCGAGCCGCTTAGGCCGCGCCGCCGCGGGTGACAACCTGTGCCAGCGCCTGATGTCTCATTTCCGCCGGGTTTTTCGGACGTTAACCTCCTCCGCCGATGATCCGGCTCACCCTGTGTCGCCTATAAGGACGAGATTGCCCGGCCAACGACGCCGCCCCCTTGGGGCGAGCCCCGCCCACGGAGCCCCCCCTCGCATGCGTTTGAGTTTGCCTCTTGGCGCCCTCTGCCTCTCCGCGCTCGCCCTGGTCGCCTGGGCGCCGCCGGACTCCGCGGATCGTGATCTTCAGGAGGGCAAGCCGTTCTCCGAAGTGGCGCCGGCGCCGGACGGGGCCGTGCTGATCCACGCCGCCATCGACATCGCCGCGCCGCCCAAGGTGATCTGGGATGTGATGCACGACTGCCGCTATGCCGCCCGGCTGGTGACCACGGTGACGCTCTGCCGCATCCTTCAAGCCGATCCGGCCCATGACACGGACGTGCGCGAGACCGTGACCCGCGGCAACTTCTTCGTCCCGACCATCTCCAACGTCGTGCGCGAGGACTATCAGCCCTATCAGGTGATCCGTTTCCGCAAGGCCGGCGGCAATCTCAAGGAAGAGCAGGGAGAGTGGCGCCTGATCCCGCTTCAGGGCGGCGTGACCCGCGTCACCTATGAGAACCTCGTCGGCGCCGACATCCTCGCCCCCGCGCCGCTCGTGCGGGAAGGCATGAAACGCGACACGGCCAAGGTGCTCATCAACCTTCAGCGCGAAGCGGTCGCCGCGGCGCGATAGGCCGGGAAGTTTTGGGGGAAGTTTCGGGGACGCTATATTTAATTCGCGCAGTTCCACAATCGATATGCGCCGTTGAATGAATTAAATATAGCGTCCCCGAAACTTCCGAAACTTCCGAAACTTCCGAAACTAACCCTGTAGCTCCCGGGCCCGCCTCGCGCTGGCCCGTTCCTTGGTGCTTTCCGAGCGGAGCTGGCCGCAGGCGGCGAGGATGTCGCGGCCGCGCGGCGTGCGGATGGGCGAGGCGTAGCCGGCGCGATTGACGATGTCGGCGAAGGTCTTGATGGTCGAGGTTGAAGAACATTCATAGGGCGAGCCCGGCCAGGGGTTGAACGGGATCAGGTTGATCTTGGCTGGAACCCCGGCGAGCAGGCGCACCAGCGCGCGGGCTTCCGCCGGAGAGTCGTTGACCCCCTTGAGCATGACATATTCGAAGGTCACCCGGCGGGCGTTGGAGAGGCCGGGATAGGCGCGGATCGCCTTCATCAGCTCGGCGATGGGATAGGCGCGATTGATCGGCACCAGTTCATCGCGCAGGGCGTCGGTCACGGCGTGCAGCGAGATGGCCAGCATGGCGCCGGTGCGCGCGCCAAGCTCGGGGATCTTCGGCGCCACCCCCGAGGTGGAGACGGTGATGCGCCGCCGCGAAATGCCCAGGCTCTCGCCATGGCTGAGAATGTCGATGGCGGCGGCCACGGCGTCGAGATTGTAGAGCGGTTCGCCCATGCCCATGAAGACGATGTTGGAGAGCCGCCGCGCGTCCGGCCCGGCGGTCCATTCGCCCAGATCATCCCGCGCCACCAGGCACTGGGCGACGATCTCGCCGGCGGTGAGGTTGCGCACCAGGGGCTGGGTTCCGGTGTGGCAGAAGCTGCAATTGAGGGTGCAGCCCACCTGACTGGAGACGCACAGGGCGCCGGAGCGCCCCACATCCGGGATGAACACCGATTCCGCCTCGGCGCCGGGTGAGAGGCGCAGCAGCCATTTTACCACGCCGTCGGCGCTCTGGCGCCGGTCGATCACGTCGGGTCTGGCGAGGTCGAAATGCTCGCCCAGGGCCGCGCGGGTCTCCTTGGCTATGTTGGTCATATCCGAGAAGTCGGTGACGCCTCGCTTGTGCGCCCAGCTCCAGATCTGCTCCGCCCGCATCCGCGCCTGGGCCGGGCTGGCCACACCGCGCTCGCTCAAGGCGGCCCGGAGTTCGTCCTGGGTGAGACCGGTGAGGGGAAGCTTCCCCCGCGGGCCGGCGAGGCGCGCGTCCGCCTCATCCGGCAGGACCCGGTCGGCAGGGGCGGCGAAGGCGAGGTCGAGACGTGTCACGCCCGCCAAGATGGGCGCTCCGATCCCGCCAGGCAATGAAAAGCCCCCGCCACGCCCGATCTCAGCCTAACCGCTCGCGGTGCCAGGCCAGATGGTCGGCGATGAACCCCTGGATGAAGAAATAGCCATGGTCGTATCCGGCGTGGCGGCGAAGCGTCAGGGGCAGACCCGCTTCCGCGCAGGCCGCTTCCAGAAGCTCCGGCTTGAGCTGTTCGGCCAGGTAAGGGTCAGACTCGCCCTGGTCGACGAGGATCTCCTTCACCCTCGCGCCGTCGGCGATGAGCGCGCAGGCGTCATAGGCGCGCCAAGCCGCGCGGTCGGGACCCAGATAGCCGCTCAGCGCCTTCTCGCCCCATGGGCAGTTGAGCGGGGAGACGATGGGGGCGAAGGCCGAGACGCTCCTGAATCGCTGCGGCGAGCGCAGAGCCATCGTCAGGGCCCCGTGCCCGCCCATGGAATGGCCGAGGATTGACTGGCGCGCGAGATCGGCGACGGGAAGGGCCTCTGCGATGAGATCGGGCAGTTCGTCCTCCAGCCAGGCGCGCATCTGGAAGTGCGCCGCCCAGGGCGCCTGCGTGGCGTCAAGATAGAACCCCGCCGCCTGGCCCATGTCGTAGGCGGGATCGTCGGCGACGCCCTCGCCGCGCGGACTGGTGTCGGGGGTGACCAGCATGAGGCCAAGCTGCGCGGCGACCCGCTGCGCCCCGGCCTTGATGGCGAACGTCTCCTCCGTGCAGGTCAGGCCCGCCAGGCACCAGACCACCGGAAACGGCCCCTCTCCCGGCGGCGTATAGACGCCGAACCGCATCGCCGTGCGGGTGGCGCAGCTCTGGTGCCTGTGAAAGCTCTGCACGCCTTCGAAGCAGCGATGCCGGTTCAGGGTCTCAAGGCTCATGCCGAGCTGATGGGCGAACCCGGCGGCCCCGGTCAAGCCGAAAGGCGAGGATTCACGGCCCGGTCCCCCTTGCGGAGGGGCGCGGCTTTCCCTGAAATGACGGCCTTCACGCGGGAGAAGCGAGTCCATGGGTCGGCGAACGATCAGCCTGGTCATCACGGCGGCCCTGCTGCTGCAACCCTTGGCCGTTCGCGCCGCCGCGCCCGCGCCGGTGGGGGCGGAACACGGCATGGTGGTCTCGGCTCACCGCCTTGCCAGCGAGGCGGGCGTCGAGGTGCTGAAGAAGGGCGGCAACGCCGTCGATGCGGCCATCGCCGTGGCCTATGCTCTCGCCGTGACCTATCCCGAGGCGGGCAATATCGGCGGCGGCGGGTTCATGACCGTGCGCTGGCGCGACGGGCGGGAGGCGTTCATCGATTTCCGCGAAGAGGCGCCGGGGGCCGCAACGGCGACGCTTTATCAGAACGCCAAGGGCGAGGTCGTCCCGGGCCTCAGCACGCGCGGATATCTGGCGGTCGGAGTCCCCGGCACGGTGGCGGGTCTGGAGCTGGCGCGCCAGAGCTTCGGGTCTCTGCCCCGGGGCGAACTCATGGCTCCCGCCATCGCTCTGGCCAGGGACGGTTTCATCCTCGATCAGGCGGACGCCGATTTCCTGGCCGAGGGGGCGGAGGACTTCGCCAAGGACCCGCCGAGCGCCGCGGTCTTCCTCCATGACGGCCGGCCCTGGCGCAAGGGCGAGCGGCTGGTCCAGACCGATCTCGCCCATACCCTCGAAGCCATTTCGGATCGGGGCGCGGACGGCTTCTATCGCGGCGAGGCAGCGCGGCGGATCGTCGCCGCCAGCGGCGCCCATGGCGGGATTCTCTCGTTGTCCGATTTCGAGGCCTATCGCGCCCTCTCCCGCGCGCCGCTCGACTGCGACTATCGCGGCTATCACATCGTCTCCGCCCCGCCGCCCAGTTCCGGCGGCGTGGTGATCTGCGAGACGCTCGGCATTCTCTCCGGCTACCCGCTCGGCCAGATGGGATTCGCCTCCTCCTCGGAGGCGCATGTGCTCACCGAGGCTCTGCGGCGGGCCTATCACGACCGAAACCTCGAACTGGGCGACCCGGCCTTCGTTCATCCCGACGTGGCGAGGCTGATCTCGCCGGCCTACACGGCCCAGCTTCGCGCGGGCATCTTCATGGATCACGCCACGCCCTCGGCCAGTCTGGGCGGGGTCACCCCGTCCCACGAGGGGACGAGCACCACCCATTTCTCCATCGTCGACGCCCAGGGCGACGCGGTGTCTCTGACCTATACCCTCAATGACTGGTTCGGGGCCCGGGTCATGGCGCCCGGCACCGGCGTGCTCCTCAATGACGAGATGGACGACTTTTCCTCCAAGCCCGGCGTGCCCAACCAGTTCGGGCTCGTAGAGGGAGCGAACAACGCCATCGCGCCGCGCAAGAGGCCGCTGTCCTCCATGAGCCCCTCCCTCGTCACCCGCGATGGCCAGCTCGTCATGGTCGTGGGCACCCCGGGGGGAAGCCGGATCCCGAGCGCGGTGATCCAGGTCCTGATCAACGCCATCGACTATGACATGACCCTCACCGAGGCCGTGGACGCGCCGCGCCTCCATGAGCAGTGGCTGCCCGACATCCTCTATTACGAGCCCTTCGCGCTGAGCGCCGACACGATGGCCGCCCTCGCCGCCAAGGGTCACCGTCTGCAGCAGGTGGGATACGACAACCAGGTCGCCGCGATCCTCGTCGGCGCCCCAGCCCTTGGCGCCAAGCCGGTTGGCTCAGACCGCCTCTATGGCGCGCTCGACCCGCGCCTGCCGACGGGCTCGGTGGACGGGTACTGACGGTTCGACCTCGCCAGCGGGTCGGGGTCCTTGAGGCTCAGGCCCGCTCCACGCGGATGGTTCCCGCCGGCGAGCCGGTGAAGCCCGGGGCCATGTCGCAGGCCGGATCGAGCCAGGAAGCCCACTGTTCGCGCTCGAGGATCACCGGCTGGCGATCGTGATAGGGGGCTTGGTCGGGGCCGGGCGCCGAGGTCAGGATGGTGAAGCTCTCGAAGGGATCGTCCGGCGGGCCGGCTCGGTCCCACAGGCCGGCGAAGGCGAAGATGTCCTGTGCGGGAACGGTGAAGCGCCACATGACCTTGGCCCCCGTCTCACCGGTCCATTCGAAATAGTGACTCGCGGGCACAAGGCAGCGCCGCCGTCGATAGGCGTCGCGATACATGCTCGTGGCGGCGACTCTCTCGGCCCGGGCGTTGGTCCCCAGGATCTTCCAGGCCTTGGCCGGGCCGCGATGGAAATGGGGCACGAGCCCCCAGCGAATGACGACCAGCTCCAGGCCGCCGGCCGCGACGGGGCGCAGGATCGGGGCGAGATTGGTGGGCCGGATGGGATCGCGGGGCGCATTGGGCTCGGCCTCGCTCCAGCTAATGGGCCCGAGATCGGAGAACTCCGCGACCAGTCGCCGATCCGGGTGGAGATAGCCATACCGATTGCACATTCCCCGAGGCTATCCCGCCCGGACCGGGGACGTCGAGGCGCGCCTGACCTCTAGACACCGCCTCCAGAAGTCCGAAATAGAGCGGAAGCGCCGCGAGTGGCGGATTGGGGGCTTCGGCTCCTCGCCGCTGAAGAGCCATCGTCGACGCAAATGAGCCGACCCGCCTCAAGGAGCCCCATGACCTCGCTGTTCGATCCCCTGACGCTGACCCGCGGCCCGGCCTGGCGCAACCGCTTCATGCTGGCGCCCCTGACCAATCTCCAGAGCCATGCGGACGGCGTGCTTTCCGAGGACGAGTTCGCCTGGATGACCTACCGGGCCGAGGGCGGGTTCGGTCTGGTGATGACCTGCGCCGCCCATGTGCAGCGCCAGGGGCAGGGATTCCCGGGCCAGCTTGGCGTATTCTCCGACGACCACCTGCCTGGGCTCACGCGTCTGGCGGCGGCCCTGAAGGCTAAGGGTGCGGCATCCTCCGTTCAGCTTCACCATGCCGGCATCCGCTCACCCAAGGAGCTTATCGGCGGCGATCCGCGCGGCCCCTCCGACCATGCCGAGACCGGCGCCCGCGCCTTCTCCACGGCGGAGGTGGAGGCCCTGCGCGACGACTTCATCGCCGCGGCCGTGCGCGCCGAGACGGCAGGATTCGACGGGGTCGAACTCCATGGCGCACATGGCTACGTCATCTGCGCCTTCCTCAGCCCTGAGACCAACCAGCGCACCGACCGCTATGGCGGAAGCCTCGACAATCGAGCCCGCCTGCTGTTCGAGATCCTGGACGGGGTTCGCGCGGCGACCCGGTCCGATTTCCAGGTCGGGCTGCGCCTTTCGCCCGAACGATTCGGCCTGAAACTCGACGAGCAGGTGGAAATCGCCCGCCGCGCACTGGCCCATGGCGGTCTGGACTATCTGGACATGTCGCTCTGGGATGTTTTCAAGCCCGCCGTGGAGGCCCCGGACGGCGCCCCTTTGATCGACCTGTTCGCGCCCCTGGAGCGCGGCGGCGCGCGCCTGGGCGCCGCGGGCAAGCTCTATTCGGCGGCCGAATGTCGCCGACTCCTGGACCATGGCGCCGATTTCGTCGTGCTCGGCCGCGGCGCGATCCTGCACCATGACTTCCCGCTTCGCGTCAGGGCCGATGCGGATTTCGCCGCGCGCGACCTGCCTGTGACCCGAGACGACCTTCGCCGCGAGCGCCTGGGCGAGGCCTTCATCGCCTACATGGCGGGCTGGAAGGGCTTCGTGGCCGAGGATGAGCCGGCGGAGGCGGCCTGACGGGGACGCCAAGCCTGAGGGCTCAGGTTTCGGCCTCGGTCAGGGCCTCCAGGGACAGACGTCCGGTCTCCGGTACGAGCAGCCAGGTGAACGCCGCCCCAGCCACGCTCAAGGCGGCGATCACCAGATAGGCGCCCTTCTGTCCGATTCCGGCGAACAGCAGCGGGAAGGCAAAGCCGCTGATCGTAGCGCCCAGGCGCCCCCCGGCGACGGTGATGCTCTGGGCGACGCTGCGGATTCGGGTGGGCGCCAGCTCCACGCCAAGGATTCCCGCTCCTGAGACGAGGCCCGGGCCGGTCAAGGCGACGTTGAAGAAACCGAAGGTGATCAGGGCCAGGATCGGCATGGCCAGAAGGTTCTGCTGCATCAAGGCGAACACCCCCACCAATCCCGCCGCAAGGAGGAATCCCCCGGCCTGGAGCGGCTTGCGGCCCCATCTGTCGATGGCGAAGAGCGAGCCCAGGATCGAGGCCGGCAGAATGAAGGCCACCTGCATGAGCAGGGTGAAGTTGACCGCGCTCAGACCCAGGCTGCGGGCGATCAGCGAGGGGCCGAAGAGGATCGTGCCATAAACGACCAGATCGTACAGCATCCACAGCAGGGCCGCCGCGAGGATGGGTCGCGCATGGCGCCGGAAAACCTCGACGAAGGTCCGCGCATCCAGACTCGGCGCCTTGACCCTCTCGCCGCTGATCTCGGTCATCACCTCCGACGCCTTGGCCTCATCGCCAGCGAGCCTGGCGAGGTAACGCGCCGACTCCGGCATCTGGCGCCGCAACCAGATCACCGACAGGGCGGGCACGGCGCCTCCGGCAAGCACGATCCGCCAGCGAAGCTCATCAGGCACGCCCAGCCGTTGCAGAAGGAGGGCGAAAAGGGCGACGGCAAGCGCCCCCAGGGGCCACATGGTGCCGAAGCCCAGGCCCAACGCCCGGCCGCGATCGGCGCGATTGGCGTGCTCGGCCATGATCACAGGCGAGAGAACATAGTCGGCGCCGACCCCGATCCCGAGAATGAAACGGATAAGGATGAGGCTCGTGACATCCGGGGCGAAGGCCTGGGCCACGGCGGCGAGGCCCAATATGGCGACGTCGATCCCGTAGAAGCGCTTGCGCCCATACTGACCGAGCACGCCGAAGATCAGGGCCCCCACCGTGGCGCCGAGCAGGGCCGAGGCGGCCAGGACCGCGCTCTGCAGGCTGCTCAGCGTCGCGTGACCGAAGGAGGCCAGAATCAGGGGCAGAACGAGCCCTACGCTGGTGAGGTCGTAGCCATCGCAGAAAACGCCCAGCCCCGTGGTCAGGGTCGCCCGCCAATGGAAGCTCTTGAACGCCTGCTCGTCGATCGCCCTGAAATCGGTCGCCGCCATGTCTTTCCCCCCCTTCGCGCCCCTTTCGCGACTGATGCCCAAAGAGTCGTCAGCGCGCGGACCCGCAAGCCTTAGCCCGGCTTTATGACAGCGGCGAGATCGCTGTCGTGTTCTGGCCTCGCGTCCTCGGCGGAAGGCGCCGCTTAAGGAGCCTCGGTTCCGGGCCTCATCATCATCCCCGCCAGATCGACCGCGCACACCTCGCCAAGACTGTGATGGGCGCCGCAGGCCACGCCGGCATGATCATAAAGGCGATCGAAGATATTTCCGCGGTGGCCGCGGCCCGGCGTGTCGGGGTCGATCAGAAACTGCACCACGACCCGGCGTGCGGTGGGCTCGCCATAGGAGACGATTTCGCCCGTGATGCCGGCGAACACCTGCTCCTGGCGAAGGCGCGCGGCGAAGGTCTCATCCTTGACGCCATGTCCGACGGCGCCCGTCGCCTCCTGAAAGGCGACCAGATCGCGAGCGACGTCGGTGAGGCGGGCATCCGGCGCCAGCGGCGGAAGCGGAGGCTGGCGTTCGAGGAAGTCGACGGCCTCGCGGACGTCCTCCGGCCGATAGGCTTCCGCTGTATGGGCCACGATCTGGGCATAGGCGGCGGGGTCGACGCGCGCGAGGTTGATCTCCTGCAGGACCTCCCGCTCCAGGGGCGTGAAGGCGCCGGGCGCCAGAGTCCCCGAGGGCAGGGGAGGAGGGACCGGCGGCAGCGGCTCCTGATGGATGGAGGGCGCGGCGGCGGCGAAGATCGCAGCCAAGCCCGCGGCCAAGGTCAGGGAAGACAGGGTCAGCATGACGCCGGGGAGATGAGCGCGCCGCGGCGTTGTTTTCAAGGCATTGATGTTTGACCCGGCGCGCGCCTCCGCTCACCCTGAGGGCGATGACTCCCCACTCGCAGGTCCCGTCCGAACCGGCCCGCCGACTGGCGCTCGTCACCGGCGCCTCATCGGGCATCGGCGAGGCCTTCGCACGGGCCTATGCGGCGCGCGACTGCGATCTCGCCCTGGTCGCTCGGCGCGGCGACCGTCTCGAGGCCCTGGCCCGCGAGCTCGCGGCCGCCCATGGCATCGAGGCCTGGCCGATCATCGCCGATCTTTCCCACGATGAGGCGCATCTGCCGATCATGGCCGCCCTCCGATCATTGGGGCGGGCGCCGGATATCCTGGTCAACAATGCCGGCTTCGGCATTCCCCGACGATTCGAGGACGCCCCCTGGTCGCGTCAGCGGGCCTTTCTCATGACCCTCGCCGTGGCGCCCTGCGCCCTGGCCCATGCGCTGCTGCCCTCCATGAAGGCCAGGAACTGGGGGCGGGTGATCAATGTCGCCTCCATGGCCGGATTTGCCCCCGGAGTGGCCGGCAACACGCTGTATCCCGGCGTGAAGAGTTTGATGATCCGGTTCAGCCAGGCCCTCGACTCCGAGTACCGGGCTCACGGGATCAAGGTCACGGTCCTCTGCCCCGGCACGACCCAGTCCAGCTTCGCCGATCAGGCCGGATACGCTCATCTTGTCTCCGGCTCGGGTCTTCTCAACCGCGCGCAGAGCGCTTCGCACGTGGTCGCGGTTGCGCTCAGAGCCAACGAGGCCGGACGGGTGGTGGTCGTTCCGGGATGGCGAAACACCCTTGCGGTGGGGCTGCTCCGCGTGCTTCCGGAGACCTTCACCCGGCGTCTGGTCGACCGGTTCGGGGCCCGCTATCTCCTTGGAGAGGAACGATGACCCAGCATTATGACCTCATCGTCATCGGCTCAGGAGCGGGCGGCGCCACCCTGGCCCAGAGGCTGGCGCCCAGCGGCAAGTCCATCCTGATCCTGGAGCGCGGAGAGCATCTGCCGCGCGAGGCGGAGAACTGGGACGCCAAGGCGGTGTTCATCGATCACCGCTACCGTGCGCCAGACACCTGGTACGATCGGCATAACAAGCCCTTTCATCCGAACACGCACTATTGGGTCGGCGGCAATACGATCTTCTACGGCGCCGCCCTTTTGCGTCTTCGCGACCGTGACTTCGAAGAGGTGGCGCACAAGGGAGGGATCTCGCCCGCCTGGCCCATCGGCCCCGGCGATCTGCGCTCCTATTACGATGAGGCCGAGACCCTGTGGAAGGTGCACGGGACCCGGGGCTCTGATCCCACCGACCCGGTCGGGGCCGCGCCTTATGCGCATCCGGCCATTCCGCACGATCCGGGCGTGGAGCGGCTTCGGGACCACCTCGCCGATCAGGGCTGGTCGCCTTTTCCTCTGCCGCTCGGCGTGGATCGGGACGAGGAACACCCGGTGACCTCGCCCTGCATCAAGTGCAAGACCTGCGGCGGCTATCCCTGTCTGGTCAAGGCCAAGAGCGACGCCCGGGTGCGCGCCGTGGAGCCCCTGCTGGATCATCCCAACGTCACCCTGCTGACGGGCCGCAAGGCGGTGCGTCTCGAGACCGACGCCTCCGGCCGCACGGTCAAGTCGGTGATCACCGAGGGCGTGGCGGGCGAGGAGCGCTTCACCGGCGATATCGTCGTGCTCGCGGCTGGCGCGGTGAACACCGCGGTCCTGCTCCTGGCCTCGGCCAATTCCGCCCACCCGGAGGGTCTGGCCAACGGCTCCGATCAGGTTGGCCGGAACTACATGTTCCATACCCTCACCGCTACGGTTTCCCTGGCCCTCAAAGGTATGGAGTCCAGCTTCCCCAAGACTATGGCGGTCAACGATTTCTACTGGTCGGATCCGCGCGGCGGCTTCGATTGGCCCATGGGCCACATCCAGTTGCTCGAATATATGTCCGGCCGCACGCTGGAAGGTCAGATCGAGACCTACCTTCCTCCGGCGCTCGCCCCCACCTTCCTGTTCAACGCCGTGGCCGAGCGTTTGCTGAGCTTCCTCGTCATCTCGGAAGACCTTCCGGACCCTCAGAACCGGGTTCGCCTCGGCCGCGACGGGCGCATCAGTCTCGACTACACTCATAACAATCTCGAGGGTCACGAGCGTCTCGTGCACACTCTGGGCGCCGCGCTGGACGGCTTCGTCTCCCACAGCCATCCCATCAGCCAGCACCGGCTGGAGTTTTCCTCCTTGCTGCCGCTCTACGGCACGGCGCACATGGCGGGAACGGCGCGGATGGGCGCCGACCCCAGGAGCTCGGTGCTCGATCCCTGGTGCAAGGCGCATGAGCTCGACAATCTCTATGTCGTCGACACCAGCGCCTTCGTCACCTCAGCGGCGGTGAATCCCACCCTGACCGTGGTGGCGAACGCCATGCGGGTCGGCGACCATCTGCTCGAACGTCTGGCGGGGCGCGGCTGATCGGATGACCTATTGTCTGGGCGTGCTGCTGGAGGCGGGCGTGGTCATGGCCGCGGACTCCCGCTCCAACGCCGGGGTCGACCAGGTCGCGCATGTCAGCAAACAGACCCTCATCTCGGTGCCCGGCGAGCGAGTCATCTCCATCCTCTCCTCGGGCAATCTCGCCACTTCCCAGGCGGTGACCAGCCAAATCCTTCACGATGCGGGTAAGGGCCACGCCGGGACGGATGTGAAAGCCTGCGACGGTCTCTTCGAGGTCGCGGGGCTCGTGGGCGAACGCCTGCGCGAGGTGACCGAGCGTGACGCCCGGTTTGTCGAGCCCTATGGGGATCCCACCGCCAGTTTCCTCGTGGGCGGTCAGGTCCGCGGCGAACAGCCGCGTCTTTTCCAGGTCTATCCGGCCGGCAATTTCATAGAGGCGACGGCCCGCTCGCCCTTCCTGCAGATCGGCGAGACCAAATATGGCAAGCCGATCCTCGATCGCACCCTGACCCACGCCAGCGCCCTGGCCGAGGCCGCCAAGCTCGCCCTGCTGTCCTTCGACGCCACCCTCCGCAGCAACCTCTCCGTGGGCGCTCCGATCGATATGCTGATCTATGCCCGGGGGAGCCTCGCCATCGACGGGCTTCGGACCTTCGAGGAGTCCGATCCCTATTGGCGGGATCTGCGCCGCGCCTACGGCGAGGGCCTCGCCGCCCTGGTCGCCGGCCTTCCCCCACCGCCCGGGATGCCTTGAGATCCTTTCCCCGAGGCGCGGCGGCGTGGGCAATGAGTCTCAAGGGGCTGGGATTTTCGCGCGCTGGCGCTATGGTCCGCGCCGTCGGCAAGTCGGGAGGCTCAGGCCTGATGCTCTACTCTAGCTCTGGCTTGGCTCGCATCGCCCTCGCGACGATCTCCGTCGCGGCGGCGGCCCTGAATCCAGCGGCTGCAATGGCCAAAGGCAGCGCCGAGGCCTGCCTCAACACCCGTTTCCTGGAGGATTTCTCTGCGCCGGACACGCACACGGTCTATGCGCGTGTGGGGGTGAACGAGATTTGGCGCCTGGACCTGATGCAGAATTGCCTTGAGTTGCCCTATCGCCTCAATATCGGGATCGAAGGGCCGCCGGGCGATCCGTGGATTTGCAAGCCGGTCGAGGCCACCATCGTCAATCATGGGTCCGCCATCCCTCATCGCTGCAAGGCGATCGGCCTGCATCGGTTGAGTGCGGATGAGATCGCCGCTTTGCCGCCCAAGGATAGACCCTGAGGGCGATTTCCGTCCCAGGAAACCAGGAGCGACCGTTCGTCGTGACGTCCAGCGTATTCGATCTCTTCAAGCCCGGCGTGGGGCCTTCCAGCTCGCACACCATGGGGCCCATGAACGCCGCCGCGGCCTTCGCCTCGCGAGTCGCGGGCCTCCCGGTGGCGCGGGTGCGGATCAAGCTCTACGCCTCCCTGGCCCTGACCGGACGGGGCCATGGCACGGACCGTGCAGTCGTGGCCGGACTCGCAGGGTTCACCGCCGCAAGCTATTCCGCTGAACGGGCGGAAGCAATTCTGGCCGCCGTGCGGCGGGGCGAGCCCCTCTTGCTCAACGCCGAGGCGCGGGGTGAGCCGGGGTGGCGAGCAGGGGACACGCCAGCGCGGCCCATCATCTTCGACGAAGCGCGCGATATCGAGTGGGCGGGACGCGAACGGCTGCCCTTCCATCCCAATGCCCTGACCTTCTTCGCCGAGGACCCGGAGGGAGCCGAGGTCGCGCGGCGCACCTGGTATTCCGTGGGCGGGGGCTTCATCCGCGATGAGGACGAGGCCCTGGTCAATGCCGCACCCGACCCAACCGACAAGACGGCGCCCTATGACTTCGCCTCCTCCAGCGAGCTTCTGGCCATGGCCGGGGCCGATGGCCTCAGCATCGCCGAGCTGATGATGCGCAACGAGGAGGCGCGTCTGCCTCGCCCCGAGGTGGAGGCGCGGCTTGACGCATTGGCCGAGGCCATGGAGGCCTGTATCGAGCGCGGCCTCTCCCAGGAGGGCGAGTTGCCCGGCGGCCTCAAGGTCAAGCGCCGCGCGCGCCAGGTCATGGAGACCATTCGCGCCCGGTCCGAACGCAGCCTCACAGATCCCCTGGCGGCCATGGATTTCGTCAATCTCTGGGCCCTGGCGGTGAATGAGGAGAACGCCGCGGGCGGCCGGGTGGTGACCGCTCCGACAAACGGCGCCGCCGGCGTGGTGCCTGCGGTCCTCCGCTTCTATATGCGGTTCCATCATGGCGACCTCGCCGGCCGGCGCGCCTTTCTGCTCACCGCCGCGGCGATCGGCGCGCTGTATAAGCGCAATGCCTCGATTTCCGGGGCGGAGGTGGGGTGCCAGGGCGAGGTGGGGGTGGCCTGTTCCATGGCCGCCGCTGGTCTGGCCGCTGCCCTTGGGGCCACCAACGCCCAGGTCGAGAACGCCGCCGAGATCGGCATGGAGCACAATCTGGGTCTGACCTGCGATCCTATCGGCGGGCTGGTCCAGATCCCATGTATCGAGCGCAACGCCATGGGCGCGGTGAAAGCCATCGACGCCGCGCGCCTCGCCCTCCTGGGGGATGGCCAGCATTCGGTGAGCCTGGACAAGGTCATCGCCACCATGAAGCGCACTGGCGCGGACATGAGCGAGATCTATAAGGAGACATCCCTCGGCGGCCTGGCCGTCAACCAGGTGGAGTGTTGAGGAGGTCTCCGCCTCCCGCCCACTCCGGGCCTCCCGCCGACTCCGAGCCTCCCTCCGACTCTGGGCCGCCCCGCGTGCTTGACTTCCCCGGCGGCGGCGCTTCGGGATGGCGGGACTTTCAAGGGAGGATCAAGTGGAGTTCAGGGCGGTTCGCAACGGGGAGGTGCGGCTGAATGTGGCCGTGGAGGGCGAAGGGCCGCTGATCCTTTGCGTGCATGGCTGGCCGGAGCTCTGGTATTCCTGGCGCCATCAGCTTGAGCATTTCTCCAAGCTCGGTTTCAAGGTGGCGGCCCTGGACGTGCGCGGCTATGGCGGCAGCGACAGGCCTCATGCGATCGCCGCCTATACGCTCAAGGAGATCGCCAGCGACGTCGCCGCCGTGATCGACGCCCTTGGCGGGGGGAGAGCGATCCTGTTTGGTCATGACTGGGGGGCGCCGATCGTCTGGAACAGCGCGCTCCTCCATCCCGGCAAGGTGACCGCCGTAGCGGGGCTCAGCGTGCCCTACATGCCGCGGGGCGACATCTCCTTCATCGAGCTGGCGAAGGTCCTCTACAAGGACCGCTTCTTCTATCAGCTCTATTTCCAGCAGGAGGGGCCGCCGGAGGACGAGTTCGAGGCCGACGTCGGGGCGGCGTTGCGCAAGGTGTATTATTCCGCCTCGGGCGACGCTCCGCGTGACGGGTTGAACATGGTCAAAAGCCCCAACTCCCGGATGCTGGACGGCCTTGTCGACCCTGACCCTTTTCCCGCCTGGCTCAGTTCGGCCGATCTTAAAGTCTATACCGAAGCCTTCGAAGCGAGTGGCTTTCGCGGCCCATTCAACCGCTATCGGGCCCAGAATCTCGACTTTGCCGAGCTGGCCGCATTCGCCGGCGCCCATATCCGCCAGCCGGCCTTTTTCGTCGCAGGGGAGCGCGACCCCGTGAGGCATTTCATCGGCGGCGCGGATCTCTACGCCAATCCCGGCGCCGCCTGTGACGACTTTCGCGGCAGCGTTATCATCCCCAAGGTCGGCCACTGGGTGCAGCAGGAGGCGCCGGACGAGACCAACCTGGCGCTGGAGGCCTTCCTCAAGGGCCTCTGACCGCACCCCAGAGCCGTCTCGCCCTGGCCCAATGACCATGGACCCGGCCCAGGGATCCAAACGGTCTGGACGATCAGAAGGACGCGCAATCGCCTGAATTCCGGCGGGATAGGGACCCCGATAGCGATTTCGTCAATCTGGATTTCGCTCTAACAGAGCGATGTGCGGGGAGGGGAGAGAGGCGGCGTGGCGACGGCCTTTGCAGGACTGCGGGTTCTCGACGCCGCCCGCGATATGGCGGGCGCCCTCGCGGCCATGTTGCTGGCCGACTTCGGCGCCGAGGTCCTTCGGCTTGATGACGGCGCCCCGCCGCGCTCCCCCGCCGCGATCGCCTGGAACCGCAACAAGCATCGGCATCACCTGGATATCGAGGATCCGGACCGCCGCGCCGACCGCGACGTCCTCATCGCAGGCGCCGATGTGATCGTGCTCGACGGCGGGCCGCGACGCCTGGAGCGGCTGGATCTGACGCCGGACAGCCTATGCGACCGCTGGCCTCGCCTGATCCCGCTCTGGACGCCGCCCTATGGCGTGCAGGGAGAGATGAGCGAGCTTCCCGCGCGGCACGGCGTGCTCATGGGGCTGGGCGGGGCCGCCTTCCGGCAAGGCGCCTGGCGCGATGTCCCTGTCTGGCACGTCACGTCTTTGGCCCACTATGCCCAGGCGACCCTGGCGGCGACGGCCGTCTCGGCCGCCGTCCTCGCCCGCGTTCGAGATGGTAAGGGGCGCTCGGTGACCGTGAGCGGCCTGCATGCGCTGGCTCAGCTGGCATGCCCGCTGGCGCCCGCCGGGGACGAGGGCCTGGGGCGCGGCTCGCCCCTGGGTGATGCGCCGAATTACCGACTCTATCGCTGCGGCGATGGCCAGTGGCTGTTCCTGGGGACCCTGTTCCCTCATTTCTTCGCCCGCGCCGCTGAGGCGCTGGGCCTGGATGGCGCCGAGCTGACAGATCCGGGCAGGGCCATCGCGGCTCGCCTTTCCTCCGCGCCGCGCGCCCACTGGCTCGACCTGTTCGCCGCCAACGACGTTCCCGCGGGGCCCGTGGAACGCCGCGAACAGTGGCTGGAGCATCCCATTCTTCGCGATAACGATTTGGCGGTGCAGGCTCAGCATCCGAAGCTTGGTCGCGTGCGGATGCCGGGCATGGCGGCGCGGCTGGAGGCGACCCCTGGCGCCGTGCGGCATTTCGAGATCGAGGCCGCTCCGGAGATTCTCTCCAGGTTTCGCGACGCGTCCGCTGGGACGTCAGCCTCCCCATTCCCTTCCAGGGCGTCGGACCTGCCGCTTGCGGGTCTGCGCGTGCTCGATCTGGGGACGGTGGTCGCGGGCGCCTATTGCGGGGCGATCCTCGCCAATTTCGGCGCCGATGTGATCAAGATCGAACCCGCCGAGGGTGACCCCTTCCGCTTCGCCGTCACGGGCTTCATCAACTGCAACCGCGGCAAGCGCGGACTTGGGCTCGACCTCAAGACGCCCGCGGGTCGGGAGCTGTTCCTCGAGCTCGCGCGGGGGGCGGATGTGGTGCTCGACAACTACCGCTTGGGTGTGCGCGAGCGGCTGGGCGTCGATGCCGCGGCGCTGGCCAGGGTCAACCCGCGGATCGTCTCCTGCGCGATCACGGCCTTCGGGTCGCGCGGCGCCCATGCCCCGCGCCCCGGATTCGACCCTCTGATCCAGGCGCTCTCGGGGATGATGGCGGCCCAGGGCGGCGATGAATGCGAGCCCGTGTTCCATACGATTCCGGTCAATGACGTGGCGGCGGCGGCGCTCTCCGCCTTCGCCATCGTCGCCGCTCTCGTGGCGCGAGAGGCGACGGGGACCGGCCAGGCCGTGGAGACCAGCCTCGCCGGCGCCAGCGCGTTCTACCAGTTCGCTGAACTCACTGATTTCGCCAACCGTCCGGCGGCCCCCGCGGGGGGGCGCGACTGTTTGGGCTTTTCGGCCGTGCAGCGCTTCTATCCCTGCGCGGATGGTTGGCTGTCTATCGCCTGTGAGACGCCGCATGACATCTGGCGACTGAAGGTGGCGCTGTGTCTTGGCGGCGATGGCCCGGAGTCGGATGTCAGCACCTTCGCGGGCGATGGGGCTCTCGGTCAGCGAATCGCCGCCATCCTGGCGGAGAGGTCGCGCGCGGAGGCCCTTGCGGCGTTGTGGGCGGCGGGCGTTCCCGCCGGTCCGGTGCATCGTCCGGCGGCGGCGCAACGGTCGGCTCAACTCTGGGACAACGCCCATTTCGCACTCCATCACCATCCTCGCTGGGGCCCGCTCGTTGGCGCGCGCGGCTATGCCGCGTTTGACGGCGAGACCCCGGCCTTCACGCGTCTGGAGCCGGACCTCGGCGCGCACGGTCCGGAAGTGCTGTTTGAGGCAGGGCTTGACCGCGACCGCATCCTGGCCCTCGCCCGGGCCGGGGTCATTTTCCGCCAATGATCGTCTTGGGCCCGTCCAGACCCTAGGTTCCCCGCTTACATAGGCCCAGGAGCTCTCAATGAGGCTTTCCGCCCCCCGCATCGCACCTCTGCAGGACGGTGATCTTGACGCCGAGAGCCGTGAGGCCCTGGCGCCCTTCGCCGGCCGACCCGTGCTCAATATCTTCCGCACCCTGGCCCGAGCTCCGAACGCGCTCACCGCCTTCCTGGGCTGGGGGAACTATGTGCTGTCCCGGCGCAACGGACTCCCGGCGCGGGAGCGGGAGATCGTCATCCTGAGGATCGGCTGGCTGTGCCGATCGGGTTACGAGTTTGCCCAACACCGCCGCATCGCCCTGGAGTCCGGCCTCACGATCGAGGAGGTAGAGCGGCTGAAGCGTGATGTCGAGGCGCCGGGCTGGACGGCGGCGGAGAGGGCTCTCATCCGCGCCTGCGACGAGCTGCATGACGACCAGTTCGTCAGTGAACCGACATGGGTCGAGCTCGGGCGATGGTTCGACGATAAGACGCGAATGGACGTCATTTTCACCGCGGGCCAGTACACCCAGGTGTCGATGATGCTGAACACCTTCGGCGTGCAGCTCGAGAGGGCGGACGACCTGGATCCCGCGCTCGATTTGAGGGGGGAAGGACGATGACCGAGGCGGGGGCGTTCGGGAGGGTGCGGGCGGCGGAGGTGGTGTTGCCCTGCGCCGATCTCGAGCCCTGCCTCGACCTCTTCGGCGCGCTCGGTTTTCGAATCGAGGCGATCTCGCCCGCTGACGCGCCGCGCGCTGCGAGCCTTTCCGGCCACGGACTGAGATTGCGGCTCGAGCCTGGCCCCGGCGCTCCAGGCGAACTCCGGCTGCTGGTCGAGGGACCGTCCCGGGCCCCGATCACGGCGCCCAACGGCACACGGATTGTGTTCGCGCCCGCCGAACCCGATATCCCCGGGGGCGCGTTTCGTCCGCGTTTCGTCTTTGCCCCCGCTGCGGAGGGGGCCTCGCCTGGCCGGGCTGGTCTCCTCTATCGCGACCTCATCCCGGATCGTTTGGGCGGGCGCTATATCGCCTCGCACATCATCGCACCCCAGGGTGGGCCGGTCGCCGACTGGGTGCACTTTCACCGCCTCGACGCTCAGCTGATCGCCTGTCGCTCTGGCTGGACGCGGCTTGTCTATGAGGATCAGGGTGAGCCATTCCTCTTCGCCGCCGGCGACGTGCTTCTCCAGCCGCCCACCATCCGACACCGGGTTCTGGAGACCTCGCCAGGCTTTGCGGTGGTCGAGATTGCCTCGCCCGCGGTTCACGACACCCTGGCCGACCACGACCTCTCCCTTCCCACGGACCGGCTCGAGCCGAACCGCGTTTACGGCGGGCAGAGATTCTCGCTCTCACGCCTGTCGGAGGCGGTCTGGAGGCCGTTCGGGACCGGCGGTTTCGAGGCGTCGGGGGCCGGGCTCTCGTCGCCCAGCGGCGGACGGATCGAGGCGCGTCGGCTGCGGATCGCCGCGCCAGGATCAAGCCTCAGCCTTGAGCCGCATCAGGGAGAGCTTCTGCTTGGCTATGTGTTCGCCGGCCGCTCCCGCCTCTTGATAGGCGATGGCTTCGACCTCGCTGCGGACGACGCCTTCGTCATCCCTCCTGGCGAGCCTTGGGGACTCTCGGAGGCTGCGGCGGGATTTGAGTTGCTCCTGGTCGCCGCTCCGGCGGTCTATCCCATCTCCGAATAGGGCCTGGCCCTGCGACGGAAGGCATAGACGGCCGAGAGCAGGACGAGCCAGGGCACGCCGACCTTCCAGGACACATTCCAGTCCGGGCTGAGACCCATGGTTACGAGCAGGGCGGCGAGCAGCAGCAGCCCGATGATCTGCGGCACAGGAAAGAAAGGCGTGCGGAAGGGCAGGGAGCCGCCTCGGCTTCGGCGGAAGGCGAGATGGCTCGCCAGGATGGTCATCCAGACGATAATCGCCGCGAACAAGGCCACGCCCAGGAGATAGGTGTAGGCGTAGGGCGTCAGTTTCGAGATCGCCGCAGCGCCCAGCATACAAAAGCCCGATACGAGAACGGCGAAGGCCGGCGAGCCATTGACGTTGAGAACGCCGAACCGCCGCGGCGCATAGCCGCTTCGGCTCAGGGAAAACAACATGCGCCCACACAGAAAAAGATTGGTGTTCATGCTTGAGAGAGCCGCGGTCAGGACGACGAAGTTCATGATCCCCGCCGCATCCCGGATGCCGATATAGCTGAATACGCGGACGAAGGGGCTCTGAGTTACGGTCCGGGTCGCAAGGCTTTGCCAGGGCGCCACGGTGACGATCACGGCGAGGGACAACACGTAGAACAGGAAAAGGCGCACCGCCATGCCGCCAAGCGCCGCAGGGATGGCGCGCCCTGGATTGCGCGTCTCGCCTGAGGCGACGGCGATCACCTCAATGCCGTTATAGGAGAAGATGCCAACGATCATGGCCATCCACACCCCGCCAAGCCCGTGCGGCAGCAGCCCTCCCGGCGAATGAGTGAGATTGGTCAGTCCGATGGGCTTGACGCCAAGGCCGAAAACGGCCGCGCCGCCCAGCAGGATGAAGATCAGGATAGCGGCCACCTTGACCACGGAGAACGCGTATTCGGCCGCGCCGAAATGCATCACCGAACGGGCGTTGATGAGCACGATCACCGCCCCGAAACCGAGCGCCCACATCCAGATCGGCGTGCCGGGGAACCAGAAGGTCATATAGATGCCGCAGGCGACCATCTCTCCGCCCACAGCGACGACCTCGGCGATCCAATAGGTGTATCGGACGACGAAGCCGGCCCAGGGGTTGAGGTAGGTTTCGGCATAGACGCCTATGGACCCCGCTGAGGGGTGAACCACGGCCATCTCCGAGAGGCTGAAGACCAGCGCCGCGGCGACGAGGCCGGCGAGCATATAGCTCAGCACCACGCCAGGGCCGGCATAGCCTATGGCCAGGCTGCTCCCGGCGAAGAGCCCGGTCCCGATGGCTCCGCCCAGACCGATCATGACGACCTGGGCGCGGGTGAGGCCCTGGCGCAGACCCTGTTCCCGCTCCAGCGGGACGGCGCTGCTCACCTCCGGCGCATCCGCATCAATGTCTCGGCGAACCGCTCGATCTCGTCCAGACTGTTGTAGTGGCAGAGCGAGGCGCGGATCAGTCCGCTTTCGAAGGCGAGGCCGAGCCGACGGATCAGGCGCGGGGCGTACATGTGGCCGTCCCGCAACGCGAACCCCTCCGCGGCCATGTCGTCCACGAGCCGGTCAGGCTCTCGCCAGGGAAGCGTGAAGCCGAAGGTGGGCAGGCGATGTGTCAGGTCCGCCCCATCTCCGACGCCGAAAACCGTCGCCTCAGCATCGCGAAGGACTTTGAGCATTTTCTCGGCGAGGCCGCGCTCATAGGCGGCGATCCCGTTCATGGCCGATCTCAAGGGATCCCGCGACTGAGGCTCCAGCCGGGCCCCCAGATCGCCCAGATAGTCGAGAGCGGCGGCCATGCCCGCGACGTTCTCATAAATGAAGGTTCCCGCCTCCACCTTGAAGGGCGGGGCGTCCGGGATGAAATCCTCACGGAAGGTCGGCAAGGCCTGTAGCGCGCTGCGGCGACCCCAGAGGAAGCCCATGTGAGGCGCGAAAATCTTGTAGCCGGAGCAGACCAGATAGTCGCAGTCCCAGGCCTTCACATCCGTGGGCGCGTGGGGGGCGTAGTGGACGGCGTCGACGAAGACCTCCGCTCCGACCGCATGAGCCAGGCGCGAGACGCCGGCCAGATCGGTGATCGAGCCCAGGGCGTTGGAGGCGGCCGTGCAGGCCACCAGACGCGTGCGCTCGTCCAACAAGGGGGACAGGTCATCGAGGTGCAGCCTGCCATCCGGGCGCATCCGCCACCAGGCGATTTCCGCACCTTGCACCCGTAGCGCGAGCCACGTGGCGATATTGGCCTCGTGATCGATCTCGGTGAGGATCAGCCGCCGACGCGGCGCGCCGGCCAGGCCCTGACCGATGGCGAGACTGACCAAGCGAATGAAGGAGGTGGCGTTCATGCCAAAGCACACCTCGTCCGGGTCTTCGGCGTTGAGAAAGGCGGCGATCTTTCGCCGCGCCTGGGCGATCGCGGAGTCCACGGCCTGGCTCATGGGATAGCGGCCGCCTCGCTGGACGTTTCGGTCCAGCAGGTGGGACGACACAGCGTCCAGAACCACCTTTGGAACCTGCGCGCCGGCGGCGTTGTCGAACAGGACCAGAGGCGCGGTCCTGGCCAAGGTGGGGAACGCCTCGCGGACGCTGTCGATGGGAAAGGCCCTGTCGATTTTGGGCGTCAGGGCGTGGGAGGCGTTCATGTCCGGTCCGTCGGCGGCGATAGGGGGAGGATCAATGTCAAGGCTTGGCCGCGTTCTCCCCGCGCTGCAAGGGCGCCCTCGCAAGCCGGGACTCGTCCGGCCGCCGCATCTTCGTCCACGGCGCCGCCTCCGCATAGGCGCGAGCGATCCGCAGAGCTCGCAGTTCGGCGCCGTGCGGCGTCACAATCTGTAGGCCCATGGGCAGACCGCCGGACGAAAATCCGGCGGGAACCGCGAGGGATGGACAGCCGGTTAGGCTGATGAGGCACACGCCTTTCATCCACTCATGGTAGGTCGTCATGGCGCGGCCGGCGATCTGGCTTGGCCATCGCTCGGCAGCCTCGAAGGGTAGAGTCTGGGCGGTCGGGGCCAGGAGTGCGTCAAAGGTCGAGAACAGGTTCCGGATGCGGCGGGTCCAGACCTCGCGAACCGCCTCGGCGGCGTCGAGGTCAAAGGCGTGGAGTCGCAGGCCCATCTCGACCTCGTAAACGGCTTCGGGCTTCAGCTGCGTGCGCAGGGTGGGATCGCGGTAGAGCTCGACCAGGGCACCCCCGGCCTGCCACGCGCGCAAGGCGATGAAGGCGCGCCAGGGGCCTTCGTAATCGACATCGAGGGCGACGGGCTCAACCGTGCAGCCGCAGTCGCCAAATGCGGCAAGGCCTGACTCGCAAACGCTGTTCGCCTCTGGATCGCATGGCGCGGCGCCGCCGAAATCTCCCAGCCAGCCCAGCCTCAGCCCCTTGACCTCGGCGCGCAGATCGCTGCGGAACACAGAGGGATCCTCGGAGAGGCACAGGGGCGCCCTGGGGTCGGGCCCAGCGATCACCGACAGAAGGAGGCCAAGATCCTCGACGCTGCGGCCCATGGGGCCCAGAACGCCCATGGTGGGCGACCAGGAGTGACGGTCGGGGCGTTCCGGAGACGGCACGCGGCCAATGCTCGGACGCAGGCCAAAGACATTGTTCCAGCCGGCCGGGTTGCGCAGGCTGCCGCCATAATCGCTCCCGTCAGCCGAGGGCGCGAGACGCAGGGCCAGGGCGACCGCGGCTCCGCCGCTGCTTCCGCCGGCGGAACGGGACGGGTCATAGGGATTGCGCGTCAGTCCATGGACGGGATTGAAGGTGTGAGAGCCCAGACCGAACTCGGGTGTGTTGGTCTTGCCGATGATGATGGCGCCTGCGGCGCGCAGGCGCTGCACCATCAGACTGTCTTCGCGCGCGACCGACTCCCGGAAGATCGGTGATCCGCGGGTGAACGGGAGTCCTGCGACCGCCTGTAAATCCTTCACAGCGTGCGGCAGCCCATGCAGGGGACCGAGCGCCTCGCCCTTGGCCCGCGCCGCGTCCGCCGCGCAGGCCTCTTCGAGCAGTTGGTCCGCTGGGCGCAGGTGCGAGAAGGCGTTCACCGCGCCATCGAGGCGCGCGATGCGCTCAAGCGAGGCCGTCATCACCTCCTGCGCCGAGATCCGGCCAGCGGCGATCCCCGAGGCGAGGTCTGTCGCGGTCATGTCGCAGATGTCAGTCAAGTGAATGTCCCTCAGAGTGAAGAGGCGTTGCCCACGACGGCGATTGTTTGTTAGGCTACCAACCTATTACGACACGAACAGGGAGGCGCGCGGCGATGGAATATCGGCGGCTTGGCGCGAGCGGTCTGAAGGTCAGCGAAGTCGGCCTGGGCTGCAACAATTTTGGCATGCGCATCGACCAGGAGGCGGCCACCGCGGTCGTTCAGGCCTGCCTCGACGAGGGGATCACCTTCTTTGACACCGCCGACGTCTATGGCGGCTCCAAGTCCGAGATCATGCTGGGAACAGCACTCAAGGGAAAACGCCATGAAGTGGTGATTGCCACCAAGTTCGCCAGCCCGATGGGGCCAGGTCCGGATCAGCGGGGTGGGTCGCGCCGCTATGTCATGAGCGCCGTGGACGCGAGCCTGCGCCGTCTGGGAACGGACTATATCGATCTCTACCAGATGCATCGCCCCGATCCCGACACCCCGATCGAGGAGACGCTGGGCGCCCTCGATGATCTCGTGCGTCAAGGTAAGGTGAGATATCTGGGGAACTCCAACTTCTCCGGCTGGCAGATCGCCGACGCGGACTGGACGGCGCGTGAGGGGCATCTGAACCGGTTCGTTTCCGCCCAGAACAATTACAGCCTTCTGGAGCGCAAGGTGGAGTTCGAAGTGATGCCCGCCTGCGAACGGTTCGGCCTGGGCTTGTTGCCCTTCTTCCCCCTCGCCTCGGGTCTGCTCACCGGCAAGTATGTGCGCGGAGAGGCTCCGCCCGAAGGAACCCGGCTGGCGGCGTTCGGGCCTCGCGGCCAGGCCGCGCTGAACGACAAGGCCTTCGACAAGGTCGATGCGCTCAAGGCTTGGGCGGAGGCTAGAGGCCGCACACTCCTCGATCTGGCGTTTGGCTGGCTTCTGGGCCAACCGAGCGTATCCTCGGTCATTGCGGGCGCCACCCGGCCGGAACAGGTCAGGGCCAACGCCGCCGCTGGCGCCTGGAGCCTGAGCGCGCGTGAGGTGGCCGAGGTCTCTGCTCTGGTGAAGTAAGGACGGCGCCAGAAGTCGCTGTGTCTTTTGAGTGTCTCACTCTCGATTGCAAGGATTGCCCCATGCCCATGACGCAACACGCCATTCCCACTCCCGATGGCGAGGCCCGCGCCTTCAGTTTTATCCCCGGGGGTGAAGGCCCCTGGCCAGCCGTAATCTTCTATATGGACGCCCCGGCGATCCGGCCGGCCATGTTCGAGATGTGCGAACGCCTGGCCAGTCATGGCTACTTCGTCCTTCTGCCTGACATGTTCTGGCGAGTGGGTCCTTATGAGCCGATCAATCTCAAGGAGGCCATGGCCAGCGAGGAGAAGCGGCGGGAGGTGTTCGGCAAGTTCATGGGCTCGACCAATCCGGAAAAGTCGACTCGCGACACCGGGGCCTTCCTCGACTGGCTGGCCGCCCAGCCTCAGGTGAAAGGGACGAAGGTCGGCTGCACCGGCTACTGCATGGGCGCGGCTCTGGCCCTTCGCGCCGCGGGCGCCTATCCCGACCGGATCGCTGCGGCGGCCGGCTTCCATGGCGGCCGGCTGGCGACGGACGAGCCTGACAGCCCTCACCTCCTCGCGCCGAAGATCAGGGCGAAGGTCTATATCGCCGGCGCCGACCAGGACGCGGGTTTTCCTCCGGAGCAGGCCGACCGACTGCGCACGGCCCTCGACGCGGCCGGGGTAGACAGCCGGGTCGAGATCTATGAGGGCGCCTTGCATGGCTACGCGCCGCCGGACATGCCGGTCTATAATGAGGTGGCGGCCGAACGACACTGGCGTGAACTTCTGGCGCTTCTTGAAGAGACGCTGAAAGCCTGAGGCCTGGGGGCGGGTTGCGTCCATCGTGGAGGTGAGGGCATCCTCCACCCTGGACCTTGAGGCGTGCGGGCCTGAGCGGAGATTGGCATGAGCATTGTTCTGGAGCGCCAGCCCAACCTCAGTGGCGACCCAACGAAGGCGGCTCAGGGATTTGGCAAACGCGCGTCCGGACCGGTCCGGCTGTTCGATCCCCACACCCAGGCCGAGGCCGCCGCCGGGTTCTTCGAGGCGGAGGGCTATGTGGTCCTGGGCGGCTGCCTGTCGGTCGAGGAGCTCGGCGTCCTCAACGCCTTCTTTGATCGGACCCAAGCTGAGCGTCCGGACGCCTGGGGACTAGGCGACCGCCGCAAGCCGCATCATCGCAATCAGGGTCTGATCTTTTCCCAACCGCTGCTCGACTATCCGGAACTGGACCCGTTCACCCGGCATCCAAGTTCGTTCCCCATTGTCTCGCGGCTCCTCGGCGGGGAAGAGCGGGTTCGGTTCGCGGAATTCAACTTCCGTGAGACGCCCAAGGGCGCTGGAGCCGGGGCGATGAACTTCCATCACGACGCAGTGCGGGAGGACCGGTTGGTCCGGCGGCCCTACATGCCTTGCGACTGGCTGTGCGCGATCCACTACCTGACCGATACGGGGCCAGGGACACCGTGTTTTTGCGTGGTTCCGCGCTCCAATCGGTTCGAGACCCTGCAGGAGGCATTTGCCGGGCTGGGAGACGATTACCAGGAGGTCCCCCTCTATGGGCCCGCCGGGACCTGCATCCTCTATGACACAGCCACCTTTCACACGCGTCTCGACGGAAACGGCGATGAGAGGCGTCGCACCTGGCATCAGTATTACGCGCGCGGCGGCTGGCTCAGAAGTGCGCTCCCCACCACCGACCGTTACGTCCGCCCGCCAACGCCGGCGCTCACGGATTGGAACCTGTTCCCTGAGCGACTGGCCCGCCACCCGGACCCGAAGATCCGGCTGTTCTTCTCGCACTGGAACACGGCGCAGGGGGAATGGGCGGCCAGCGGGTTCGACCCGGCGGTGCGCGCCGCCATGCCGCGCGGCGAGCAATAGTCGCGACGCGTCAGTCCTTGGCGCGCTCGACGTAAGAGCCATCGGCGGTCATGACGACAATCCTGGCGCCTGTGGCGAGATAGGTCGGCACCATGGTGCGGACGCCGTTCGACAACAGAGCGGGCTTGTAGGAACCCGAGGCCGTCTGGCCCTTTACCGTGGGCTCAGTCTCGACGATCTCCAGCGTGGCCCGCGTCGGCAGTTCTATGGCGATAGGGATATCGTTGTGGAGGGAGAGCGCCACCGTCATGCCCTCCTGAAGATAAACCGCGGCCTCGCCAATCAGGTCAGCCGGGGCCGCGACCTGATCATAGGTCTCGGGGTTCATGAAGTGGTAGCCGTCGGAGTCCTGATACAGGAAGTTATAGTCGCGTTGATCGACGAAGGCGCGCTCCACCTGTTCGGTCGTGCGATAGCGCTCGGACACCTTCACCCCGTCGGCGATCCGTCGCATGTCGAGCTGGGTCACGGGCGTACCCTTGCCAGGATGGATATTCTCCATCGATAGGACGACATAGAGCCTCCCATCGATGTCCACGACGGAGCCCTTACGGAGCGAACTGGCGGCGACCTTGACCAAAACGACCTCGAAATCTGCGCGTCGGGCCGGGCGAGAGCGGCCCGAGCCTGTGAACTCCCGGTTCCGATACACTGCGTGCAGCCACTCTGAGAAGGGCTTGCGGTTCCCCGCCCCTGAGCGGACGTCGTGAGCGGCGGTCCGGCCCGTGGTCTTGGACCGCTGGAGCATCATGGGTTGCGCCGTTCCGGCTTGCTCCTGCGGAGCGCGCTGAATCGCGCGGTGCGAGATCACTTTGAGACCCAGGGATTCGTCGAGGTCGAGACCGCGAGCCTGGGCGTGTCGCCGGGCAATGAGGCGCATCTGCATGGAATCGCCGCACGCGTGACGACCGTGGATGGGCGAGTGGCGCCGCTCTATCTGCGAACCTCCCCCGAATTCGCCTGCAAGGGTCTTCTGGCGGCGGGCGAGAGGCGGATCTTCGAGCTCGCCCGGGTGTGGCGGGACCGGGAGCGCGGCGACCTGCACGCCCCGGAGTTCACCATGCTGGAGTGGTACCGCGTCGAGGAGCCATATGAGCGCCTGATGGAGGACTGCGCGGACCTGTTGCGCCTGACCGCGCGACTGGCGGGGCGGGACGTCTTTCGGTTTCGGGGGCGACAAGCTGAGGCCGCCGCGACGCCGGAACGCGTGACCCTGGCTCAGGCCTTCGACAGCTTCGCGGGCATCGATCTTCTGAGCTCAATTGGCGCCGGGGGAGAGACGGATCGCGACGATCTTCGGGATCGGGCGCAGAAGGTGGGCGTCAGGACAGCGGACAACGACACCTGGTCGGATATCTTCAGCCGTGTCCTGGTGGAGAAGATCGAGCCGCATCTGGGTGTCGGTCGCCCGACCTTGCTGTGCGAATATCCCGCCTGCGAGGCGGCTCTGGCGCGCCTAAAGCCCGAGGATGCCCGGGTCGCGGAGCGGTTCGAGCTCTATGTTTGCGGCGTCGAGCTGGCCAACGCCTTCGGCGAACTCACCGATCCGGTGGAACAGCGCCGCCGCTTCGAAGCGGAAATGGCGGAAAAGCAACGCGTTTACGGCCTGGATTATCCGCTGGACGAGGGGTTCCTCGCGGCTCTGGCCCGCATGCCTCCCGCATCGGGCGCCGCCCTGGGATTCGATCGATTGGCCATGCTGGCGGCGGGCGTGGAGCGGGTTTCGGACGTGCAGTGGACGAGTGTCCCGCAAACAGACTAAGGCCGGCCCCGATGAGCGTTGCCCCGACACTTCGCAGCATAGACGCCCTGATCGAGGCGGGCCTGGCTTCGCCCGAGGACCGTCGCGCCTTGGAGGCGGTCGCGGCGCGTTATGCCGTCGCCATCACGCCGCTCAGCGCAGCGCTGATCGAGGGCTCCGACCCCGCCGATCCCGTCGCCCTTCAGTTTCTGCCCGGGGCCGCCGAGCTCGAAGCCTCGCCCGACGAGATGACAGATCCCACAGGTGATCTCATCAAGAGCCCGCTACCGGGGATCGTGCACCGCTATCCGGACAGGGTCCTGCTCATGCCCACGCACGTCTGCGCGAGCTACTGCCGCTTCTGCTTTCGGCGCGACCGGGTCGGCCCTGGCAAGGCCGAGGCGCTGTCGCCGGACGCGCTGAGCGCCGCGATCCAGTACATCCGCGAACATCGCGACATCTGGGAGGTCATCCTGACCGGGGGGGACCCTCTGATCCTCTCCGCCAGGCGCCTGGAGGCCCTGACGCGGGAACTGGCCGAAATCACCCATTTGCGGGTTCTTCGCGTGCATAGCCGGGCGCCCGCCGTGGCGCCGGAACGCATCACACCGGCCCTTATCCGGGCGCTCAAGCGTGGGCGAAAGGCGACCTATCTCGCGCTGCACGTCAACCATCCGAGGGAGCTGACCTCTGAGGTTCGGGCCGCCTGCGCCAGGCTGGTCGATGCCGGGATCGTCCTCTTGAGTCAGACGGTCCTTCTGCGCGGCGTCAATGACGATCCGATCGTGCTTGAGTCGCTGATGCGCGCGCTCGTCGAGACTCGGATCCGGCCCTATTACCTTCACCATCTCGATCCCGCCCCTGGCAGCGGTCATTTCCGCGTGCCGTTGGCGGAGGGCCGGGAGATGGTTCGCCGGCTGCGAGGCCGCGTCTCGGGCCTGTGCCAGCCCACCTTTGTGCTCGACATACCGGGCGGTCACGGCAAGGTCCCGGTGGGACCCGACTACGTCGTCTCAGATTCTGAGGCCGCGCTCGAGATCACAGATCCCTGGGGCGTCACGCACCGTTTCGGCTGAAGTCTCAGCCCCCCCTGTTCCTCAGGAACCTGCCCGGAAGATGCTGGTCGGCAGCCAGGCTGGACGCGCGGGATCATCGGCGGCCCGCACCGCGATGTCGGCGATAAAGTCATCCAGCTTGACCGCTTCGGCGGGCAGCACGCCAGGCTGGGTAATGTTGTCCAGCGGCGAGTGATAGCGGTTCGCCCGCCAGGCATGCTCGATCTCGAACTCGCGTGAGCCCCTGGGGAAGCCAAACTTGAAGGCCAAGGCGGGTATGCCCGCGCGGACAAAACTGAACTGATCGGTGCGCACGAAGCTGTTCCGGTCGGGGACAGGGTCGGCCAGGAGGACGAGGGTCTGTTCCTGCGCGACCTTGGCGGCCACAGCGCCGAGTGTGCTCTCCTTGTCTCCCTGAGCGATCACCGAATGAAGCGGCCAGAGGGGAAGGGGCATGTCCATATTGAGGTCGGCGACGATGGCGTCCCTAGGGACCGTCGGGCGCTCTGCGAAATAGTGAGACCCCAACAGCCCTTTCTCCTCTCCGGTGAATAGAACAAACAGGATCGAGCGCTTGGGACGCGGACCAAGGCTGAGATGGCGCGCGATGTCCAGAACGCTGGCGACGCCCGATCCGTCGTCCATGGCGCCGTGATAGATCGGATCGCCGTGGATCGGCCGGCCGACGCCAAGATGGTCCAGGTGGGCCGAGACGACCACATATTCCCGCTTAAGAGTCGGATCGGCGCCTTCCAGCTTGGCCACCAGATTGGGTGACTGGATGCGCCCGCGCGTCGCCGCGACGCTGACCCTGAGATGCTGTGGCAGCGGGAATGTCGGCACGGGGGCCGAAGCGTCGGCGAGTCGCGCCAATGTGTCGAAGCTCTGGTCGGACCCGGCGAACAGAAGCGCGGCCTTTTGAGGGTTCACCGTGGCTGAGAAGAGCCCGTCCGGCGTGTCCCTCAGTTTGGCGTCGGCAAGGTACATCCCCGTCTGCGACGCGAGCAGCTTCAGACGCGGCCAGGGGATTTCGACCTGTTGGGGCGTGGTCAGGGTGATGAGGCCGGCGGCGCCGGCCTGACCCAGGAATTTCAGGCGCTCGGATCGCGCGGCGGCCTTGGCCGGGCCTGGCAGATTCGCTGGGCCGCCAGAGATGACGACCACGATGCGTCCTCGCACATCCAGGCCCTTGAAATCGTCATATCCCAGCTGAGGCAGGTGAAGGCCGTACCCGGCGAAGACCAGTGGGGCTTCATATTTCAAGGCCCGCGGCCCGCCGCCGGCGGAAATCAGCATGTCTTCTCCGACCTGTAGACGGGTGGTCGCGCCACGGGCTGACGTCAGCTCGGCCCGCGAGGCCTGCTGGTCGATGCTCTGGGTCTCGAACGGGACCTCCTGCAGGAAGGTGTGGGAGTCGCCCTGCGGGATCAGGTTGATGCCCTGGAACCGCTCGATCACGAAGGCGGCGGCGCGGTCATATCCGACCGTCCCGGTCAGGCGGCCCTGCATATGATCGCTGGCGAGAATGCGGATGTCCTCCCACCAACGGTGGGCCCTGGACCCGCTGGTCTGGGCATGGGCCGAAGCCGCGAGGCCGATCAGACCCAGCGCCAGGATCAGGGTGCGGCTCATGCGATAGCTCCAATCAGATGGGTCAGGGCAGGTCGACGCCATTATCCTCGTCGTCCGTTTTGAACGCGGCATCCCCCGGAACCGTCACCACCGGCAGATGGGCTGAGACCAGAGCCGCATTCAGTTGAGGAATCCCCGTCGTCTCGATCTGTGTCCAGCGGGCCTCTCGCGCCGACAGCTTGGTCAGGAGGTCGGCGAGGACAGCCTTCTGCGGCCCGGTCGGCGGCGCGTCCGCGCCCTCAGCGGCCACCTCCAGATAGACGAGCGCTGAATCCAGGCTGTCAAAACTGTCCGGCTCCGAGGGCGCGCCGAGCGCCGCGGCGATGGCCTGCGCCCTTTCCGCGAGCGTCGTGTTGTCGGGGCCTTTCAGCTTCTGCGTCAGCGCCTCGATCTGCGACCTGACCGGTCCCGTTTCACCGGCCCCGCGCCATGTCGTCTCCAGCGCCGCAACGATCTGGCGCGAATAATCGAGGCCGGCCTTGAGGTCCGCCAACGGGACCCGCTCGCGCGGGTCCATCGTCACCTGCAGAGGCTCAGTCCGGCTGAGGCCATCCGCCTTGAGCGTCACCGTGTAGGCGCCTGGGAGCGCCATGGGACCCTGCGGCGTCAGATATGTGCCTTCCCGCCACGTGATCCCCATGGCGTAATCGTAGTGAACGGCGCGGGGACGCGGATAGCGCAGGTTCCAGATAAAGCGATGGGCGCCGGGTTCGGCGGAGAGCCGCGCGTCGGGCCGGGTCCAGCCCTTCTGGAAATAGATGTCGCCCTTGGCCGGATCGGGTGGGCTGTCGCTGGAGAAACGACGGACGAGCGCTCCCGAAGCGTCGCGGATCTCCAGCGTCACCGGTCCCCTCGTCGCCGGGCCCAGAACATAGTCGATGACCGCGCCGGCCGGCGGGTTCTCACCGAGCGGCGTTTCGGGCGGAGGAGGGGTGTCCTTGTTATTGTCGCCTCGCCAGCGCAGGGCCGGCGCGGGTTGGAGCAGGCTCACCTGGGCGCTGGCGGTCCCGGGCTCGATTTGGCGAAGTGCGCCGAGATCATCCATGACCCAGATCGCTCGACCCTGCGTCGCCGCGATCAGATCATCGCCGTGCACGAGAAGATCGCGCACCCAGGCCGTGGGAAGGTTCTGCCGTAAGGATCCCCAATGTGCGCCATCGTCGAACGAGACCATGACCGTCTGATCCGAGCCAGCATAGAGGAGGCCTGCCTTTTTGGGGTCGGCTCGAATGGCGCTGATGAAATGTCCCGCCGGCAGCCCCCCGCCGATTTGCGTCCAGGTCGCGCCGTAGTCCTGGGTCCGCCAGATATGAGGCTCGAAATCATCCAGCCGCTGGGCGTCAGCGGCCACATAGGCCACCCCGTCGGCGAGTTGGGATACATCAAGCGAGTCGATTCGGGTCCAGGGCTTGAGACCGGGCGGCGTCACATTGACCCAATGAGCGCCCCCGTCGCGGGTCAATTGGATCAGCCCATCGTCCGTTCCCACCCAGATTTCCCCTGCGTGCCGCGCCGAGGGCTCGATCGCCGTTATCGTGCCGTAGCCGCAGTCCTTGGCCTCCTCCGGGGTCGGCTGGCCCTCGCAGTCCCGCGCGCCAGGCGCCTTGCCCACAAGATCATCGCCGATGGTTATCCAGTTGCGGCCGCCATCGCTGCTGGCGAACAGGGCCTCGCCGCCGGCGTAGAGCGTGGTTGGCCCGGTTCGGGAGAGGACGAGGGGCATGACCCAGTTGAAGTGGTGGGGCACCCTGGTGGGACGTTTGCCGTAGGTTGAAACGGGCCAGGGCGAGATATCGGAAACGTCGCCGGTATGGCCGTCGAAGCGGCTGACCCGGCCGCCGAGCCCCGAAGTGTAGACGATCGCCGGATCCGTCGGGTCCGGGATGTCGAAATCCCGTTCATCTCCGCCGACCGGCCGCCAGTCCCGGATTCCCGGTCCGCCGTAGTCGGTGCGGCTGGCGATGCCGACTGTGCCGCTGTCCTGTTGGCCGGAATAGATCCGGTAAGGGAAGCTGTTGTCCGCGGCGAGGTGATAGAACTGCCCGGTGGGTTGATTGTACCAGCTCGACCAGGTCTTCCAGCCATCGACGCTCACCGCTGCGCCCTGGTCGCTCCCGGTGATGATGTGGTCGGGGTGAAGCGGGTTGATCCAGATGAAATGATAGTCGTCGCCGCCGGGCGAGCCGCGAATGATCGTGCACACGGCTCCGCCCTGCGTGCAGCGGCGGATCGATTGACCGACTGTATAGACGGTGTCGGGGTCATCCGGCGCCACGGTCAGGCGACTGGCGTAGTAGCTGGTGAACGCCCGGGTCGGATTGACGCGGGACCAATGGGCGCCGCCATCGTCAGATCGCCAGAGCCCCCCTGCCGTCTCCGAGTCGATGTCCGCGTAGACCCGGGTCTGGCCATTGGCGAGGCGGGCTGCGGCAAGTCCGATGCGTCCCAGAGAGCCGCCAGGCCAGCCCCCGCCGGCCAGCTTGGTCCAGCTTCGTCCGCCGTCGGTCGATTTGTAGATGGCGCTTTCCATTCCCGCGGCGGGAGTGAAATAGCTCTGCCAGGGATACTGCCGGACCTGCCAGGCGGCGGCGAAAATCACATCGGGGTCGGCCGGATCGCTGGCCAGGTCCTGAACGCCCGTGTCGTCGTCGATCTTGAGAGTCTGGGCCCAGGTCTTGCCGCCGTCGACGGATCGATAGACTCCCCGCTCGGGGTTGGGCCCGAAGAAGTGTCCCTGAGCCGCGACGAGGACGGTGTCGGCGCTCCTCGGATCGACCCAGATGCGACCGATATATTTGGTCGCCGCCAGACCGAGCGATGTCCAGGTGCGACCGCCGTCGTTGGACTTGTAGACGCCTTCGCCAGCGGTGACGTCGTAGCGCGGCTCGGGTTGGCCGGCCCCGACATAGAGTGTGTTCGGATCGCTTGGCGCGACGGCAAGGGCGCCGATGCTGGCGGCGCCGCCCTGGTCGAACAGGGACCGCCACGTCCGTCCGGCGTCGTCCGTACGCCAGACGCCGCCGCCCGCGCCGCCGAAATAGAAGGTGTCGGGCCGCGTCGGAACTCCCACCGCCATGGTCGCCCACCCGCCTCGGAACGGGCCCACGAGCCGCCAGCGCATCTCATCGTAGGCGGTTGCGGGCGTGGCGGTTGCATCAGCATGGGCCGCTGCGGCCGGAGCCAGGCAGAGCAGGGCGAGGGTCGCGCCGGCGGCCTCCATCAGCGCCTGCCGCCGTCCCTTGCGAACCGCTTGCCCGTTCATCTTCAGTCCCCATCCTGCACGTCAGACATCAAACCTAGACCGAACACCCTTGCGCCCGCCATCCCCCGGGGTCAGGAGCCGTCGACGGGCGCGGGCGCGGGCGCGGCGTCGCCCCGGCGGACGAATTCCAACTCCAGATCCAGATCGACCTCGTTCCCGACGAAGGCTCGAAGCGGCGCTGCGCCGAAGTCCGAGCGTCGGATCGTCGCCCGGGCGGAAAAGCCCATCCGTCTGCCGCCCACGATCTCCGCTTCAGTTCCGTTATAGGTGACATCCAGGCTGATCGGTCGCGTCACGCCCGCGAGGGTCAAGAGGCCGTCGAGCTTGCCATGATCCGGGTCCGATCGGGTCATCCCGGTGGAGACGAAACGGATGATCGGATGGGCGTCCGCGTCGAGAAACAAATCTGAGAACCGGGCGCTGTCCGCCTTGTCCCCCGTGTCCAGGGACCGGGCCTCAATCGTCGCCGTGACCCGCGTCGCCTCAGGCTGAGCAGGATCGTAGTCATAGGAAGCCGCCAGCTTGTCGAAGCGCAGAGTGTACCGGCTGAGCCCCATGTGCAGAACGCGGGCCGTGACGCTGGCATGGGCGGGGTCAAGCTCGTAGTGCCCGCCCGGCGCGGCGGCCGGATCCGGATTGGGGGCGGAGCAGGCCGCATTCGCCAAGACCAGGCCGAGGATCAGGCTAATCGGCGCCAGGCCGCGCAATCCGCGCCGAAGCGGGGGTCGTGGTGCGATCGTGCGGCGGCGGCTGGCATGCCCCCTTGCCGACCCGGCAGGGCGCCAGGGAAACCGGCGTCTTACGACCATGTTGTCCGACCTCCATCGACGGCGACGGTGAGAGGGTGAACCGGAATAGGACCCGACGCACGAGGAGGGCGACGACTCAATTCAATCCCTATACGCGCTTGGCGGGTCTCCCACGAGCTTGGCGGCGGCGGCCTCGGCCGCTGCCGGGTCTCGGTCGGCGATGGCTTGGGCCAGGGCGCGGTGAAGGGCCACGTCGCGCATCTGCTCCTCTGGACTCTGTTGTTCCATCCGCCAGATCCAGAAGCGAGTCGCCACGTTCTGTAGCGAGACGATGAATCGCGCGAGCGTGGGATTGTTGGTCGCCATGGCCACCGCGCGATGGAAGGCGCGGTCCATCATCAGCATGCGGCGAAAGTCCGATTCGGCGATGGCGGCCTCAGCGTCGTCAAAGGCTGTGAGCACGGCGACGATGTCCTCCGGGCGCGCGTTCCGCGCGGCTAGAGCCGCGGTGCGCGCCTCCAGCATGTGACGAACCTCGAAGGCGTTCTCCACCTCGGCGATATCCAGAGGGGCGACGATAGTGCCCACGCGTGGCCGGCGAATGACCATGCCTTCGAGAGCGAGACGATTGAGGGCCTCGCGCACGCCAGCGACCCCCGCGGCGTAGCTCACAGCCAACGCCTTCTCATCCAGGACCGCCATGGGCTTGAGATCGCCCAGAATGATGTCCAGCAGCATCTGCTCGTAGACACGCGCCTTCTGCAGTCCATCCGACCACGCCCCGTCGGGGGCCACGGCGTTGGCGGGACCTTTCATCCGGTTGGTCGTGGGGGCGTTGAGGTTCATCGCGCGTGGGTCATGAGGTGAGCTCGAACTCTAACATGTAAGATGGCCTCGGGCTGGGTTCAGCTTGGGACTTGTTCCAGTTTGGCTCTACAGCGACCGCGATGACAACCGCAGGTCCCCTTCTTGGCCGGGCGCCCTTGGATCGACGGGGCCTGACGCCGCCGTCCGCAATCGGACCGGATCCGATCCTGGCGGCCTTCGCGCGGGCCCTATCCGAAGCTGAAGCCTTTGCCGGAGCCACGGCCCCCAACCCTGCCGTCGGCTGTGTGATCCTGGATGCGACTGGCCGGGAGTTGGCCGTCGCCGCCCACGAAAAGGCCGGCCAGGACCATGCCGAGGCCGCCGCGCTGTCGAAGGTGAGGGCAGCGGGTCTGGCCGATAGGATTCACACCGTCGTGGTCACGCTTGAGCCCTGCAATCACCATGGCCGGACGCCCCCGTGCGTCGAAGCGATTCTGGCGAGTGGGGCCCAGGAGGTGTGGATCGGCGCATTGGATCCCAACCCGCGGGTGGCCGGCGGCGGGGCGAGGCGCCTTGCCGCTGCGGGACTTCGAGTGCGCCGGATCGAGACCCTGGGGCGGCCCGGTGAGGAGCTGGCCGCCCAGGCCGCCCGTCTGATCGCGCCTTTCGCCGTTTGGAGCCTAAGGCGGCGCCCCTTCCTGACCGTCAAGCGGGCCTTCGATCGCGTCGGCGGCATGGTCCCGCCGCAGGGCCTCAAGACCTTCACCTCTGAGGCGTCATTGGAGCTCGCCCATCGCCTGCGGCGAAGAGCTGACGGCCTGATCACGGGGTCCGGCACGATCCTCGCGGATCGCCCAGAATTCACGGTTCGCCGGGTCGCTGACCATCCCGGCAAGCGCCGTATGCTGGGCATTCTCGATCGGCGGGGCCGCACGCCGTCTTCCTATCTGGAGGCCGCACGGGCGAGGGGCTTCGACCCCATGGTGGCGGGCGACATTGACGCGCTGCTCGCGGCCTTCGCCGACCGCGGGGTCCTGGAGGCCCTGATCGAGGCCGGTCCGACAGTCAGCGAGGCGTTTCTGGCGCGCGGTTTGTGGGATGAGCAGGTCCTGATCCGGCAAGGCGCCGGGACGGGCGAACCCGACCGGGTCGAGATCATCGCGCGCGGAGCGAACTGAAGACCATGTTTTCCGGGATCATCGAAAGAGTTGGCGGCGTCGCGGCGGTCACCCCAGGACAGGGGGATCGTCAGCTCTCGATCATGACGGGCTTCGCCGACCTCGCCCTGGGCGAGAGCGTCGCGGTGAACGGCGTGTGTCTCACCGTGACCTTTTCCGACGACACCGGACGGATGGAGGTGTTCGTCAGTCGCGAAACCCTGGCGCGCTCCAATCTCGGCGACCTCGTGGTCGGATCGAAGGTCAATCTTGAGCGGGCTGTGACGCTTGAGACGCGTCTTTCAGGGCATCTCGTCCAGGGCCACGTGGATGGCCGGGCGACCTTGGTCGCAGTGATCGAGGAGCCGCCCGCCCGGCGCATGGTGCTTCGAGCGCCCGCTGCGCTTCGCCGGTATTGCGTCGAGAAAGGGTCCATTGCCTTGGACGGGATCAGCCTGACCCTCAATCGAGTTGGCGAACCGGACCGTCCGGACGGCGTTTTCGAGATCGAACTGACGCTCATACCCCACACCTGGGACCACACCCACCTAGGCGACCTCGCCCTGGGTGCGCAGATCAATGTCGAGGTCGACGTCTTCGCCAAATATGTGGAGCAGCTATGTCGCGGATATCTGACGCCCTCGAACGCCTGAAGGCGGGCGAGATGATCATCCTCGTCGATGACGAAGCCAGAGAAAACGAGGGCGACCTCGTGATCGCGGCGGAGCACGCCACGCCCGACCAGGTCAACTTCATGGCCCGATATGGCCGGGGGCTGATCTGCCTGGCGTTGGAGGGGCCGCTGGTCGATCGCCTGGGCCTCGCGCCGATGGCGGATCGCAATACCAGTCCGCGGCAGACCGCCTTCACGGTTTCCATCGAGGCGCGAGACGGCGTCACCACCGGGATCTCGGCCTTTGACCGAGCCCGCACCATCGCCGCGGCCGTCGCCCCAGACGCGACGCCTGCTGACCTCGTCTCTCCTGGTCATATTTTTCCCCTTCGCGCGGTCGACGGAGGGGTGCTCGTTCGCGCTGGTCACACGGAGGGCTCGGTGGATCTGGCCCGGCTGGCGGGATTGCGACCCGCCGCCGTGATCTGCGAGATCATGCGCGATGACGGGGAGATGGCGCGGTTGCCTGACCTCGAACGCTTCTCGGCCGAGCACGGCATTCCGATCTATTCGATCGCAGAACTGGCGGCATTCCGCACCGCCCATGAATCCCTGGTCGAGGAGGCGGCCCGCGCGCGCCTGCCATCCCGGTTTGGGGGGGAGGCGCTTGAAGTCCGGGCTTTCCGAAGCCGGCTGGATGGCGTCGAGCATCTGGCCCTGGTCAGGGGGCCGCTGTCCCCCGGGGCCCTCGTGCGCGTGCACTCCGAATGCCTGACCGGGGACGCGCTGGGCTCCCTGCGCTGTGACTGCGGTAGCCAGCTTCAGGCGTCGTTGCAGGCGGTCAGCGATAGCGGCAACGGCGCGGTCATCTATGTTCGCGGCCATGAGGGCAGGGGGGTTGGCCTGTTGAACAAGATACGCGCCTATTCGCTCCAGGACGAAGGCCTCGATACGGTGGAGGCGAACCACGCCCTCGGTTTCGAAGAGGATCTCAGGGACTTTGGCGTCGCAGCTCAGATTCTGAAGAGCCTCGGCCTCAGTTCGGTGCGGTTGCTGACCAATAATCCACGCAAGACCGCCGACCTGACCCGGTACGGGGTGGACGTCATTGAAGAAGTTCCCCTGATCGCGGCGACCAACCCGCATAACAAAGCCTATCTTGAAACCAAACGCGACAAGCTGGGGCACCGTCTTGGCCCCAAAGCGACACTAGACCTGACGGCGGCCTGAGCATGACCAAAACCCTCGACATTCCGCGTCTGGCCCTGGTTGTCAGCCGCTTCAATCCCGAGATCACCGAGGGCCTGGTGCGCGGGGCGCTCGCCTACCTCGCCGAACACCATCTATCGGTCCTGGAGCAGGACCGGCTCGAGGCCCCCGGCGCCTATGAGCTGCCCCTGATCGCACAGACCCTGGCCAAGACCGGGCTGTATGACGGCGTGATTTGCCTCGGCTGCGTGATCAAGGGCGATACCGCTCACTTTGAGTTCATCAGCCTGGCGGCGAGTCTTGGCCTCATGACCGCGGGGCTGGCGACGGAGACGCCGATCGCCTTCGGCGTCCTGACGACCTATACGGACGAGCAGGCCTTGGCGCGCAGCAGCGATGACGCCGGCAATAAAGGCCGTGAAGCCGCCGCCGCCTGTCTGGAGACCGCATTGATCCTGAGAGGCGTGCGCCAGATGGCCAGCGCCCCGGCGAGCGCGGCATGAACGCCGCCTCCCCCCATGTCCTGGTAACTGGGACGTCGCGTGGAATTGGCCGCGCCATCCTGACGGCTCTCAGGCTGCGAGGCGCTCAGGCGGTCGGTCATGCGCGCCATGCCAGCGAAGACGAGATCGGGGCGGATCTGGCCGATCCTGGAGGTCCTGAAAGGCTCTGGGAACAGGCTTTGGAGCGCCTGGGGGGGCGGATCGATGTTCTGGTCAATAATGCCGGTATCTTCGAGGCCGTCTCCCCGGAGGCGTCGGCGGATGCCTGGCGCGCCGCTTGGAGCCGGACGCTGCAGATCAACCTTCAGGCTAGCGCCGACCTCAGTCGTTTGGCGCTCCTCCACTGGCGCGGCGCCGGCCGGGCCGGCCGCGTCGTCAATATCGCCAGCCGCGCCGCCTATCGAGGGGACTCGCCGTCCCACTGGCACTATGCCGCCTCGAAGGCAGGCATGATCGGAATGACCAAATCGATGGCCAGGGGATATGCCCGCGAGGGCATTCTGGCCTTTGCGATCTGCCCCGGCTTCGTCATGACGGGCATGGCGGAAGATTACCTGGCGAGCCGCGGCGGCGAGGCGCTCCTTGGCGATATTCCGCTGGGGCGGGTTGCGGATCCGGAGGAGGTGGCGAATGCGGCCGTCTATCTGTCGCTGGACGCGCCCGCCTCCATGACCGGCGCCGTGCTCGACATCAATGGCGCGAGCTTCGTGCGATAGCGCCGGAGCTCAACCGTGCAGCGAGCCTGAGGGTTCGCTGAGCCAGACGGACTGCTCCGCCAGACTGCGGAATCCGAGCCGGCGATAGAGGGGAAGCCCGGCCTCCGTCGCATGCAGATAGATCCGACGGCATCCTTCGCGATGGAGGCGGTCGATCACGGCTTTGAGCAATTCGCCGCCATAGCCGCGTCCCTGATGATGCGGCGCCGTGGCCATAGACCAAAGCCCGACGCGAGGTCCCCGCCCGGTGACCGTCACCGAACTCACGGCCTCGCCTCTGCGCCAGGCGATGAAGGTGCGGCAGTCGGAGTGGCTCCCAAGGCTCGGCTCCAGCGTCCGCTGAATCAAGTCTCGGGGCAGGGCGAAGGCCGCGTGGATCAGGCCTGTCGTTGCCCGAGCCTCCGCGGCCTCCCTTACGGGTCTGACCTCGACCGCCGACTGGCGGGGCTTCTGGCTGAGATCATCAAGGACCATCAGCGGCAGGGGCCTGGCGATCGGGGTCAGTCCGAAAGATGTCGTCTCAGCTTCGGATGGGTCGCGCAGATCGGGATGGGTGACGAGGAGGAGCGGCAGGCCTCGCTCCTTCGCCCGCGCCAAGGCGGCGGCAAGCGAGGGGAGGCCGTGGGGCGACCACAGGAACAGCATGTTCAGATCTGCGCTCGCTTCGCCGCTGAGCACCAGACCCAGATGCGCCGTCAGGTGCGCCTCGAAGGCCGGCGCCCCGGCCAGCATGGCGGCGAGGGCCCAGGCGCTTTGGACTTGAGTCTCAGCGATCTCGTTCATCGGTCCCGTTCCCACGCCCTGGCCGACGCCCTGGCCGACGCCCTGGCCGACGCCCTGGAATATTCGCGGCTTCTGCCAGATGTGCGGGGCAGGCGCCAAGGGCGAGCCCTCCGGCGGCCCCAGGGGCGCAGAACGCGCGTCTCGCACGGCGTGGGCGCGGGCCGGCGCTCAGCCGGCGAAGGGGTGCTCGCTCACCCCTGGCGTGTCGACGCGGAAGGCAAAGACCCCGCCCGATTGGGGCCATTGCGCCAACTGAGCCTCGGTCAGGCCCTCTCGGGCCGTGGTGACGAAGGCGGTGCGTCCGTCGGCCCCGCCAAAGGCGACCATAGTGGGGCGCGGACAGGGAACCCTCACCTCCTCAACGATATCGCCGGAGGCCGTGAGACAGGCAACGCGGCCGCCGTCGAAGAGGGCCGTCCAGTAGCGCCCGGTCTGATCGAAGGAGCCCCCATCTGGCCGCCCGCCGCCCTGTGGCCATCGCCGCCAGACCCTGCGGTTCTCAAGAGCGCCCGTGTCCGCATTCGCGTCGAAGGCGTAGAGCACATGCCTTGGCGTATCGGACCAGGCGAAGATTTTTCCATCCGGGGAGAAGGCCGCGCCATTGGAGGTCAGGGCGCCTGAGAATAAACAGGTCACCGCCCCGTCGGGATCCAGCCGGAACAGGCCCGCCGTGGAGGCCTCGCGCGTGGGATCGATGGTGCCGGCGTAGAAACGACCGGAAGGATCGGTCCGGCCGTCATTGAAGCGCGCGCCGTTGCCTGGCGGCAGTCGGGGCCCCAGGTGGCGAACCGGGCCATCTAGAGAGTCCAGCAGGGCGAAGCCGTCACGCATGGCCAGGACGAATCCGCCGTCCTTGCGGAAGGCGAAGCTGCCCACGGGCTCGTCCAGAGTACGGGTTCGCAGGCGACCCGTCGTGGGATCGAGGCGATGAAGATGACACCGCGCGATGTCGACGAAATAGAGCGCCGATTCCACGCTATGCCAGCGCGGACACTCACCCAATAGGGCCTTGCAGTCCAGGACGAGTTCGACGGGGCCAGACACCTGTGTTGGGGACGTCAGCCAAGACCGCCGAGACAGGTGTATTTCATGTTCACATAGTCCTCCACGCCGTACTTCGAGCCCTCCTTTCCAAAGCCGGAGTCCTTGTAGCCGCCAAATGGCGCCGCCTCGGTGGTGATCAGTCCCTCATTGACCCCGACAAGCCCATATTCGAGGGCCTCACTGACGCGAAAGGCGCGGGCCAGATCGCGTGTGTAGAGATAGGCGGCCAAGCCATATTCCGTCGCATTGGCGAGGGCGATCGCCTCTGCCTCTGTCTCAAAGCGGAAAACGGCGGCCAAGGGACCGAACGTCTCATCTCCGGCAACAAGCATCTGGGAGTTGGCGCCGGTGACGAGGGTAGGCTCGTAAAGGCTTCCGCCCAGGCTTGAGCGGCGGCCGCCGCGCACCAGGATCGCGCCCTTGCCCAAAGCGTCCGCCACATGAGCCTCGACCTTGAGCACAGCGCTCTCGTCGATCAGCGGCCCCTGGGCCACGCCCGGCTCGAGTCCATTGCCGAGCTTCAGCTCTCCGATAGCCTTGGAGAAACGCGCGACGAAGGCGTCGTGAATGCCGGACTGGACGAGAAAGCGGTTGGTGCAGACGCAGGTCTGGCCGCTGTTGCGGAACTTCGAGACCATGGCGCCGTTCACGGCCGCCTCGATATCGGCGTCATCGAAAACCACGAAGGGGGCGTTGCCGCCAAGCTCCATGGAGGTGCGCTTGAGATGAGCCGACGCCTGGGCCGCCAAGCGCCGGCCGACCTCTGTGGAGCCTGTAAACGAGATCTTTCGCAGGCGCGGGTTCTCGCACATCTCCGCCGCGATTTCGGCGGCCTTGCCGGTGACGATATTGACGACGCCGGCGGGCAACCCGGCCTTGAGCGCCAGATCGCCCACGGCCAGGGCGGAGAAGGGGGTCTGACTGGCGGGCTTGATGACCATGGTGCATCCAGCGGCCAAGGCCGCGCCGAGTTTGCGGGCGATCATCGAGTTTGGGAAATTCCAGGGCGTGATCGCGCCGACCACCCCGACCGGCTCCCGGGTCACCAGGATGCGACGACCTCGCCAGGGCGAGGGAATGATATCGCCATAAACCCGCTTGGCCTCCTCCGCGAACCACCGGACGTAGGCGGCGCCGAAGGCGACTTCTCCCACCGCTTCGCTGAGCGGCTTGCCCTGTTCCAGGGTGAGCAGGCGTCCGAGCGACTCCTTCTCCGCCAGCATGAGATCCGCCAGCCGCAGCATCAGCTGTGACCGCTCCGCCGCGGTCATAGCCTTCCAGGGTCCCAGGGCCGCGTCCGCCGCCGCTATCGCCGCGCGCGTCTCGGCGCGTCCGGCGTCAGGCACGGTCCCGATCTGGCGCCCGTCCCAGGGGTTTCGCACGGGGATGACGGAGCCGGCGCCTGCGCCCACCCATTCGCCTCCAATCAGGCAGGACTCGAAAATGGGATAGGTCTGGGACATGGGTGGGCCTTATCGGGACAGGTTGGAGCCAGGAGACTCTGATCAGGTGAGATTTACGGCGTAGACGATGTCTGCGCTTTGGCAGCGGCTCTGGCGCCACTCCACTTTGCGGTCTTCGAGCGAGACCGCGACGCGGTCGATCAGCAGCAAGGGTTGTCCGGGCAGCACGTCGATCTCGGCGGCGTCGTCGTCGTCGGCGAGCCCGGCACGGAGCTCCTCGTGAGCCTGGGTGATGTTGATGCCGTAGCGCGATTGATAAAGCGAATAGAGCGTGTTCGGCAGCGGAGCGAGACTCTCAAGGCCCGGAGCCAGGGCGGCCGGCACGATGATCGTCTCGCGAATGCAGGGGCGGCCGAGTATCGCCCGCACGCGACGAATTTCGATGACCTTGTCCGTGCGGCCAAGATCAAGCTTCAGTCGCTCAAGCGCCCGGCTGGGCCTCAGGCGGACCTTCTCCCAGGCGCGGTCAGGGATCAGGCGCTCGCCGCCAGGACGCGACAGGCGAAAGAAGCGGAACAGAGCCCGCTCCTGGGTGTTCTCGGCGATATAGGTGCCCTTGCCCTGACGCCGCTCCAGCAGCTTCTCCGCTGTGAGCGCATCAAGCACTTTGCGGACCGTGCCCTGCGATACGGAGAGATCCCTGGCCAGGGCGGTCTCGCTCGGGAGGGATTGTCCGGGGCGCCACTCGCCCTGCGAAATGCGCCGGACGATGACGTCGTAGACCTGCTTGTAGAGGGGTCGATATCCTGGCGTCTCGATCGACTCCATGCCGCCTCCGAAGGTCCTTGCCCTATTGGGATCGCCGATCATCCCCCAAGTTTTCCGGCCCGAGGACTTTTCTTGACTCTTATATAAGACATAAGATAGCGCCTGTCAGCATCGAACCGACCCCGAGGGGTCGGGCCAAAGGCGGAGGTGAAATGTCTCAGGTCCCCCACGTCCTGGTACACCACAAGGGCGACAACGTCGCGGTCGTCGTGGTCGAGGGAGTGAAGGCCGGCCAATCGCTGTTCGGCGTGTGCCTGGACGACAATTCCGAGTTCACTGTGGTCTGCAATCACGATGTTCCGATCGGCCACAAGGTCGCCTTGACCGGACTCAAGAGCGGCGACGACGCGATTAAGTATGGCGAAGTCATCGGTCGTATCGTGAGCGAGGTCGCCGTCGGCGACCACGTCCACACCCAAAATCTCAAGACCAAGCGCTGGTGAGGAGCCGCCCACGATGAGCACGCAGACCGTCTGGGCCTATCGGCGCGAAAACGGCCGGATAGGAGTCCGCAACCATGTCGTCATCCTGCCGCTCGACGACATCTCCAATGCGGCCTGCGAAGCTGTAGCGGCCCATATCCAAGGCACGATCGCCCTGCCGCACGCCTATGGGCGGCTTCAGTTCGGCGAAGATCTTGAGCTGCATTTCCGGACCATGATCGGCACAGGCGCCAACCCGAACGTTGCGGCCTGCGTGGTCATCGGCATTGAACCGGCGTGGACACAGAAGGTCGTCGATGGCATCGCCGCCACGGGCAAGCCCGTGGCCGGGTTCTGGATTGAGGGCAATGGCGATATCGCCACCGTCGCGGCGGCGTCGCGCCAGGCGAAGACCTTCGTCCATTGGGCTTCAGAACTGGTCCGCGAGCCCGTCGACCTTACCGACCTCTGGGTGGCCGCAAAATGCGGTGAGAGCGACACGACCACGGGTCTGGCCTCCTGCCCCACGGTCGGAAACATGTATGACAAGCTCATTCCCGCCGGCCTCTATGGCTGCTTTGGCGAGACATCCGAGCTGACCGGGGCCGAGCATCTCGCCGCCGCCAGGGCGGCGTCGCCGCAGGTCGCCGAAAAGTTCATGAAGACCTGGCGGGCCTATCAGGACGACGTCATCGAAGCGCACAAGACCTCCGACCTTTCCGACAGCCAGCCGACCAAGGGCAACATCGCCGGAGGTCTGACGACTATCGAGGAAAAGGCGCTCGGCAATCTCGAGAAGATCGGCAAGTCGGTGAAGTTCATCGACGTGCTGGAGCCGGCTGAAGCTCCTGCACGCGGACCGGGCCTGTATTTCATGGACACCTCGTCCGCCGCGGCGGAATGCTGCACACTTCAGGCGGCGGCCGGCTATGTCGTCCACATCTTCCCGACCGGCCAAGGAAACGTGATCGGCAACCCGATCATGCCGGTGATCAAGGTCTCCGGAAACCCGCGAACCGTACGGGTCATGGAGGAGCACATCGACCTGGACGTCTCCGGGATCGTCCGGCGCGAGATGACCATTGATCAGGCGGGCGACGCCCTGATCGAGATGATCCGTCGCACGGCCAACGGTCGCCTCACGGCCGCTGAGGCGCTCGGCCACCGGGAATTCGTCATGACCAAGCTGTATCGCTCGGCCTGACGCCGGTCCGGCCATGCAGTTGAGTCTTGCGGACGCCCAGTCCCTCGTACAGGCCGCGCTGGAGGCCAACAGCGTGTCTCCGGAACAGGCTGGCCCCACCGCCCGGGCGCTGGTCCGGGCCGAGGCGGACGGGCAGTCGGGCCACGGTCTGTCGCGCGTCGCCTCCTATGCGGCCCAAGCGCGCGTCGGCAAGGTGGACGGCTTCGCCACGCCTCACCTGTCGCGCCTCCGTCCGGGAGCCCTGAGGGTCGACGCCGCCCATGGCTTCGCCTATCCGGCCATCGATCTGGCCCTGCCCGCTCTGGTCGCCGCCGCCCACGACAATGGCGTGGCGATCGCCGCGATCGTTCGCTCGCATCACTTCGGTCAGGCGGGTGGTCCCGTGGAGCGCCTGGCCGAGCGGGGCCTCCTCGCTTTCGCCTTCGCCAATTCGCCCAAGGCCATGGCCTTCCATGGCGGTCGCCGGCCCATGCTGGGCACCAATCCGGTCGCGTTCGCCAGCCCGATTCCCGGAGCGGCGCCTCTGGTGATCGATATGGCGTTGTCCCAGGCGGCGCGGGGTAAGATTGTGACCGCCGCCCGGGAAGGACGGGACATTCCGGCCGACTGGGCCGTGGATGCGTCAGGGCAACCGACCACCGACCCCAAGGCCGCGCTGCAGGGAGCTATGGTCGCCATGGGCGGGGCCAAGGGGGCGGCCCTGGCTCTCATGGTCGAGCTCATGGCGGGCGCACTGGCCGGCGGCGCTTTCGGTTGGGAGGCGAGCTCCTTCCTCGACGACGTGGGGGGGCCGCCCGCGGTGGGTCAAGTTCTCCTGGCGATTGATCCGGAGCCGTTCGGCGGCGAGCGGGTGCTCCAAAGGGTTGGGGCTCTGGCAGCGGCCGCGACGGCGGAGGAAGGCGTGCGGCTTCCCGGCCAGAGGCGTCTCGCCGCCCGCCGTCAAGCCGAGGATCAGGGGCTGACCCTCCCAGAGTCGCTGCACGCCGAACTCGTCACCCTGGCGACGGCCTGAGGCTTGGACGGTTTCTAGAGGAGCGGGCGCCCATGGCCCAGATCGTCATCAGCGAGTTCATGGATGCGGAGGTGGTGGCGTCTGCCTTCGCGGGCCGCGACCTGCTCTTCGACGACACCTTGGTGGATCGACCTGGCGAGCTTCTCGCCGCTCTGTCAGATGCGGAGGCGCTCCTGGTGAGGAACCGCACGCGGGTCGACGCGGCGTTGCTGGCGTCCGCTCCCCGGCTCAAGGTGGTCGGGCGATTGGGCGTCGGGCTCGACAATATCGATCTGGAGGCATGCCGAGCCCGGGGCGTCGCTGTCTGCCCGGCGACGGGGGCCAATGACCTGGCGGTGGCCGAATATGTGATCGCCATGGCGCTCGTACTCCTTCGCGGCGCTTACCTTGCCTCCCACGCCGTGCAACAGGGCGCCTGGCCGCGGATGAAGCTGATCGGCCGCGAGAGCGCGGGCAAGCGTTTGGGTCTGGTGGGCTATGGGGCCATCGCGCGCCTGACCGCGAGGCTGGCGGCGGGGCTCGGGTTTGAGATCTGCGCCTTTGATTCCCTCCTTGCGGCCGGCGATGCCGCCTGGGCGGGCGCCGCACGCATCGCGACGCTCGATGAGCTCCTGGCGGCCTGCGACGTGGTCAGCTTGCATGTGCCGCTGACGCCCCAAACCCGGGGCATGTTCGATGCCCCTGCTCTCGCGCGCATGAAGCGAGGCGCCATCCTCATCAATGCGGCGAGGGGCGGCGTGGTGGACGAGCACGCCCTGGCCCAGGCTCTGCGCGAGGGACATCTTGGCGGCGCGGCGCTGGATGTGTTCGACGTCGAGCCGCTGACGGTCGAAGCCGGCGCTCGATTCGCCGATACGCCAAACCTCATCCTTACGCCCCATATCGCGGGGGTCAGCGACGAATCGAACCTTCGGGTTTCAGAGGTGACCGCCCAGAACGTCCTGCGGCATCTCAGCTGACCCTCGCAGGCAAGTTCGCCATGAGTTCGCGGGTGCGGGACTGGTGGGCTCGGCTGAGCGAGGCGACAGCGGCCATGTCGTTGGAGACGGAGACGAACTGGTAGCCGACGCTGAAGGCCCAGGCTGCGCTCTCCGGGTCCCCCATCACCGTGCCGCAAGCCTTGCCGACCGCACGGGCCGCAGCCGCCGCCTCAGCCATGAGCTCGCGCACCCTGGGGTGGCCGATCTGACCCATCAGACCCAGCGACACGGCCAAATCCCCGGGCCCCACGAACACCGCGCCGACACCCTCCACAGAGGCGATCTCACCGGCGCGCGCGATGGCTTGCGGGCTCTCAAGCTGCGGGATGAGGACGAGGTCGTCATGCGCCGAGGGGCCATAGTCCTCGAACGCCAGGTAGCGGCTGGCCCGGTTCATGCGCGAGAAGCCTCGGGTCCCGCGTGGCGGGTAGAGCGCGGCGCTGACGATCCCGCGAGCCGCGTCCGCAGTCTCGACGAAGGGAAAGTAAAGCGTGTTGGCGCCCAGATCGAGGGCGTGCTTGAGGGCGATCCGATCGTGACTGGCCATCCTCACCACGGGAATCGCCCCGCTCGCATCAAGGGCCTGGAGCAGAGGCAGGACCGCGTGCGTCGAGGTCGGCGAATGCTCCAGATCGAGCACCACGAAGTCGGCGCCGCTCCATCCCAGGGCCTCTGCAATGGTGGCCGAACCGGACATCGACCAGCCGCCGATCAGGCGCCGACCCTCGGCGAGGGCGGACTTGAAGCGATTGGGCGGGGTCATGGCCATGGGGCGGGCTCCGGGGAAGGGATGCGAGGTGTCAGTTCAGTAGATGTCGGGCTCGGCGGTCGGCGCGGCGCCTTCCAGGAAATCGAAGTCGCAGCCGCGCGGTGCGCTCAGGATATGAGCGCTGAACATCACGCCATAGCCGCGCTGGAATTTCGGAGGCGGCGGCGTCCATTGCTGGCGGCGGCGTTCCAATTCCGCCGCGTCCACGAGCAGGTCGAGGCGGCGCGCCGGCGTATCAAGCTCAATCTCGTCGCCGTTCCGCACCAGGGCGAGCGGGCCGCCGAGGGCTGACTCGGGGGCCACATGCAGGATGCAGGCGCCGAAATGCGTCCCGCTCATCCGCGCGTCGGAGATGCGCACCATGTCCCTGACGCCGCGGGCGAGCAGCTTACGCGGAATCGGCAGGCCGCCCCATTCGGGCATTCCAGGACCCCCGAGCGGTCCCGCGCCCTTGAGCACCAGGATACTGGTCTCGTCCACGTCGAGATCGGGATCGTCGATCCGGGCGGCCATATCGGCATAGGTCTCGAAGACCACGGCCCGGCCGCGATGGACCAGTAAGTCCGGGTGCGCCGCGGAGGGTTTGATGACGCAGCCGTCAGGGGCCAGGGAGCCGTGAAGCACGGCCAGGGCCGGCGCCTGGGCGACCGGATCGGTCAGGGGACGAATGATGTCAGGATTATGGATTCGGGCCGGGGCCAGCGCTTCGCCGAGGGTCACTCCAGTGACGGTCTGTGCGGTCAGGTCGAGCAACGGGGCGAGACGTTGCAGCAGCCCGTCCGATCCTCCGGCGAGGAACAGGTCCTCCATCAGGAATCGCCCGGTCGGCATCAAGTTTGCGATGAGCGGCACGCGCCCGGAATGCCGCTCGAAATCCGCAAGCTCCAGGGCGACGCCCGCCCGTCCGGCCATGGCGGTCAAATGGATCACCGCATTGGTGGAGCCGCCAATAGCGTGCAGCGCAATGATGGCGTTCTCGAATGAGGCGCGGGTCAGCAAGTCGCTGGGGCGGAGGTCCTCCTCGACCATGTCGACGATGCGCGCGCCGGTGGCCTCGGCCAGACGCACATGGGCGGAGTCGGCGGCGGGGGTCGCCGCGGCGCCCGGCAGGGACAATCCCAAGGCCTCGGCGAGGAGGCTCATGGTCGAGGCCGTGCCCATGGTGTTGCAGGTCCCGACCGATCGCACCATCCGCGTCTCAAGGTCGTTCCATTCCTCCTGACTGATCTCGCCAGCGCGAAGGGCATCGAAATAGCGTCTCGTGTGCGTGCCGGTGCCGATGGTCTCGCCGCGCCAGGACCCGTTGAGCGTCGGCCCCGCGGGAAGGTAGATGAAGGGCAGGCCGGCGCTGATGGCGCCCATGATCAGGCCAGGGGTGGTCTTGTCGCAGCCGCCCATAAGCACCACGCCATCGAGGGGATGGGAGCGAATCAGCTCCTCTGCCTCCATGGACAGGAGATTGCGGTAGAGCATGGTCGTCGGCTTGACCAGCACCTCGCCCAGGGACAGCGCAGGAAGCTCTGCGGCGAATCCGCCCGCGCGTTGGACGGCCGCTTTCACCGATGCGGCGCGATCGCGCAGGTGCGAATGGCAGGTGGAAAGGTCGCTCCAGGTATTCAGAATCCCGATGACCGGTTTGTCGACGAAGTCCTCCCGGCGCCAACCCACCTGTTGCATGCGTGAGCGATGCGCGAAAGCGCGCATCCCGTCGGCGGCGAACCATCGGTCGCTTCGTCTTGCGCGCCGGGGCCGATCCGGCCTGTCGCCATCCATGGGGCTGGCCTCCCAAAGTCATAACTCTTATATCAGACATAAGACCATAGGGGGTTCGATGGCAAACCCGGATGCAACCTGCCCATGGGTGAGACCTTCCAGATCAGGGAAGCCCGCGCCATGACCGCGTTCACCGCGCTCTATCCTAGTCTCAAGGGCAAGGTGGGACTTGTGACCGGAGGGGCCAGCGGCATCGGCGCGGCTGTGGTCGAGGCTTTTGCCCGGCAAGGGGTCCAGACGGCCTTTATCGATATCGATGCGGCGGCCGCCGAGGAACTCATGGACCGCCTGGCTGGGGAGGGCCTGCCCCGGCCTTGGTTCCGCGCCGCGGACGTGACCGATGTGCCCGCCCTGAAGGCGGCGATCGTCGATGTCTGGAGCGCTCACGGCGAACGCCTGGACGTGTTGGTGAACAATGCGGGCCTGGATACGCGAACGCCCGCGGCGGAGCTCGCCCTGGAGGAATTCGATTACTTGCTGGCGGTGAATCTCCGCTCGCAGGTGTTCGCGCTGCAGGCTGCGGCAGCCCTGATGGGGGAGGGGGGCTCGATCATCAATATGGGCTCGGTCACCTGGCGGCGTCGGCGTCCGGGAATGGTGGCCTATACGGCTTCCAAGGCGGCGATCCATGGCATAACGCGGTCGTTGGCCCAGGAGTTCGGCTCGCGCGGGATTCGCATCAACTCCATTGCCCCTGGAGCGATCGCCACCGCCAGGCAGGACAGGCTCTGGGCGACGCCGGAGGCCGTTTCGGAGTTCATCGACTCGCAGGCCCTCAAGTTTCGTCTGACGCCTGAGGATGTCGCGGCCATGGCCCTTTTCCTAGCGGCCGACGACAGCCGCGGATGCTCGGGCCAGGACTTCATCGTCGATGGCGGCATCTCCTGAGACTGTCCGGCTTGCCGCCGGGAACCTTCGCGCCGAGGTGAGCCCCGGACTTGGAGGGCGACTGGCGCGGTTCTGGGTCGAGCGCGACGGCGTCGTCTTCGACTTTCTCGCCCCGTTGGCTTTCGACGGCTCAGGACCGGGCGGGGCGGGCCAGGGCGGCTGCTATGGGTTGGCGCCCTATTCCAATCGGATCGCTGAGGCCGCGTTTGTCTGGGAGGGCCGGCGAGTTCGGCTTCGGCCGCACCGCCTCGCGGCGCCTCATTCCCTCCATGGCTTCGCCTGGGAGCGTAGATTCGACATCATCTCCGCCACGCGCGAGCGCCTGAGCCTTGCTCACCACCACCAGGGCGATGACGACTGGCCTTGGCCGCTGAAGGTGAGGCTCGATTTCGCGCTCTCTGAGCTTGGGCTAGAAATGACCATCTCGGCCGTCAATTTGGCGAGTCAAGCTCAGCCTCTCGGACTGGGGTTTCACCCCTTCTTTCCCCAACGCCGAACCGCGCGTCTGCGTTTCGAGGCAAAGGAGATGTGGGAGGGGCCTGCCGACAGTCTTCCCCGGCGTCGCCTCCCTGTTCCCCCGGACCTTGACTTCGCCTCAGGCCGCACGCCGCCGGAGGGGCTCGATCACGCGTTCGCAGACATCGCAGCCGAGGCGGACATCATATGGCCGGGTGCGGGGTGGGGTTTGGGTCTGACGGCCTCTCCCGATCTTCGCGGAGCGGTCCTCTTCAGCCCTAGGGGGCGAGATCTGTTTTGCTGGGAGCCCGTCTCCCATCCCATCGACGCTGTCAATCTGCCAGGCCAGCCCGGACTGGTCCGCCTCGTCCCGAATGCCGTTCAGTCGGCGGGCCTTGGGCTATGGCCTCGCTCTCTCTTATAGCTCTTATGTCTTATATAAGTCTTGTTTTCTGAGGGCTGGGGCCTTATCCTGTAAATTAATGACCGCATTTAGCGGCGCCGTCGGCGGACGCTCCGCCGTCGTGAGTGTTCCAGGGGAGGCCCCATGCGTCGTTTGTCTATTCCGCTGTTCGTGACGGCTTCCGCGCTCGCCCTGACGGCCGGCGCCTCTCTCGCCGCGACCACGTCCGGCTCTGATCAGAGTCCCAGATCCGCCTCAGCCGAGGCCAATACGGCCACGGTCGGCGAGGTCATCGTCACCGCCCGGCGTCGGGCGGAATCTCTCGAAAAGGTTCCGGTGGCTGTCGATGTGGTTCAGGGCGCCGCGGCGGCGGCGAAGAACCTGAATGACATCCAGGATATTTCCGCGACTGTGCCGAGCGTGGACTTCCGCACCAGCGCCTCGAACAAGGACCGGACAATCTTCGTGCGCGGGATCGGCACGATCTCGACCTCGCCGGGCGTCGAACCTTCGGTCTCCACCGTCATCGATGGCGTCGTCTATGCCAGAGCGGGCCAGGCCACGGTTGATTTCTCCGACGTCGATCACATCGAGGTGCTGGAGGGCCCCCAGGGCACGCTGTTCGGCAAGAACGCAACGGCCGGCGTCATCAATATCGTCACCCGCAATCCCACGGCCGCCACGACGGGCTATTTTGATGGCGGCTATTACAGCGGCGGGGAATATCGGATCGATGGAGGGGTGTCCGGCTCCCTGGCGAAAAACGTCCAGGCCCTGTTGTCTGTGTTCGACGGCGGCTTCAAGGGAAACGTCTTCGACAACTATGACGGAAAATATGTGAACGGCTATGAGCATTGGGGCGCTCGCACCAAGATCGTGGCGGATCTCACCGACAATCTGACGTTCACTCTGGGCGCGGACTACACCCACGAGCATGACACCACGCCAAACGGCGTGTGGCTCAGTGATAGCCAGCAGTCCTATCCGCTGGGCACGGTGTCGACGAACGCGGCCCTCGGCGCCGCCATCGCCGCCGGCGGCGTGACGCCCGGCCCAAATAATACGACGGTGAGCACCAACCTCACCAGCCGGGTCACCGACGTCAATAGCGGGGTGTCAGGCACTTTCGACTGGAAGCTGCCGCAAGGTTTCACGGTCACGTCGATCACGGCCTACCGGTTCTGGAACAATGATCAGTTCCAGGATTTTGACGGCGTATCAGCGCCGGAACCGGGTGTCGTTCAGGCGGGAGATACCGGCCACCTCCGTTTTCATCAGATATCGCAGGAAGTTCGGCTCGAGTCGCCCAAGGGGCATTTCGTCGACTACGTCGTGGGTCTCTACTTCATGAACGAGATCGATCATGAGACCTATCAAAGAGCCGACAACCAGATTCTGGCCTCCGGCCCGTTCAATTCGTCCGGCCTCGCCGACTACGGCACCAATGATCGAAATTATGCGATTTTTGGCGAAGGCGACGTCAACTTCACCAAGAAGCTGCGGCTCATACTGGGCGCTCGCGCGATCCACGACGACCTGAGTTTTTATGAGAATCGGGTCGACAGCCCGACCTCCAACCCCGGCTCCCCTGGCATCGCTGGCAATTTCACGACCAACGGCTCGGTCAGCAAGACGGGGTGGGCAGGGCGCACAGGCCTGCAGTACGACGTGAATTCGGACGTCAACGTCTACGGCACCGTTTCGCGCGGCTATATGGGCCCAGCCTACAACGTGTTCTTCAATATGGGCGCGGCCAATACGCCGCCGCTCAATCCGGAGACCTCGACCTCCTATGAGATTGGACTGAAATCCCGTCTTCTTGACGACCACCTCCAGGCCAACCTCTCGGGCTTCATCACCAATTTCCAGAACTATCAGGCGAATTTCCTGCAACTCGTGAACGGGGCTCAGGTCACCAACCTCATCAATGCCGGCGAGGTGACCAGTCGCGGGGCTGAGGCCAACGTCATCGCCAAGATCTGGGACGCTTTCACCCTTAGCGGCGATCTCGCCTATGACGACGCTTATGTGGTCAACTTCCCCTGCCCCGCACACGCGGCCATAAGCTGCAATATCAACGGCCAGCCGATGCCTTTCGCGCCGCGCTGGAAGAGCCATCTGGACGCTGACTATCAGGCGCCGATGACTTCAAGGCTCAATCTGGATCTCGACACCGACTGGGAATGGCAGTCCAAGACCCAGTTTCAGCTGACTGAGACTCCCGACACGGTTCAGCCCGCCTACGGCATTTGGAACGCCTCTATCGGCCTCATTGACGCGCAGGGCGGATGGACGGCGCATTTCGTCGTCAAGAATCTCGCCAACACCCACTATTCCGCCTTTCTCGCTCACGGAAATCTCGGAGGTCTCGTCACCTGGATTCCCCGCGACTACAGCCGTTATGTGGGATTCAACGTCCACAAGGACTTCTGATCTGACTTCGAACAGGGGAGGCTTCCCGCCTCCCCAAACTTTTGGGTGAGATTCGACCTGTTCGGGCGCCCGCCGGGGCCTGCTTTGCGGATTAGGGCGTCGATGCGACTGGTTCCCGTGGATGGCGGATTCGACCTGGCGGCCGCGGGCCGGACGATCATCCGGCATCGGCCGCAAAGCCCGTTTGCTTACGTCGGCCTGGGCGAGCCAGACATCCGCATGAATCGCGGGCACTTCCAGATCGAGGACTATCTGATCGCACGCGTGCCTCTGACCCATGCCGAGGCCAGGGTTGAGGGCGCCTCCGTGAGGATATGCCTCTCTCAGAGCCAGGAACTCTCCCCGTCCATGGCGATCACGGTGGAGGAGGTCGGAGACGACCTGCGGTTGGCTTTTGAGAGCCTGCAGCCCGGTCAAAACCGGCTTTGGCTGCGTTTCGCCGCCTCGCCCGGGGAGCGCATCTTCGGCGGCGGCGAACAGATGTCCTATTTCGACCTGCGAGGGCGTCGATTCCCGCTCTGGACATCGGAACCGGGGGTGGGGCGTGACAAGAGCTCGCTGATCACCTTTCAGGCCGATCAGTCAGGTATGGGAGGCGATTATTATTGCACCAACTATCCGCAGCCGACCTTCCTGTCGTCCGACCGATATGCGCTGCACGTCGTCACGACCGCCTACTCCGCGTTCGACTTCCGACATCCAGATTTCCACGAGGTTGAGGTCTGGGAGATCCCGGACCGCGTCGAGATCACGCTGAAGGAGGATTTCATCAGCTTGGTTGAGGCCTTGTCCCTGAAATTCGGGCGCCAACCGCCGCTCCCGGACTGGGTGTTGAACGGCGCCATCATCGGCCTCAAGGACGGCGCTGAGAGTCTGAACCGGCTGCAGACCTACCAGAAGGCCGGCGCGGCCATATCCGGCATCTGGTGCGAGGATTGGGTGGGAGTTCGCCAGACCACGTTCGGGCGGCGCCTGTTCTGGGACTGGAGCTGGAGTCCCGCGCGCTATCCCAACCTGCCCAGCGAGATCGCCCGCCTGGCGAAGGAGGGCGTCCGCCTTCTAGGCTATGTGAACCCCTATCTCTGTGTCGACGGCGAACTTTATCCGGTGGCGGAGGCGCGGGGTTATCTTGCTCTTCGGCCCGATGCGGAGGCGCCCTACGTTGTTGATTTCGGCGAATTCGACTGCGGCATTGTGGACTTCACCAACCCGGACGCGGCTGCATGGTTCTCTGACGCGGTCATCGGCCAGAATATGATCGATTTCGGCCTCTCCGGATGGATGGCCGATTTCGGCGAATACTTGCCCCATGATGTCCGCCTGGCGAGCGGCATGGATCCCATGCTGGCGCATAACGCCTGGCCGACGCTTTGGGCGGAAGTCAATGCCCGGGGCGTGGCCAGCCGCGGCAAGACGGGCGAAACCCTGTTCTTCATGCGAGCCGGATTCACCGGCGTTGGAGCCTTCTGCCCCCTCTTATGGGCGGGCGATCAGTCGGTCGATTTTTCGCGACACGACGGCCTTCCCAGCGTCATCTGCGGCGCCCTTTCGTCGGGGCTTCTGGGCAACGCCTACCACCACAGCGATATCGGCGGATACACAAGCCTGTTTGGGAATGTCCGCACGCCCGAGCTTATCATGCGCTGGGCGGAGATGGCCGCCTTCACCGCGGTGATGAGGTCCCACGAGGGCAATCGACCCACTCAGAATTTGCAGATCGACGAGGATCCGCAGGTCCTGGCGCACTTCGCCCGGATGACCCGCATCTATCGCCATCTGCGCCCCTATCTTCGAGCCCTATCGGATGAGGCGTCCTCTCGAGGCCTGCCTCTGCAGCGTCCCCTGTTCCTGCACCACCCCGACGATGCGCGCACCTTCGATGTCCAAACCGCCTATCTGCTGGGGGCTGACCTTCTGGTCGCGCCGGTGCTTGAGGCGGAAAGACGCGACTGGACGGCGTATCTTCCGGCCGGGGCGAGCTGGACTCACATCTGGTCGGGCGCCAGCCATCCGGGCGGAACTGAAGTCACGGTCGACGCCCCTTTGGGTCGCCCGCCGATTTTCTTACGGGTGGGATCGGACTGGTCGAAGCTTTTCCTCGGTTTGAGCGAGGTCACGTGACCGGAGCCTCGATGTGGCGAGGCGCCAAGTTCATCCTGCTGGTGATGGTCATCTCGGCTGGGATCCTCAACTATGCAGATCGCCAGATCATCGCCGTCCTCAAGCCGAGTCTGCAGCAGGACCTGCATTGGACGGATGTCGACTACGCCAATCTGAACTCCCTGTTCCAACTGGCGTCAGCTGTGGCCTTGCTGGGCGCCGGGCGTCTTGTGGACGCGATCGGTTGGCGGCGCGCCAATCCCCTGGCCGTGGGAACATGGAGCCTGGCGGCGGCGGCCCATGCGATCGCCCAGGGCGCAGCGGCCTTTGGCCTGGCTCGATTTGCGCTCGGAGCCACAGAAGCCCTGGGCACGCCGACGGCGATCAAGACCATGGCGATCGCCTATTCCCCGGGAGAGCGCAGCCTTGCCCTGGGTTTGATGAACGCCGCCAATGGGCTGGGCGCCATCGTCACTCCGCTGGCGATTCCCGTCCTGGCGCTCGCCTATGGCTGGCGCGCGAGTTTTGCCGTCACGGGCGGTCTGGGTCTGATCTGGGTCGCGGCGTGGATGGCCCTGCGCCCCGATCGAAAGCTGGACCTGGCCGAGCCCCTCGCAGCGGGCTCCGCACACCGCGGGTCATGGCGTCAGGTTCTGCGCGACAGACGCACCTGGGCCATCGCCTTGGCCAAGATGCTTTCCGATCAGGTCTGGTGGCTGCTGCTTTTCTGGGCTCCTGATCTTCTCAGCCGGGACTTTCATCTGGGTCTGGCCCAGTTCGGCGGTCCCTTGGCGCTGATGTACCTCAGCGCGTCCATGGGGGCCCTGGCCGTGGGCCAGACTTCCCGGATGCTGCTTGAGCGAGGGGTAAGCCTGAACTTCACCCGCAAAAGCGGAATGCTGGTCTGCGCCGTCCTGGCCTTGCCGCTGTCCCTGACCACCTTGGCGCCTGGCCCCGTGGTCGCGACGGCGATCTTGTCGCTGACGCTTGCGGCACATCAGGGCTATTCCACACATCTCTTCGCCCTCACCACCGATATTGTGCCCAGCGCGAATGTGGCGACGACGATTTCTATCTGCGCCTTTCTCGGCAATCTGGCCGGACTGGTGATACTGCAGGTGGCGGGCCGCATGCTCGGCGGCGGCTGGGGCTATGGTCCCCTCTTGGCCTATGCCTCTGTCTGTTATCTTCTGGGAGTGGGCCTTATCAGCCTGCTTCTGCCGCGGCTGCAACCCGCGACGGAATGAGGCTGGGCCCCTAAGGGCGAGGGAGGGATCCATGGCCGCCGCCGACAGCGTCCTGTTCGAGGTGAGCGACCATGTCGCCACCATCACCCTCAACCGGCCGGAGCGGCGCAACGCCCTCAATAGAGACGCCTATGACCGCCTCGAGGCGGCCTTCCGTCAGGTGGTCGCGGAACCACAGGTGCGCTGCGTCATCGTCACCGGGGCCGACCCGGCTTTCTGTTCCGGTGACGACGTGCTCGAGATCATGGCCCCGCCCCGCTCCGCGGCGGCGGCTTCGAACCCGACCGTACGCCATCGCCCGACGCCGGCGGCCATGGCGGCGCTGGAGTGCGACAAGCCGGTCATCGCCGCCATCAACGGCCCGGCCGTGGGCTGGGGCATGGAGCTGGCGCTTTACGCCGACATCCGCCTCGCCTCGGAGCGCGCACGATTCGCGGAGTTGTTCATCAAGCGCGGCCTGGTTTGCGATGTCGGCGGCTTCTACAGGTTGCCCAGCATCGTCGGTCCGGCCAAGGCGGCGGAACTCCTGTTCACCGGCGATGTGATCGACGCCGCCGAAGCGCTGCGCATCGGCCTCGTTTCCACCGTGACGACTCACGCCGACCTCATGTCCGGGGCGAGGGACCTGGCGCTGCGCATCGCCGCCAATCCGCCTCTTGCGCTGCGCTACATGAAGGAGGGTTTGAGGCGCGGCGCCTATGGCGACCCCCGCGAACTCGGATCCTGGGCGATTCAGACCATCACCTACCTCATGGGCACGGAGGATCATCGCGAGGGCGTGGCGAGCTTTCTCGAAAAGCGCCCGCCGCTCTTTCGTGGGGCCTGAATCCATTCCGGGGAGCCCCCCTGTCAGGCTCCCCAGACCTCCCCGGCATAACGCAGGAAGTTTCCGCCCAGGATCTTCTCGATCTGGCGGGACGAGAACCCCTCGGCCCTCAGCAGTCCGGCGAGCTTGCGGAACTGGTCCGGGCCGCGGAGGTCCACCACGAAGGGGTAGGTGTCTGGCCGCTCACCGAGAGCGCTGATCCCGGCGGCGCGGCGTTGGGCGATCTCCCTGGCCAGGGCCGCCTGATAGGTCTGGAGGTCATCGATCTGGGTGACATCGCCGTCGGTTCCAATGCCCACATGGTCCTCGCCGCAGACCTTCACGGCATGGGCGATGTGGGCGACGACGTCCCCGGCATGAGCGTGGCCCGAGAGGCTCAGGAAAGGCATGAAATAGATGCCGACGAACCCGCCGCGCTCGGCGACGAGGCGAAGTTCTGCGTCGGTCTTGTTCCGCGGCAAATCCGCCAGGGCGCGGCAGCCGGTGTGATTGATGGAGATCGGCGCCCGCGAGGCCTGCGCGGCTTCGAGGCAGGTTCGCTCCCCGCTATGGGAGAGATCGACCATGACCCGGCGGTCATTGAGCCGGGCGATGACCTCCCGACCGAAGGGGGTGAGGCCACGGTTCTGAGGCGCCATCGCGCCATCCCCCAGATCGTTGGCCGGATTGTAGGTGATCTGAACGACGCGCACGCCGAGGTCGGCGAAGACATCCACACGCGAGGCGTCGTGGCCCATCATCGCGCCGTTCTGGAACCCGTAGATCAGGCCGACACGACCATCGGCCTTAGCCTTGCGGATATCGGCGGCGGTCAGGACCTTGGCGACGACGTCTGAATGGGCCGCGATCACGGCGTCGGTCGTGGCGATATCGCGCGCCGTCATCTCGAAAGGATCGCCCGTCCCCGAGACATAGCCGAGGGTCACATTCACGGCGGTCAGTCCAGACGCTCGGGCCTCGGCCAGCACCCGGGGCGTCAGGTCGGGGACGGTGCCGTTCGACGGCCGGTTCGGATCGCCCAGATCGCCCAGGGCGTTGATCACGATCCAGGAGGAGAGGGTGTCTTCGGGCGGCTTCGCCTGCGCGATGCCGGCCAGGCCGGCGCTTGCCGCCAGGCCAAGGAGCTGCCTTCGGTCAATCGGCATCTGTTTCCCCCATCTCGGCGGCGGTGGTGGGCATGTAGTCGGCCCGCGGATAGGCGTGTCCGCGCTTAATGGTCAGGTCGATGTTCTGGATCGCGCCGATGTCCTCCAGTGGGTCCGCGTCGAGTATCACGAGATTGGCCAGTTTTCCTGGCGCTATGGAGCCCATCTCGGCGGCCTGACCGGCGGCCTGTGCGCCGATCAAGGTGGCCGAGCGGATCACCTGCAGAGGAGGCATGCCGACGTCACGAGCCAGAAAGAACAGCTCATCGTCCACCTCAGGCCAGGCATGACTGTAGTTGGCGAGATTGTCGGTCCCGGTGGATATCGGCACGCCCATCCGCCAGGCCTGCCGGGTTAGGCGGATGACCGTCGGACCTGTACAGCGCAGCGGCGCTCGCTCCGGATGGACTTTGCGCTCCGCATCATAGCGGACGAACAGACTGCCGGTGGCGTCGAGACTCTCCCCGCGTTCAAGCATGTCTCGGAACAGACGAGACATGACCGGATCGTCGCCGTGGGCGGCGAGGAGTGTCTCGTCGACGGGGGTGTGGTCCTCATAGGCGGCCGGGATCTTCGGCTGAACCTCATAGGCCAGATAACAGACATGGCTGACCACATCGACGCCGGCGTCGATGACCTGCTCCGGCCGGGCCGGAAAGACCGCGCTATGCGCCCATACCTTCAGACCCTGTCGGTGCGCCTCCAAGGTGATGGCCCGGACGAGCCGGGCCGGGAGGTCGGCATAGATCTTGATCGCCGTCGCCGAGGTCCCGCGCGCCAGGGTGATCGCCGTTCTCAGATCGGTCTGATCGTCGATCTCCTGCATCCAGGGCGCGGCACCCAGCTTGGCCCCGACGCTCACGGCGCGAACGCGCGGGTCCTTGAAAAAGGGCGGGCCCGCCATGAGCGCGGCGTAGAAGATGTCCGGCGCAGGAATGTCGCCGACCCGCGCCTCCCGGGCCAGCTCGCCCACCGGACGGAGATCGTCGGCCATGTCGCGCACGGCCGTGACCCCGCCATAGAGGTCACGGCGCAGGACCGCCTTGGCCCGGGCCTGGTCGGGCGGGGTGGCGAGGTGAACGTGGCTGTCGATGAGGCCGGGGATGGCGAAACGGCCCGACATGTTCAGGCGACGCACTCCAGATGGGACGGCAATCTCGCCGTGCGGACCGACGGCGACGATGCGCTCGCCGCGAATGAGGATGTCCTGATGCGGGCGGGCCGGGGCGCCCGTGCCGTCGATGACCGTAAGATCGGCATAGAGGGTCGCCGGCGCCGCCTGGCCCTGGGTTACGTTCTGGATCGCGGCCTGAGCGCTGGCCGCTATCATCGCCGCCAGGCCCGCAAGAGCCCTGATCCACCCCGCCCGCAATCCTCGCATGAGAGTGTGGCTACGCTCGGTCCGGGGACGAGGCAAGATGTGCGTCGCGGCGGAGCCTTCTGGAGGTGGGTCAGGCGTCCCCGACCGCATCTGACCCAGGTCAAGGCGAAGACCTCAGAGACCGGGCATCCGATCTCGCTATGGACCGGAGGGAGACTATGGTCATGCTTGACGAGGAAGGGTTGGGAAGCCGCCTCATCGCTCCGCAAGATAATCCAGGATCCTGGTCGCGCGACGGCGGCGAGCCCGCCGCGGAGCCCCTCTCCTCACACCTCGATCGCCGCCGCCCGGCACGCCTTGCCTCGGAGGCCTCGGATGCAGAGAGGGGCGCCGATCCGCCTGCGGAGGTGGTCGCGCGGCTGCTCTCAGCCAAGGCCCCGCGCTACACGAGCTATCCGACGGCCGTGCAGTTCACCGCCGACATTGGTCCTGACCGCCATCATCGATGGCTCGGCGCCGTTCCGGCGGGCCATCCGGTGTCCCTTTATGTCCATGTGCCCTTCTGCCGGCGGCTGTGCTGGTATTGCGGCTGTTCGATGAAGGTCAGCCGTCGCCCTGAGCCCATCGCGCAGTATGCCGAGGACCTTGAGAGGGAGATCGCTCTGGTGGCGAATGCCCTCGGCCGCCGGCCGCGCGTGGGCGCGCTCCATTTTGGCGGCGGCTCTCCGGACAGCCTGCCGGTGGAGCGCCTGGACCGTCTGTTCACGGTGTTGCGCCGGGCCTTCGCGCTGGAGCCAGAGGCCGAGATCGCGGCGGAGCTCGATCCCTCCTTCGTTACCCGGGACTGGATCTTCGAGGCGACGCGCCAGGGACTGAACCGGGCCAGCGTCGGCGTCCAGACCCTGGCCGAACCCGTGCAGCGCGCGATCCACCGGCCGCTGGCGTTCGAGCGTCTGACCGACGTCGTGGCCTCTCTGAGGGGGGCAGGGATCGGCGCGATCAACATGGACCTGATGTATGGACTTCCGCATCAGAGGACGGCGGATGTCCTGGACACTCTGGAGCGGGTGCTCCCCCTGGCCCCGGATCGACTGGCGGTGTTCGGCTATGCCCATGTCCCCGCCCTGAGGCGCCACCAGACGATTTTCGCTCCCGACTCTCTGCCCGGCGCCGAGGCCCGGCTGGAGCAGGCCGCCCTCGCGGCCGAGCGTCTCCAAGCCGCCGGATATCAGCGCATCGGGCTCGACCATTTCGCCTTGCCAACCGATGACCTCGCCAGGGCTCACGCCTCCGGGGCCATGAGGAGGAACTTCCAGGGCTATACCACCGATCAGGCCGACACGCTGATCGGGCTGGGGGTCTCAGCGATCAGTCGTCTGCCTGAGGGCTTCGCCCAGAATACCGCGGACCTTGCCGCCTGGCGCGCGGCCTTGATCGAGGACAGATTGCCAACAGCGAGAGGCGTTGCGTTCCGACCCGATGACAGGCTTCGCGGCGAACTCATCGAGCGGTTGATGTGCGATGGCTCCGCAAATCTGTCCGCCCTGCTGGTCCGCTTCTCACCAAGCCCGGAGGTGCGCGACGAACTTTCGCGCGCCACTGACCTGCTGGAGCGTGCAGGGCTCGTATCGGTTGCGGAAGGTCGCCTGGTCATCACGGAAATGGGCGCGCCGTTTGTCCGCTCCATCTGCGCCGCCTTCGACGTCGATTTCGACCCGGACAGCGGCCGCCATTCGCGTGCGATTTAGGGACTCAGCCCCAGCGGTCAGCGCACACAGGCGTAACAACGCCACCTTCCACGCAGGGCTCGGCGACAATAAGTCGGACAAAGAATGAAATGGCGGTGAGTGAGGGATTCGAACCCTCGTTACGGTCTCCCGTAAACACGCTTTCCAAGCGTGCGCCTTCAACCACTCGGCCAACTCACCAGCACGGGCCCCATCGCCAGGGCCCCAAGAGTCGGGGCTTGCGTGAGGAAGGGGCGCAAATATCTCAGGTCGACCGACGTCACAAGCGGCGGATCCTGCGGCGCAGGCGTGGCCAAACCTCGGGCGCCGCCCTATTTCTGGGGTCCCATAAAGCCGCGCGAGGAGAGCGCCATGTCGCTGTTCGGAAAATCAGGGTCCATGCCCGACGCCAGGACGGCGCTTCCCGGCCGCGCGCAACCCATCCCCACCGACGAATTCTCCTTCATTAACGCACGTCCCCTGGCGGGACCCTATCCCGAGGGATCGCAGACCGCGCATTTTGGCATGGGTTGTTTCTGGGGGGTGGAGCGGGTGTTCTGGAAGCTGCCCGGGGTCTGGGTCACGGCCGTGGGCTATATGGGCGGCTTCACGCCCAATCCGACCTATCGCGAGGTCTGCTCGGGCATGACCGGGCATACCGAGGCGGTTCGTGTGGTCTTCGACCCTGGCCAGATCTCGTTCGCCGATCTCTTGAAGGTGTTCTGGGAGAACCATGACCCCACCCAGGGCATGCGCCAGGGGGGCGACCACGGCACGCAGTACCGCTCTGCCATCTATACGGGCGACGCAGCGCAGATGGCCGCCGCGCTGGCCTCCCGCGACGCCTACCAGAAGGCCCTGACCACAGCAGGACGAGGCGCCATCACCACCGAGATCGCGTCGGCGGGACCGTTCTATTTCGCCGAGGACTATCACCAGCAGTATCTGGCGAAGAACCCCGAGGGCTATTGCGGCATCGGCGGGACAGGCGTGAGCTGTCCGACCGGCGCCGGGGTCGAGGCCTGATCGCGGCGTGACGCCAGAGGCCTTCGATGCGGCCTGCAGATCGCGGCTTGGCGCGCAGCATGTCGTCCAATGGGGCGGCGCGGACGTTTACAAGGTCGGCGGTCGCATCTTCGCCGTTCTGGCCGCCGATCGCGGGGCCTCGCTGAAGGTCAGCCCTATCGCCTTCGAGGTTCTGACTGAAAACGGTGTCGCCCGGCCGGCGCCCTATCTCGCCCGGGCGGGCTGGGTGCGCTTTGACGACCTGGCGCCGTTTGCCCCCGAGGAGATGACGTCCTGGATCGGCGAGGCCCATGCCCTGGTCGTCGCCAAGCTGACCAAGGCCGTCAGAAGGGAGCTCGGCCTTTAACTGAGGGCCGCCCCACGCCCGAACCCTGTCAGTCCTCGGCGATAAGGCTCTGCGCCTGGGTGTCGCGCATCCGCAGCGCGACGCCAAAACCCACCGCCTGGACGAGGGCCAGATAGAGAAAGAAGCCCGGCTCGAACCCCCATTTGCGAAAGCTCTCGGCCGCCAGCTCGGCCGTGCCCCCAAAGACCGTATTGCCGAGCGCATAGGGCAGGGCCACGCCCAGGGTGCGGATCTCCGCTGGGAACAGCTCCGACTTCACCACCGCATTGACCGAGGTATAGCCCGCCAGCAGGAAGAGGGCGGCGCAGATGAGGGCCAGGGCCAGCATTGGTGAGCGGACCGCGGCGATGCCGGTGAATATCGGCCAGGCGCTGAGCGCGCCGGCGCCGAAGGCGAAGGCCAGAACGCGACGTCGACCGATGCGGTCTCCTAGCCACCCATAGACGGGCTGCACCAGCACGAAGGCGAGGAGGGCGATGGCGTTGAGATCGGCGGCCGTGGAGGTCGAGAATGCGGCGGTGTCAGTCAAATATTTCTGCATATAGGTCGTGTAGGCATAGAAACTCAGCGACCCGGCCGAGGTCAGGACAAAGATGATCGCCGTCTCGCGCGGGAAACGCGTGATGAGAGCCATGACGCCGGAGCGGCGCCGCCAGGGCGCGCCGGAGCGGCGGGTGAACGAGGCGCTCTCCTCAAGTCCGGATTGAAGAGCCCATACGCCGATGGCGAGGGCCGCGCCGATGATGAAGGCGATGCGCCAGCCCCAGTCCTGCAGGGCCGCCGAAGACAAGGTGTGCTGCAGGACAATGAGTACCGCCAGAGCGACGATCTGACCGCTGATCAGGGTGACGAACTGGAAGGACGACCAGAACCCGCGCCGCGAGCGGCCCGCCATCTCCGACATGTAGGTGGCGCTGACGCCATATTCGCCGCCAAGGCTCAGGCCCTGAATAAGACGGGCGAGCGTCAGGATCACCGGCGCGGCCGGGCCGATCGCGTCGTAGCCGGGCAGTACCGCAACAATAAGCGAACCCAGGCACATCAAGGCCACGGACACGATCAGAACCGGTTTGCGTCCATGACGGTCGGCCGCCACGCCAGCGATCCAGGCGCCCACCGGGCGGGCGATGAAGCCGATGGCGAATATGGCGGCGGCTTGCAGGCGCTGGTCGATCTCGCCGCCCGGCGGGAAGAAGATGTGCGAGAAATAGACAGAGAAGCTGGCATAGGCGAACCAGTCGTACCATTCGATCAGATTGCCCGCGGCGCCGCCCAGGATCGCGCGCAGCCGCCGCATCGGGCTCAATGTCGCAAACGCTGTCCCCGGGTCTGGAGTTGGAGGCGTGTTCACAGGGGTGTGACGGCGAGCCGGGCGCCTTACGCCGACACGTTTGCAGCGGGGGCCTCAGGCGTGTCGCGAAGGCCTTTATCGAGGGCTCGAAGAAGGGCGTCGACGAGCCGCCGCGGGGTGATGTCGTCGGGCAGCATGCCTGACAAGGCGAGCATCAGCGGGCCGTGGAGCGCGGCCCAGTAGATGTGGGCCGTGAACATCTCGCCAGGCGAGGGCGTGGCGTCCAACTTGCGCGCCGGGGCCCCTTCCGGCGGGTCGAGCTGAAGGGTCATGGTGCGTCGTGATCTCTCGCCGGCGCGGACAAGGTCGGGATAGTCGGCCGCATTGGGCTGATGCACATCGAACATCAGCTTGTAGGCCTCGGGGTTTTGAAGCGCGAAATCCACATAGGCCCTGGCCAGGTTGGTCGCGCGCCGGGCGGGAGGGCTTCGGCGATAAGCCGCCTCCAGGGCGTCGGCGTGACTGTCAAAGGCGCGTGCTCGGACCGCGGCGAGGATGGCGTCCTTGTCCTTGAAGTAGCGATAGGGGGTCATGGCGCTCACCCCGACAGCGGCCGCCAAGTCGCGGATGGTCACGCCTTCGGGGCCTCGGCCGGCGAACAGGGGCAAGGCCGCGGCGCAAAGCCGCTCGCGGAAGGCCGCGACGTCCGAGTCGGTGAGAATCTTGGGCATGTCCCGGCCTCCGAGTCGACGACGCCTTGACAGGCTTTAGGAGGGAGGCTTAAAATTTACCATGTAAACTTATCTCATCCGGTGACCCTAGAGGAGAACGCCATGGATGGTTCCCTGCCCGCCAATCCGTACCTGTCGGGCAATTTCGCGCCGGTCGCCGATGAGTCCGATTTCGTCCTTGAGGTGGTCGGGGAAATGCCGCGGGACCTCGCCGGGGCGTTCTACCGGAATGGTCCCAATCCGCAGTTTGCCCCGCTTGGCGACTATCACTGGTTCACCGGGGACGGGATGATCCATGCCGTCTTCGTCGAGGACGGCAAGGCGCGCTATCGCAACCGCTATGTGCGGACGCCGAAATGGCGGGCCGAAGCCGCGGCGGGGAGGGCGCTTTTCGGCGGCTTCGATCCCAGGCTCACGGATCCCTCCGTCCTCGGAACGGATGGCGGCGTGGCCAATACCCACATCGTCTGGCACGGAGGCCATCTCCTGGCCCTGGAGGAAGGGCACCAGCCGTTCGGACTCGATCCGGCGACTCTGGAGTCGCTGGGCTATGCGACCGAATATGGCGGCGCAGTAACGGCCCACCCCAAAGTCGATCCCAAGACCGGCGAGATGATCTGGTTCGCCTATGGCGTCGGCGAGGTCCCGCTTGGCCCGGGAATGAGCTACGGGGTGACCGACCGCGCCGGCAAGGTCATTCGGCGGGATGCGTTCCAGGCGCCCTATGCGAGCATGGCGCACGACTTCCTGGTCACCGAAAACCATGTCCTCTTCCCGGTGTTGCCGCTGACCTTCAGTCTCGAGCGGGCGATGAGCGGGCGGCCGGTGGTCGCCTGGGAGAATGACCGGCCTGGATACGTGGGTGTGATGGCGCGAAACGCCAGCGTCGAGAGCCTCGTCTGGTTCGAGGTCGAGGCCTGTTATGTCTTCCACCCGATGAACGCCTGGGAAGTGGGCCGTCTGATCCAGGCCGATGTCATGGAATACCCGATTCCCCCCCTGTTTCCCGGGGTCGACGGCGCCATGACCCCGCGCACCAAGGCGGTGCTGACCCGCTGGACCCTCGATCTGGACGATCCGGCGCGGCGTGTTCGGCGTCAGCCGCTGGATGACCTGGCGGGCGAGTTTCCGCGCGTCGACGAGCGGCGTTCCGGGCTCGCCTATCGGCATGGCTGGTTCGCGGGCAATCGGCGCCGTCCGGGGGGGACGGGGTTCGATACGCTCTCTCATTTCGACCACGCACGCGGTCGGCGTGCCGACTTCACGCTGCCGGAAGGCGATTTCACGGGCGAGCCGGTCTTCGTGGCCCGAAGCGCCGGCGCCGATGAAGGCGATGGCTGGGTCGTGGCTTTGATCTATCGCGGCGCCGAGGATCGAAGCGACTTCGCGGTATTCAACGCCCAGGACATGCCCGCCGGGCCGATAGCCATTGCGCGCATACCGCGACGCGTTCCTCACGGTTTTCACGGCAGCTGGCGTCCGGCCTGAGGTCACGGCCCAAGGAAATCAGGGGATCCCGAGCGCCTTGTGGGTCTGGACGCTCAGCCGCCAGAGGGGGTGATCCAAGCAATAGGCGATGGCCGCCCTGACGGCGGCGTCCCGGTCCGGACCGTCCATGGGCTGAAGCGAGAATCTCTCGAACGCGAGTCCTTCGAAGGCGGCGGGATCGACGTTCGGTTGAGGAAAGACGAGCTTCAACTCCTGTCCCGTGGTCTGGCGCAGCGGCGCGTCGGCCTTGGGACTGACGCAGATCCAGTCCACGCCTGGCGGGACCGGAAGGGTCCCGTTGGTCTCCATGGCGATCTCGAAACCACGCTGATGAAAGGCCTCGATGAGGTGAGCATCGACCTGCAGGGTTGGCTCCCCTCCGGTGAGGACCACGAGCCGAGATCCGCCGATCCCTCGCCAGAGCCTCTCGGCGGCGGCGGTGAGGTCGGCCGCCCTGGCGAACCGGCCCCCATTGACGCCGTTCACGCCGATAAAGTCGGTATCGCAGAAGGTGCAGACGGCGCTAGCCCGATCGGCCTCGCGCCCGGACCACAGATTGCAGCCCGAGAACCGACAGAACACCGCCGCGCGCCCGGCCTGGCCGCCCTCGCCCTGAAGCGTGAGGAACATCTCCTTGACGGCATAACTCATGGTTTCAGCCTAGGCTCCCGCCAGGGCGGGACGCCCCGCCGCCACCCACTCCGCGTAACCCTTCGCTCTCAGCGTGCAGGCGGGACAGTCGCCACAGCCATAACCCCAGTCGTGGCGCAGACCGCGCTCGCCCAGGTAGCAGGTATGGCTGTCCTCCAGGACGATCTCGATCAGCGCTTCGCCGCCGAGCGCCTTGGCCATGCCCCAGGTCTGGGCCTTCGTCAGACGCATCAGGGGCGTGTCGATGGAAAGCTCACGATCGAGGCCGAGTCGCAGCGCCGTCTCCATGGCGTCGAGGGTGGCGCGGCGGCAGTCCGGATAACCCGAAAAGTCGGTCTCACACATGCCTCCGACCAGCCGCGAGGCCCCGCGCCGATCAGCGACCGCGGCGGCATAGGTCAGGAAAACCAGATTGCGCCCTGGCACGAAAGTCGTCGGCAGTCCGCGCGCATCCGCCTCGATAGCCCGTTGTGAGGTCAGCGCGGTCTCGCCAATGGCGCCGAAGGTGCGGATGTCGACCCGGTGATCGTCGCCCAGCCTCGCCCTCCAGTCCGGAAACCGCTCCGCGATGCGATCCCGCACGACCGATCGCGCCGTCATCTCCACCTGGTGCCTCTGGCCGTAGTCGAAGCCGATCGTCTCCACCCGGGCGTACCGGGTCAGAGCCCAGGCCAGGATCGTGGTCGAGTCCTGACCTCCGGAGAACAGCACCAGGGCCGAGGACGGAGTCATGCCGCCTTATGCCAAGTCGCTCGGCGGTTGTCGCCCCAGCGCTCGCGGCCCCCCTTCGCGGGTCAAAGCCTTGGCGCCGGGCCGCCGCGTCGCTATGTGAGCCGCCGTTCCCCAAAGTCGAACCGTCCCGGAGCGGAGAGCCGCATGGCCGCGCAATATATCTTTCAGATGCAGGGTCTTTCGAAGACCTATCCGGGCGGTAAGAAGGTGTTCGAGGACATCTGGCTGTCCTTCTACCCTGACGCGAAAATCGGCGTGGTGGGGGTCAATGGCTCGGGCAAGTCCACCCTGCTCAAGATCATGGCCGGGATCGACAAGGAGTTCTCCGGCGAGGCCCGCGCCGCGGATGGGGTGCGCATGGGCTATCTGGAGCAGGAACCGCAGCTCGACCCTGCCCTGACCGTGGTCGAGAATGTCATCGCCTGGTGCGATGAGAAAAAGACCTTCGACGCCTATAACGCCATCGCCGCCAAGTTGGCCGAGGACTACTCGGACGGACTGATGGAACAGATGACGGCGCTGCAGGAGAAGATCGACGCGACAGACACCTGGGACATCGACTCCAAGATCGAGATGGCCATGGACGCCCTGCGCTGTCCTCCGGACGACTGGCCGGTGGATAAGCTGTCAGGGGGAGAGCGTCGCCGCGTCGCCTTGGCCCGCCTGCTTCTGTCCAAGCCGGACATGCTGCTCCTGGACGAGCCGACCAATCACCTGGACGCGGAGTCGGTCGCTTGGTTGCAGCATCACCTGGAAGCCTTTCCAGGATGCGTGATCCTGGTGACGCACGACCGATACTTCCTCGACCAGGTCACCCGCTGGACGCTGGAGCTCGATCGCGGTCGTGGTGTGCCCTATGAGGGCAACTACTCAAAGTGGCTGGAACAGAAGGAAAAGCGCGTCCGTCAGGAGCAGAGCGAAAGCGAAGCCCGTCAGAGGGCCATGGCCCGGGAGCTGGAATGGGTTCGCTCCTCGCCCAAGGCGCGGCAGGCCAAATCCAAGGCGCGCCTGGCCGCCTATGATCAGATGGTCAATGAACAGGAGCGGGAGAAGCAGACCTTCGCCACGATCCAGATTCCGCCGGGGCCGCGCCTGGGCAACGTCGTGATCGAGGCGCAGAGCCTCTCCAAGAGCTATGGTGACCGAAAGCTGTTCGACAACCTGACCTTCCGACTGCCCCCAAATGGCATCGTCGGCGTGATCGGGCCTAACGGCGCCGGGAAATCGACCCTGTTCAAACTGATTACCGGGCAGGAGACGCCTGACGCCGGCGGAGTGCGCCTCGGCGAGACCGTAAAGCTGGCCTATGTCGATCAGACCCGCGACGACCTCAACCCCAACGATACAGTCTGGCAGGCCATTTCCGGCGGCCTCGACGTCATCAAGGTCGGTTCGCGAGAGTTGGTCAGCCGGGCCTATGTGGGATCATTCAACTTCAAGGGCGCGGATCAGCAGAAGAAGGTCGGCCTGCTCTCCGGGGGCGAGCGCAATAGGGTTCATTTGGCCAAGACCCTAACCGCAGGCGGCAATGTCATACTTCTCGACGAGCCGACCAACGATCTCGATATCGAGACGCTGCAAAATCTGGAGGAGGCTCTGGAGGAGTTTGCCGGTTGCGCGGTGGTCATCAGCCACGACCGATGGTTCCTCGACCGACTGTGCACCCACATTCTCGCCTTCGAGGGCGATGGAACGGTCGAGTGGTTCGAGGGTAATTTCGAAGCCTATGAGGAAGACAAGAAGCGCCGTCTGGGCGCGGAGTCCCTCATTCCCCATCGTCTCAAGTTCCAGAAGTTCGCCCGATAACCGGCACGGACCTCGTCGGACCGGACGAGGTTTAGCCGGCGGCGAGGAAAGGGGCTGGCCGCCTAAGACCCGCCCCTCGCTTCGTACGAAGACGCCCCGTCAGGATTTCGGCGCGTCGGCCTTGGGCTTCATGTCCTTGTGCATCCCCTTGTGGTGATGCGCCATCGGCTTGGCCGCCGGCTCATCATATTTGGCCATTTCCGCATAGGGGATCGGCGTCGCGGGCGGCGCGAACATTTCCTCCGCCTTGACCTTATGGTGCATGGCGTGATGGGCCGGTTTGGCGGCCGGCGCATCGGCGGCAAACGCCGATCCGGCGACGAGGGCGGCGGCGGCGGAAACGAAGATGAGTCTAGCTGTCATGGTCGTTCGAGCTCCCAATATCGGGGCTCCGGATTGCCCCGTCTATGTCTATAACGCTCAAGCCTGAATCAGGGTTGCGTCAAGTCATCAAAGGCGATGCGGCTCTGCGCGGGCCTACCAACTCTGCATCGTTTCGCCTTACAGGAGGATTCCGCGCTGGATTCGCAAGTTCGCCCGGTCGTCGCCATCGCCCAGCCGCATCTCGCCTTCCTGGAAGGGCGACTTGAGGCGGACTATCAGGTGCGGCGACTCTGGGAGGGACAGGGACCCGACGACCTCTCCCAGATCGAAGCAATGGTGGTCGCGGGCGAGTTTCCCATCGACAAGGTCTTGGTCGGGCGCATGCCGAGGCTAGAGCTCATCGCCTGTTTCACCACGGGCTATGACGGCGTGGACGTCCCCTGGGCCGAGGCGCGCGGTGTGCTCGTCACCCACTCGCCGAGCGTGAACCATGAGGATGTCGCCGACCACGCCATGGGTCTGGCGATCGGCGCCTGGCGACAGCTGAACTCCGGGGATCGACAGCTGCGAGCCGGGGCCTGGCGGGCGGACTCCAAGACCATCAGCCGCAGTCTTGCCGGTCGCCGGCTGGGGGTGGTCGGTCTGGGCGATATCGGCGTCGCTGTGGCCCGCCGCTGCGCACCCTTCGGCCTGGAGGTCGCCTGGTGGGGCCCCCGCGAGAAGCCACAAGCCCCTTGGCCCCGCTTACCCGATCTCATCGCCCTGGCGCGATGGAGCGATATCCTCGTGGTCGCCTGCCGCGCGAGCGAGGATACCCGTCGGCTCATCGAGCGGTCAGTGATCGAGGCCGTTGGTCCCCATGGCCTGATCGTGAACGTATCCAGAGGCAGCGTCATCGACGAGGATGAGCTGATCCGCGCCCTTCAGGATGGACGCCTCGGACAGGCGGCGCTGGACGTGTTCGAGACCGAGCCCACGCCGGCGACCCGATGGAAGGAGACGCCCAATACCTTTCTCACGCCGCATCACGCGGGCGCGACCGACGCCGCCATCGCCCGCATGATCGCCTCGACTGTCGAGAGTCTGAGGCGCCATTTCGCCGGTGAACCGTGCGTGACCCGCGCGCGGCCGTGAGCCGCCCGCACGCGCCGTCTGGCCAGGGGGAAACCGGCCGGGCGATCCGACCGCGCGGAAGCGCTTCAACCCCGAGTGGAGGGCGAAGGCCGCGGTGAGCCTCCGAGCGCGTGAATGGCTCCTAGGTTCCCGGATGGTAGGTGCGCTCAGTGTGGCCGACCAGCTGGTCGGGGTAGAAATAGACCGGCCTCAGGTCGCCGCTGGCATAGCGGAGCGCCTCGTCGTCGAAATGGGGCGAACCCGGGTGGCCGCTCTCGCCCCCCGCGGTCACCGCGTAGGCGCGCACTTTGGGACCGAACTCGACGACCGCGACGAAACTGTTGCCCGATGTTCCATAACGCTTCTTCGTGCCTGGATAGGTCCGGGCCCCGAACGACGCGAGCGATCCCCACTGAGAGGAGGTGAAGGGAACCGGGATGGACGGGCCGGCATCGCTGAAATGGGGTTGGATCGCGTCATCCAGCCGCTGGAACCGATTGACGTCACCCCAGCGAGGGATGGACCCGAACTCGGCGTCCAGTCGCCGCGCTGTGGCGTCGAGGAGATCCAGACGCTCCGTCGGGTCCACAGCCTTCATGGCCTCTATCAGGGCCATGCCTTCCAGACCGGGACGACTCTTGAGGACGCGATCGCGCAGCGCTTCGGCCCAATACACGGCGAGTGTCGTGGCCCGTGAGTCCGCGCTCCATCGGTTGTTCCAGGACCGCAGCAATCCGAGCGAGCCTTCGAGACGCTCCTTGGTCGGATCATCCGCCGCAAGCATGTTCCAGGCCGTGACCATGTCCGGGATCAACTCGGGGAAGACGGGCAGGAAGGGATCGAAGGCGGCCTTCATCAGACCTTCCAAGGTGAAGTCGCGCCGTCCCTGGAGAAGCTCCAAGGCGTGAACGCCGCGCGGATTCTCACCCACGCGATCCATGTATCTCGGGAAGTCCTCGGCCTTGGGGCTGTCGTCTGGCCCCGCCGTCATCCACGGGGAGTCGTTGGTGTTGAACAGGTAGCCGGAGGACGGATTGATCACGTGCGGAATCTGATCGAGCGGGGTGAGGCCCTGCCAATCCGTCGCCGGATCCGCGCCATCCACCGGTCGCGTGTAGTCAAAGCCGTTGTTGCGTACGGGGATGAACTGGGGGTGCAGATAAGCGATGTCGCCCTTGTCATCTGCGAACAGCGTATTGTTTGAAGAGTTCGCCTTGAGTTCCGCGATTTTCAGATAGTCGGCGAGTGTGTCGGCCTTGGTGCGCAGGAACGACTGCTCCAGCGCTGCGATCGGGGTGTTCATCAGGGCCAGGCTGATCCAGGCGCCGTTGCGCCGGGCCACCACCGGTCCGTGATGGGTCCGATAGACTGTGAATGTTCGTTGAGCGAGATTGCCGCCAGAGGTGCGGTAGGCCAGGGTCACGGTGGAGACATGGACGGGCCGGAGCTCAGAGCCGTAACGGAAATAGAGCTTTCCGTCCTTCTTCACGACCTGCTCCGCGAACAGGTCGACATTGTCGACTCCGCTGGAGGTGTGCATCCACCCCAGATGCGGATTGAACCCTTGGTAGATGAAGAACTGTCCCCAGGTCGCGGCGCCGTAGGCGTCAAGGCCGTCGTCGCTGGTCATCTGCAGCTCTGAGCGGAAGAAAAAGGAAGTGTGCGGATTGATCAGCAGCAGGGCGTGGTGATCCCGCGTGTTGGACGGGGCGATGGCGATGCCGTTGGAGCCTGAGGGCTCCTTCGGCCCAGGAGGCGTCTCGGGAATGGCCGCGGCGGCGTCCGGCCCGCCATAGAGGTCCGCGATGTCCTTGAGAGAGGCCCGCTCTATGTCGCCGCCGATACTGCCCTCGGAAAAGGCCAGGGCCATCCAGGGCTCGAATCTGTGAATGACCTTGGGGTGAACCTCGGGATGCGTGGCGAGATAGTCGTTGAGCCCGTCCGCCCAGGCGTCCATGAGCGTTTTCAGCCAGACGGGGCTCTTGTCGTAGTCGGCCCTCAACACCTTGGGATCGAGGAATAGCCTCTGCCGCAGATCGCCCCAGATCGCGCCCTCGCCCTCGACCTCGGCGCGTCGCCCCAGCGCGGTGAGGTAGTTGGTCTCCACCCGATTAAAATCGTCCTCGGCCTGTGCGTAGATCATGCCGAAAACGGCATCGGCGTCGGACTTTCCGTGAACGTGAGCGATGCCCCAGTCGTCGCGGGTGATGGTCACCCGCGAGGCTTCCGCGGCCCATCTGGCCTCGTCGCCTGAGGTGGCCGCGTGAACCGCTTGCGGGGAGGTCCAAAGCGCGAGCGTTGCCGTCGTCAGAGCGGCCAGGGCGGGCTTCCAGCGGATCATGCGACACTCCCTAACAGCGACGGCCAGATCTCCTGGACGCGTGAGGATTTCATAAGCTGAGCACGACCAACACGCCATCGCCTTGACGGGGCATCATATAAAGATATCTTTATATCCCATGGCCATCTCGTCCGATCAGGCGGTAGGAGCGCTTCGCGCCGCAGCGGAGCCGACGCGTCTGCGCATCCTGGCGCTCCTGGCGCGGGAGGAGCTCGCGGTTCTGGAGCTGTGCCGCATCCTGGGTCAAAGTCAGCCTCGGGTGTCGCGACATCTGAAGCTGTTGGCGGAGGCCGGACTCATCGAGCGCTTTCCGGATGGCGCCTGGGTCTTCTATCGCCTGTCGCGGGTCTCGCCCGTCCGGGGGCTGGCCGATCAGATCCTCGCCCTCATTTCCCAAGACGATCCGACCCTCTGCCGCGATTTCGAACGACTGGCCGGAGTGGCCGAGGAGCGGGCTCAACAAGCGGCTCAGTATTTTGCCGAGAACGCGGCGCGCTGGGATGAGATCCGTTCGCTCTACACCGCTGAGGACGACGTGGAGGCGGCCATTCTCAGATTGGCGGGGGAGGGGCCTTTCGAGCGCGTGGTCGACCTCGGTTCGGGCACGGGGCGGATGCTCACTCTTCTTGGCGAGCGGGCATCGTCTGCTGTTGGCCTCGATCTGTCGCGCCAGATGCTGAACATCGCCCGCGCCCAGGTCGCTTCGGTGGGACTTCGCGCCTGCGAGCTTCGCCACGGCGACATTCTGGCGACCGGCCTCGGCGCCGGGGAGGCGGATCTGGTGATGATCCATCAGGTGCTTCACTACCTTGCCGACCCCGGTGCGGCGGTGGCGGAGGCGGCGCGGATTGTCAGGCCTGGAGGCCGGCTTCTGATTGTCGACTTCGCGCCCCATGATCTTGAGTTTCTGCGCGCCGAACATCGGCATCGACGCCTGGGTTTCGGCGACGCGGAGATGGAGCGCTGGCTCGCCGAGTCGGGCCTGGCTGCGCCGGAGACGGTGACCCTTCCTCCGCATGTCACGGGCGGCTTGACGGTGAAGATATGGCGCGCCGAGCGCGCGCCGTCGCATCTCAGGCGGATCGCATGACCTCCCAACCGACGACCGCGACCGCGCTCGGCCCCGTGGCCCGCACGCAGGGGCGCCAGCATGCGCCGCCGCGCGTCTCGTTCGAGTTCTCGCCGCCGAAAACGCCCGAGGCCGAGGAGGAGCTTTGGCGCGCGATCCGGCGTCTTGAGCCGCTTGCCCCGAGTTTCGTCTCGGTGACCTACGGTGCGGGCGGCTCCACGCGGGAGCGGACCCATCGGACGGTGCTGCGCATGTTGCGTGAGACGCGCCTGGCGCCCGCCGCCCACCTCACCTGCGTCGACGCCAGTCGGTCCGAAGTCGACGAGATCGTGCGGGACTACTGGAATGCGGGCGTGCGCCACATCGTCGCGCTTCGCGGCGATCCGCCGGGGCAGATCGGAGGCGCCTATTCACCGCGCCCGGACGGCTATGCCAACGCTACCGATCTGGCGGTGGGCATCCGGGCCATCGCTCCCTTCGAGCTCTCTGTGGCGCTCTATCCTCAGGTCCACCCCGAAAGCCCTTCTCTTGAGCACGACATCGACGTCCTGAAGGCCAAGATCGACGCCGGCGCCACGCGCGCCATCACCAACTTCTTCTTCGACGTCGACGGCTTTCTCCGCTTCATCGAGCGGATCCGGCGAGCGGGCGTGACGATCCCGGTCCTGCCTGGGATCATGCCGGTCTCGAGCTACAAGGGATTGCGGCGCATGGCCGAGGCCAACGGCGTCGTCCTGCCGCCGTGGCTCGGTCGCCTGTTCGACGGTCTCGACAAGGACCCCGAGACCCGAAGGTTGATCGCCGCCTCGGTCGCTTCCGAAATGTGCGCGCGCCTCCAGGAAGAGGGTTTCGAGGACTTTCATTTCTTCACCCTCAACAGGGCCGACCTGGTCTACGCCATCTGCCGGGTCCTGGGCGTACGGGAAATCGCTTCATGAGCGTCGATCCAAGACAGGGCCGCGCTGAGCGCATCGCTGCCCTTCATGCCGCGGCCAAGACCCAGGTCCTGGTGCTCGACGGTTCGTGGGGCGTGATGATCCAGCGCAGAGGGCTGGAGGAAGCGGATTTCCGCGGCGAGCGCTTTGCGGACCACGCTATGCCGCTCAAGGGCGACAATGACCTCCTGTGCCTGACGAGGCCGGACATCGTCGCCAATCTGCACGACCTCTATTTCGAGGCGGGCGCCGACATCGCCGAAACCAACACCTTCAATGCGACCGCCATCAGCCAGGCCGACTATGGCCTGGAGAGCGCCGTGCGTGATCTCAATCTTGCCGCCGCGCGACTGGCGCGCACCTCCGCGGAGGCCTGGTCGCAGCGAACGCCGGAGAAGCCGAGATTCGTGGCGGGTTCGATTGGACCTCTCAACCGCACGCTCTCCATGTCCAGCGACGTCAACGATCCTGGGGCGCGCCAGGTGAGTTTCGACGCGGTCTATGAAGCCTATCGGGAACAGGCCAGGGCGCTGCACGAGGGTGGTGTGGACCTCTTCCTTGTGGAGACCGTCTTTGACACCCTGAACGCCAAGGCCGCGATCAAGGCCATTCTCGATCTCCAGGACGAGGGGTTCGAGCCCCTGCCGCTGTGGATTTCGGGTACGATCACGGACCGCTCGGGACGCACGCTGTCCGGGCAGACGGTGGCCGCGTTCTGGCACTCCATCCGGCATGCGCGCCCCTTCGCCGTGGGCTTCAACTGCGCTCTGGGCGCCGAGCTCATGCGCCCGCACGTCGCCGAATTGGCGCGCATCGCCGACACCCTGGTGGCGGCCTATCCCAATGCCGGACTACCCAACGCCTTTGGCCAATATGACGAAACACCGGAGGAGACGGCGGGCCAGCTTCGGGAGTGGGCGGCCAGCGGACTGGTGAACATTCTGGGCGGTTGCTGTGGCACGACGCCAGAGCACATCGCCGCCATCGCCGAGGCGGCCAGGGGGGCGTCCCCACGCGTGCCGCCGGAAATGACGCCGGCCCTGCGTCTGTCCGGTCTCGAGGCGTTCGAGCTGGCGTGATGGTCCCTGTTCTCAAAACGGGTCCCATGGACCGCCAACGGCCCCGGAGCGCCCGTCCGTGAGGCCTGTCTTCGTCAATATCGGTGAGCGCACCAACGTCACCGGATCGGCGCGCTTTCGCAAGCTGATCACCGAGGGCGACTATGCCGCCGCCTTGTCCGTGGCCCGGGCGCAGGTGGAGGCGGGGGCGCAGGTTCTCGACGTGAACATGGACGAGGGCCTGCTCGACAGCGTCCGCGCCATGACGACCTTCCTCAACCTTCTGGCGGCCGAACCCGATATCGCCCGGGTCCCGATCATGGTCGACTCTTCGAAGTGGGAGGTGATCGAAGCCGGTCTGAAGTGCGTCCAAGGCAAGGCCATCGTCAATTCGATCTCCCTGAAGGAGGGCGAGGCCGCCTTCCTGACCCAGGCGACCAAGTGCCTTCGCTACGGCGCTGCGGTGGTGGTCATGGCCTTCGACGAGGCCGGCCAGGCCGATACTCGCGCCCGCAAGGTGGAGATCTGCGACAGGGCCTATCGCCTGCTCACCCAGACGATCGGTTTTCCGCCCGAGGACGTCATTTTTGACCCCAACATCTTCGCCATCGCCACAGGGATCGAGGCGCATGACAATTACGGCGTCGACTTCATCGAGGCGACCCGGGCGATCAAGCAGCAGCTGCCCTATGCCCGGGTCTCGGGCGGGGTGTCGAATGTGTCGTTCAGCTTCCGCGGCAACGAGCCGGTCCGTCGCGCCATGCATTCGGTGTTCCTCTACCACGCCATCGCCGCGGGCATGGACATGGGGATCGTCAACGCGGGCGAACTGCCGGTCTATGACGAGATCGAGCCCGCTTTGCGCGAGGCGGTGGAAGACGTGGTCCTCAATCGGCGCCCCGATGCGACCGAGCGGCTGGTGGAGCTGGCGCCGCGCTATAAGGGCGGCAAGTCCGAGGCCAAGGCCGTCGACGACGCCTGGCGTCGAGCGGCTGTCGAGGAGCGACTGAGCCACGCCCTGGTGCATGGAATCACGGAGTTCATCGACGCCGACACCGAGGAGGCTCGGCTCAAGGCCACCCGGCCTCTGGACGTGATCGAAGGCCCCTTGATGGCGGGCATGAACCGGGTGGGCGATCTTTTCGGCGCCGGCAAGATGTTTCTGCCTCAGGTGGTCAAGTCGGCCCGGGTGATGAAGCAGGCTGTGGCCTGGCTCCTGCCGTTCATGGAGACCGAGGCGTCAGACGGCCCGCGGCAGAGCGCCGGCAAGATCGTCATGGCCACGGTCAAGGGCGACGTCCACGATATCGGCAAGAACATCGTCGGGGTCGTTCTGCAGTGCAACAACTATGAGGTCATCGACCTTGGCGTCATGACCCCGGCTGACCGGATTCTCGACGAGGCGCAGGCCCACGGCGCCGATGCGATCGGACTGTCAGGCCTGATCACGCCGTCGCTCGACGAAATGGTGTTCGTGGCCTCGGAGATGGAGCGACGCGGTTTCAGGGTCCCGCTCCTGATCGGCGGCGCCACGACGAGCCGCACCCACACGGCGGTGAAGATCGCCCCGGCCTATCCCTCGGGCTCGACCACCTATGTGCTCGACGCCAGTCGCGCCGTCGGCGTGGTGTCCTCGCTACTGTCTCCAACTGAGAGCGCGCGCGCCGTGGCCGAAACGCGCGCGGAATATGAGCAGATCCGCGAGCAGTTCGCCCGCAGTCAGGACAGCAAGGCGCGCGCCGGCCTTCAGGAGGCGAGGGCGAATGCGTTCCGCATAGACTGGACCTCGCCGCCGCCGCCTCGGCCCTCCTTCATTGGCGCGCGCCCGGTTCATCTCTCGCTCGCGGAAATCCGGCCGTTTATCGACTGGTCGCCCTTCTTCGCCGCCTGGGAACTTGTCGGCCGGTATCCGGCGATCCTTGAGGATGACCTGGTTGGCGACGCGGCCCGCAGCCTGTTCGCTGATGGTCAAGCCCTGCTGAACCGTCTCATCGCCGAGGAATGGTTCGCGCCGCGAGGCGTCGCCGGCTTCTGGCCCGCCAATTCGGACGGCGATGACATCGTCGTCTGGACCGATGAGACGCGCACCCAGGTCCGGGCGCGCTTGCACACCCTGCGCCAACAGATGACCAAGTCGGAGGGCCGCGCCAACCTCGCCCTCGCTGATTTCGTGGCGCCCTCTGGGGAGGACTGGATCGGCGGCTTCGCCGTCACCGCAGGGCCGGATCGCGGCGGCGTCGCCGCCAGCTTTCGCGCCAAGGGCGACGACTATTCCGCGATCCTCCTGTCCTCACTGACCGATCGGCTGGCGGAGGCCTATGCCGAGGCGCTGCACCACCGGGTGCGGACCGAACTCTGGGGCTATGCCCCGGACGAGGGCTTCGACCTGGAGGCGTTGCTGGCCGAGCGCTATCGCGGCATTCGGCCCGCGCCGGGCTACCCCGCCCAGCCCGACCATACCGAGAAGGCGACCCTGTTCGATCTGCTCGATGCGACGGCGGCGACCGGCGTCGCGCTCACCGAGAGCTTCGCGATGACCCCGGCCTCTTCGGTGAGCGGCATCTATTTCGCCCATCCCGAGGCGCACTATTTCGGCGTCGGCCGGATCGGACGCGACCAGGTGGCGGACTATGCCATCCGCAAGGGTTGGGACCTCTCCGAGGCGGAACGCTGGCTGGCGCCGATCCTCGCCTACGCCAAGGCCTGAGCCTCAGGGATGGGGAGCGTCGGCCGCCGGTTCTGGCGTCGGCGCCGCGAGGGCCTCGTCCGTCTTGGCGTCGCTTGAGGCCGGGGTCACCGGAGCGTCAGGCGCGGGGGCGGGCGGCGACACATGCGCGCGCCGCGGGGCGTGGGCGTGGGCGTGGCGAAGGGCGGAGGCGCGGCGAGGGGCGGGTTTGGCCTTGCCGGCCTCTGCTTTGGTCGGCGGCGTCGGCGGCGGCGGCGTTGACGCAGGCGCCTCGTCAGCCTTGACCACCACCGGGGCCGGCGGCACGTCCGTCGCCGAAGGTCCATTGTACTTCAGCGCCGCGCCGAGCAGCTCAGAACGGGAGGTGAGGCTCCGCGCATTGGCGTCGCAGGCGTCGGGCAAGGCCCAGGACAGCCAGGCGTCGGCGAGCTGGCGGCGCGTGCCGGTCTCGGCGAGCGACCAGATATTGCGGCCCTCCCTGACCTCCGTCGCTCCCAGCGGCGCGATGACCCGGATGCTGGCCTTTTCCGCGGCCTCGACCGCCCCTGAGAGCACCTTCAGCTCCTTGCGCGCGGCGGCCATGTCGGAGGCGTAGGGGCGCTCCTCGTTCTTCACGCTCGAGCCGAACTCCTTATCGATCGCCTGGAGCTGAGGAATGATCTGCTCGTAGATGTAGAGGTATTGATCGAGCGCCCCATAGCACCAGGCAGCCAGGAAATAGGGGTCCTTCGGCGCGTTGGCGGGCAAGGGTTCGCCTTGATCTCCAGTGTCCAGCGTGACGGCGCCTGCCGCAGGACCTGGCTGGGCTGGCGGCGACTGAGCATGGGCGTCGCAGAGGCCGAGGGCGGCGATCAGGCCGGAAACGAGGAGAAGGCGACGGGGCATGGATCTGTCTCTGGCGCCGGAAGGCTGCGGATTGGGTGTTTAGTCCTGACGAGGGGATGATCAAGAGGCGTCGCCCTCCCCCGTCCGCCTGAAGGCGGGCGCTTGTCCCAGGCCCCCGTCCGCCTGAAGGCGGGCGCTTGTCCCAGGCCCGCGTCCGCGTGAGGGCGGGCGCTTGTCCCGGGAATGTGATCGGGGCCCGCTCCTGAAGGCGATCGCTGCCTGTTGACGCTGGGACTGGAACGTTCACATTAGCAAAGAGGCGCCGAGCCGGCGATACGGCGAAGGGCGCTGGAAGAGGCGTTCATGACCGAGGTGTTTGCGGCGTCGCCGCAGGGTCCCGCTCCCCGCAGAGGGTCAGGCTTCTCGCCCGCGAGGGTCGTCGGGTCGCTGCTTGGCGGAGCGGCCTGGGCGGGGGCTCTGGCGATAGGGGCGCTGCTGGCGGTGCTGGTCGCCTTTGGCCTGATCCTGGTGGGTGCGATCAGCGCAGTCGTTCTGGCCTTCGCGATGGCCGGAGTGAAGGCGCGCCAGGGCCGAAGCCGGAGCGCCGGTCCGGAGGGTGTCCTCGAAGCCCGCCACCTGGGGGGCCACTCCTGGGTCGCCTACGGCTGGGATCAGTCCGCCTGATCCCTGTCGGGGCTGCGAGCGGCCGCCGAGACACCGCGCTCGAAACCACGTCCCAAGCCGCGCCCCAAGTCGCTCCGCAAGTCGCTCCCACGTCTGGCCGCGGCCCCCGGGCTGTCCTATAGCTCCTCCGCAAATCACAACAGGAGGACCCGATGATCGGCATCATCGCCACCATCAAGGTGAAGGACGGACAGGGCGCGGCGTTCGAGGCCGTATTCACGAGGCTTGCCGAGAAGGTCCGCGCCAACGAGGCCGGGGCGAAGCTCTATCAGCTGACCAAGAGCCGCGCGGAAGCCAATACCTATCGCGTACTGGAGCTTTATGCCGACCAGGAGGCCCTCGCCGCTCACGGCCAGACCGACTATTTCAAGGAAATCGGCCGCGAAATGGGGCCGCACATGGACGGGCGTCCTCAGATCGAGATGCTGGACACCGTCGGCTGAGCTGAGCCTCGCGGGCGCGGCGGCTGACCGCCGCGCCTTCGACGGGGACTTAGCCCCAGGACAGCTTCAGGCGCGGGTCAGCCTCAGTCGCAGGACACCTTCGCGGGGACGTACTTGCCGTCCTGGGCGTCCCAGCGCCAGCCGTCACAGCCGTAATCCTCAGGCGTGACCGTGGTCACGGCCGGAGCGGTGTAGACCGGCGCATAATCATCGTACCAGCCGGCGAACCAGGGATCATAACCCCAGGCCCAGGGATCGTACCCCCAGCCCCAGGGGTAGCCGAGGCCCCAACCCAGTCCAAGACCCAGGCCAAACCCACCCCAACCCCAGCCGCCATAGCCGCCCCAGCCGCCGCGCCAGCCGCCGTAGAAGCCGTGCCCGTAACCCCAGCCGCCACCGCGCCAACCGCCGCCGCGCCAACCGCCATAGCCTCCGTGGAAACCGCCGTAAGCGCCGTGAAAACCGCCGCCACGGAAACCACCGCCGTGGAAGCCGCCACCGCCGTGAAACCCTCCGCCGCCGTGAAACCCTCCGCCGCCGCCGTGGAAGCCGCCGCCGCCACCGCCGTGGAACTGGGCCAAGGCCGGCGCGGCGGTCATCGCCGCCGCCCCGGCCGCAAGGACGGCTGCGGCCGCCCGAAGACGCTTACCCATTCGACCAACCTCTCCGCAGGCGCATCGCAGGGCCAGGAATGTGGACCCGCGACGCGACGCTCTTCGACTCACTTAGCTCCGCCAATCTGAACCCAGGCTGAACATTCGGCGCGCCCAACGCCGCAGCGTGACATCATCCGCGCGCCAGTCCAATAGTCCTCCCCTACATCCCGGCGCCGCGCCGAGCCGCGGGCGTGATCGTCCCACAGGAGCCCCATGAGCGTCGAATCCCTGTTCCGGCCCTTTTCCTTCAACGGGCTCGACCTGCCCAATCGCCTGGTCATGGCGCCCATGACCCGCTCCAAGTCGCCGGGAGGCGTGGCGACGGAAGAGGTCGCGGCCTACTATGCCCGGCGCGCGGCGGCCCAGATCGGCCTGATCGTCACGGAAGGGACCGGGGTCAGCCGACCGGCCTCGCTCAATGACCCCGATATTCCGCGCTTCCACGGCGAGGCGGAGCTGGCCGCCTGGGGGCGTGTGGCGGATGCGGTTCACGCGCAAGGCGGCTTCATCGCGCCACAGCTCTGGCACGTGGGAGCCGTGCGCAGCCGACGGCAGGACTGGTCGCCGCCCGGCGCCTATGACAGCCCCTCCGGCCTGTCCAGCCCCGGTCACCGCTTCGGCGAACCGATGACGGACGCCGAGGTCTCCGACGCCATTTCCGCCTTCGCCGCCGCCGCGGCGGACGCCAAGCGCCTGGGTTTCGACGCGGTCGAGCTGCACGGCGCTCACGGCTATCTGATCGACCAGTTTTTCTGGGACGGCACCAATGAACGCGCCGACCTGTTCGGCGGCCCCTCCATCGCCGAGCGGGCGCGATTCGCGGCCGAGATCCTCAAGGCGGTGCGCGCCGCCGTGGGGCCGGCCTTCCCGGTCATCATCCGCCTCTCGCAGTGGAAGCAGCAGGATTTCGCCGCGCGCCTCGCGCCCACGCCCAAGGATATGGAGGCCTGGCTGCAGCCCCTGGCCGAGGCCGGCGCCGATGTGTTCCACTGCTCTCAGCGCCGGTTCTGGGAGCCGGAGTTCGACGGCTCGGACCTCAACTTCGCCGGATGGGCCAAGAAGATCACCGGCGCGCCGACGATCACGGTGGGGTCGGTGGGCCTGACCGGCGAGTTCGTGGCCGCCTACGGGGGCGAGGCCTCCAAGCCCGCCTCCCTGGACGAGCTGATCCGTCGCCTGGACCGGGGCGATTTCGACCTCGTCGCCGTGGGCCGCGCGGTGCTGCAGGATCCGCTCTGGGCGGTGAAGATCCGCGAGGGCCGGACCGGAGAGCTGATGGATTTCGACCGCTCGGCCATGGCCGTGCTTTACTGACGGCGACGAGCCACAGACGGAGGGGCGAGGCGGATGGCGGATCAGGGTGGGCGCGGCGGCGCGGCGGCGGTTCTGTGTCTTGGCGTGGTTTCGCTCGCCGCCGGCCTGGGCTCGGCGGGCCCGGCCCGGGCCGCCTGGCCGCCCTCTGAAGGGCGCGGGGCCTGCAAGGTGGAGAAGACCTCCAATGTGCCCGCGACCATGCGCGACGGCGTGGTCCTGCGCGCCGATGTCTATCGCCCGGCGACCGATCAGAAGGTCCCCGTGATCCTCATGCGCACCCAATACGGCAAGGACGCCGCGCAGGTGCAGCCCTCCCGCTTCCAGACGCCGGACTGGTACGCCTCGCACTGTTATATCGTTGTGGTTCAGGACATCCGCGGGCAGGGGGCCTCGAACGGGATCTTCTACGAATATGCCCACGACCGGGACGACGGCTATGACACCGTGGAGTGGGCCGCGCGCCTGCCGGGATCGAACGGCCGGGTGGGGATGTATGGCTCCTCCTATGTGGGCGCGACCCAGTGGCTGGCGTCCACAGCCGCGCCGCCCTCGCTCAAGGCCATCGTCCCCTCGAACACGGCGTCGGACTATTATCAGGGCTGGACCTATGAGGACGGCGCCTTCCGTCTCGCCTTCATCGAGCCCTGGATGGACGAGACCATCGCCCGCACCGCGGCGATCAACCGCCAGGACGGCGCGTCCGAAGCGGCGCTGACCGAGGCGACGCACCAGATGGCCAGGTGGATGGGCTTTACGCCCTATGACCGTGTGCCCGTGTTCGGCCCGGACGATCCGGCCCGGGCGCCCTATTTCTTCGACGCGCTCAAGCACCCCACCGATGACGCCTACTGGCGGGCCTTCAGCATCGAGAGACGCTGGGACAAGGTCGCCGTGCCGGTGCTCGCCTTCGACGGCTGGTATGACGCCTTCCTCGACGGCGCGCTTCGCAACTTCAACGGCGTCCAGGCCCACGGCGCCACGGCGGAGGCCCGGACGGATCAGCGCATTGTCATCGGCCCCTGGGAGCATATCGGCTGGGGCCGTCCCGACAGCGTCGTCAGCCCCCGCCTGCACGACCTTGGCGAGGTCGCCGACAGCCCGGTCAATGAGCTGACGCTGATGTGGTTCGACCACTTCCTCAAAGGCGAGGACAACGGCGTCGCCACGGGCCCGCGGGTGGACTATTTCGTCATGGGCGAGAGCCGCTGGCATCGCGCGGCGGCCTGGCCCGTGCCCGGAACGGTGAGCGAGACCTGGCGTCTGGCCAGCGACGGCCACGCCGCCTCGGTCATGGGCGATGGCCGCCTTGAGGGTCCAGGAACGCCGGCGCCGGGCGCGGTCGCGGCCGGTCAGGCGAGCGATGCCTACGTCTATGACCCCGCAAATCCCGTCCCGAGCCTGGGCGGCCATTCCTGCTGTTCCTGGACCAGCGGGCCGCAGGGCCAGTTCGACCAGTCGGGTCTGGAGCAGAGGGCCGACATCCTGGTCTATTCCAGCGCCGTCCTGACCCAGCCCCTTGAGGTGGTGGGGCCGATCACCGTGGTGCTCTATGCCCGCTCCACCGCGCCGGATACCGACTTCACCGCCAAGCTGGTGGACGTGTTTCCCGACGGCCGGGCGATCAACCTGGCCAACGGCATCCAGCGCGCCAGCTATCGCCAGAGCCTGACCCAGCCGACCCCAATCGTTCCCGGCCAGGTCTATCGCTATGAGATCCATGTCTGGCCCACGGCCAACCTGTTCAAGGCGGGCCATCGCCTGCGCCTGGAGATCTCCTCCAGCGACTATCCGCAGTTCGATCCCAATCCCAACACCGGCGCGACTCTGGCGACCACGACGCGGACGGTGAAGGCGACCCAGACGATCCTGCACGACGCCTCCCATCCCTCGGCGCTGATCCTGCCCGTCCTCCCGGCCGACCGCGCCGGCGAGGCGGAGGATCACCCGCCGCGCCGCTGAGCCGACCGCGCCATCGGCCAGGGCCGTCCGCCCAGACTCGCCGCCAAGGAATTCCGGCGAGGGAGGGCGGATCGCCTTCCAGAGGGTCCGTTTCGGATCGCGCGAGGGTTTTTGAAATCACGGCTAGATTCGAAAACAAATAACACATTGAATAATATAAGAAGAATTTGTGATTATGGGGTCTTTGGCGCCAATTCATGCGGCCAGTTTGGGAACATGTCTGGCCACAAATGGCAACAGGATTGGCCGCGGAATGGCTGCGGAATGGCTGCGGGATGGCTGCGGGATGGCTGCGGGATGGGCCGCATCCTGGCCAAAGTCTGGCCGCGTTCCTCGTCCTGGTTCCTCGTCCTGGTTCAGGCCCCGAGCGCAAGGCGACGGGCGCGATCAGGGCCTGCCGGGGGTCGAGACAATCTGGCATGACCGTTTCCGGTTCATGGAGGTGTGAGCAGGGAGGACAGAATTTTGCGCCGGGTCTTTGCATATTGTCAACCCCTGTCGCTGATCTTCCCGTCATTCCGCTCCTGAACTTGCGTCTGGAAAGTTACCGAATGGCCGGGCGGGCCCAGGGGGCATGATCGCTGGCGAGGCGTCGCGCCCGATTCCGTCTCGGCCTGGGGGAAGATGTTGCCCGTCGCCGCCTCTCGATTGACTTCGCCGCCGGCCGCCCGGAAAGCTCGATCCATGCACGAGGTCGATACCGCCCCCACCGCCCTGCATCGGGTCCTGAGCCCCCTGGGCGTGGCCTTCCTGGCCTTTTCGGCCCTGTCG